>JACPYR010000088.1 GCA_016195965.1 Nitrosomonadales bacterium | reverse complement strand
GAGCCCTTCGACAAGCTCAGGGCGAACGGGATTTTGACTAATGGACTTTCTCTTTGCCCACACAGATAATGCCAATGAGAATTACAGAACTGACCCCACACACTGACTGGACATTTTCAGTCATCGCCAATGATGGGCGAGTCGGCAAGTTTGATCTTCGCCCCTATCTTCAATATGAAGCGTTCGAAGATTTGAATGACATTGGCGAATTCATGAAAATAAAAAACGGCGGATACTTCGTCGAATGGGAATGTGGCGCCGATTTATCGGCAGATACGATTGAAGCAAGAATGTTGGTTATAAGTTAACGATGAGCACAGAACAAACAGATCAGACTGCCCTCTTCCCAGAAGATGAGAGCAAACCCGTCGAGAACGAAGCTCCGGAAATAGCTACGAGCGCCGGCGGCAACGGCGGCGGAGCAAGACAATTCGCCCCGCTGCCCGCGCTGCCCGACGGCGACGAGGTGCCGATTGCACAATACGCAGAACGCGCCTATCTGGAATACGCAATCTCGGTGGTGAAAGGCCGCGCGCTACCTGATGTGTGCGACGGCCAGAAGCCGGTGCAGCGCCGCATCCTCTACGCGATGCGCGCGATGGGACTGAACCACGGCAGCAAGCACGTCAAATCGGCGCGCGTGGTCGGTGACGTGCTGGGCAAATATCACCCGCACGGCGACTCTTCCGCATACGAGGCGATGGTGCGGCTGGCGCAGGATTTCTCGCTACGTTATCCGCTGGTGGACGGACAGGGCAACTTCGGCACGCGCGACGGCGACAACGCGGCGGCGATGCGCTACACCGAGACGCGCCTCACGCCGCTGGCCGAATTGCTGCTGTCCGAGATCGACATGGGCACGGTGGACTTCGTGCCCAATTACGACGGCGCTTTCAAAGAGCCCGCGATGCTCCCGGCGCGCCTGCCTATGGTGCTGCTCAACGGCGCATCCGGCATCGCGGTCGGCATTGCGACCGAGATCCCTTCGCACAACCTGCGCGAAGTGGCTGCAGCCGCCGTGCAACTGGTGCGCAACCCCGATCTCAACGACCTGGCCCTGCTCGCCTGCATCCACGGACCGGATTTTCCCGGCGGCGGACAAATCATTTCGCCCGCGCGCGACATCCGCGAGTGTTATCTCGGCGGTCGCGGTTCGCTGAAAATGCGCGCGTGCTGGACAACCGAAGAACTGGCGCGCGGCCAGTGGCAGATCGTGGTGCATGAACTGCCGCATGGCGTATCTGCGCGCAAGGTGCTGGAAGAGATAGGCGAGCTGACCAACCCCAAAGTCAAAGCCAACAAGAAGAGCCTGAGCCAGGATCAGGTGCAGAACAAGCAATTAATATTGTCGGTGCTGGATGCGGTAGCCGACGAATCCGACAAGTCTCAGGCGATACGCCTGGTACTCCAGCCCAAGTCTTCGCGCCAGTCAGAAGACGAGATGATGAACGTGCTGCTCGCCCACACCAGCCTGGAATCTTCTGTGCCGGTCAACATGACGATGATAGGGCTGGACGGCAGGCCGCAGCAGAAACCGCTCTCCAGGATCATCCGCGAATGGGTGGAGTTCCGACTGAGCACGGTGCGCCGCCGCTGCGAATTTCGTCTGGGCCAGGTCAATGACCGCCTGCACATCCTCGCAGGCCGGATGGTGGTGTTCCTCAACCTCGACGAGGTGATCGCGCTGATCCGCGAGTCGGACGACCCCAAGGCCGCTTTGATCGCGCGCTTCGAGCTGTCCGATCGTCAAGCCGAAGACATACTGGAAATCCGTTTGCGCCAGCTGGCGAAGATGGAAGGCATACGCATCGAAAAGGAAATCAAGGCGCTGGAAAAAGAGCGCCGCGAACTCACCCGGCTTCTGGGCAAAGATAGCGCGTTGCGCGAACTGGTCGCAGAGGAGATCGAGGCCGATGCCGCGACCTACGGCGACGCGCGCCGCACGCTGATCAAGGAAGAAAGCAGATCGGCCATCGTCGTGCCGCTGCTAGACGAGCCGGTGACCGTGATTATCTCGAACAAGCACTGGGTGCGCACCCGCCAGGGGCACGGCCTGGACTTAACCACGCTCGCCTTCAAGGATGGTGACGGCCTGCTGGGCAAGTACGAATGCCGCACCACCGACCACTGCATCGTGATCTGCGACAATGGTCGCGTATGCAGCATCCCGGTCGCGCAATTGCCCTCGGGGCGCGGCGACGGCGCACCGCTGTCCACCTTCATCGACCTCGCCCCCGGCGCGAAAATCGCGTACGCGCTGTGCGGAAAATCCAACCAGCAACTGTTGATTGCGACCTCTGCCGGCTACGGTTTCACCTGTGCACTCGGCGACATGGTGGGCAGAAACAAGGCGGGCAAACAATTCATCACCGTGGACAAGGAAGCCATCCTCGCCCCCGCCCCGTTCACGCCCACGGAACATTCGCTGGTCGCCGCCGTATCCGGCGAAAGCAGGCTGCTGGTGTTCCTGTTCGGCGAGATGAAGCATCTGCCCGGCGGCGGCAAAGGGGTGATCCTGATGGGACTGGGTGACAAAGACGAACTGGTGGCGGCAACGGTGATCGACCATCCCGAGTTGAGCATTTATGGAAAGACGGGCGTCAAAGATCAAGTCGTCAAATTGTCTGGGGCAGTGCTGCAAGGTTATTTCGGCAAACGCGCACGCGGCGGCCAGCGCCTCCAGTCGAAAATCAAACCCAGCGGGCTTGCATGAGCGCCATGTAAATAACAACGCCGCACAAGTGCGGCGTTGTTATGTGGAACACTTCTCCAGGCTACTTTTTACATAAGGGCTTTGCCTTGCAAGCAACGCAGGCCATGCCCCTTTTCTTCCGAATCTCCGCGTGGGCAGCCTGCCAACTTTCATAGTGCTCGCCATATTCTTCATTAAATGAAGCCGAGTGCATTCTCAGATACTCGATAATATGCATCTGACAGCAAGCGGTGAAATCTGCCGCAGTATTATTGATATATTCAGACCAGATAAACTCGTCCGGCAAAACACCGGCGCTTCTACTCTCCTGAGTATAGCCAAATGTTTTGTAAAATTCGTCGAAATTTTCTATCTTGTGCAGTACTTCCCCATCCACCTCAATGGAAGCGACATAGTTATTGGCATGGCTTGCCTGACGGTATTTAAAATACGGTTTCGATTTTTGCATTTCTGTTCACCCAACGCAGATTACTTCACTGACAACTCGAATCTATTTTTATTAGACCGGTACATCAGTTATAAATTCGTAACTGGAATGTATCATTACTCCCGCTGACCGGCAAAGCAAAAATCCGGCTCATGCCAATCAATATCCAAATTCGTATTACAAATAACAACGCCGCATAAATGCGGCGTGTATCGGCTGATGGGATGCCGATCTTCAGTCATTGTGCTGACTTGGTTGGTGACTACAGGGTATCAATCATTGCAGTGTCGATAGGCGTCTCCCATGAATGGTTAACATTTCCAAACCGCTTTTATCGAGAACCATGTTTATTTTATACGCTCAATTCCCGAAAAATTCAATTCCAAAATATCAGCATGTCGCGAGTTTTTGATCTATCCGGTTTTGTAGCGCGCAATCTGTCCGGTTGTCCTATTACCCGAGGAGGGCGATAGGAAGACGAAAAAAGTGCTACAGGAGATACGGAAGATGAGCTTCAAAGAAGCGTATGAAGGCTGGCATGCGGGGCAGCTGACACGGGCCGAGGCGGCGCGGATACTGGGGGCACAGTTTCCGCCGCTACATGGTACGTTATAAAGCTGACGGGCCAGCAAACAACGCTGGAAATTCAGGACAGGCTCCTTTCCTCTCCATACCGATAACATACACGCGCACCACGATCTCATTGCCTGTTTCTGCCATGTCTCCCGTCGGCAGGCTACAGCGCGGCAAGGTGGCAGGTGCACCGAACTATCATTGCCAGACTGCCTTAACGGTCGTCGATGATTTCTGTGCCCTCACCGCTACCGCTATCGCTCCTGCGCCTTTGTTCGTGCGTCTTGATGTCGCCGCGCACTTTGCGTGCATAGTCTTCAAGCTTGCGTTTTGCGGCATCGAACGCATCTCGCAAAGCGACATAAACATCTTCGGCATGGTCGCGGTTGACCACGATCTCGCTGCCCGGCACGCCGATATCGAGGCGCACATTGAACTGCTTGCCTTGGTGATGATGCTTGTGCGGCACCTCGACGACTACCCTGCAGGACATGATACGGTCAAAAAATTCATCGAGTTTGTTCGCCTTGTCACGGATATGCGTTTCCAGCGCCTCTGAATGTTCCATGCCACGGACGGTTATCTGTAAAGGGATGCGCATGATTATCTCCTGAAATAAAACTACGCTAACGGCGGTTTATCGCTTCCTTTTTCTGCGCTTGCCTCACCAGCTTGGCAAGCGCGAGCAATTCTTCCGCCAACAATTCCAGCAGGTCATCCAGCGTAAGTATGCCAACCAGCCCACCGCTGACGTTCACCACCGGAACACGCCGCACACCCTTGGCGCGCATATACTCGATCGTTTCTGATAGACCGGCATTTTCTTTGACCGTAACCAGATCGGGGGCCATGATGTCGCCCACGGTAATGAGCATCTGATCGATGGCGGGTGCCATGATTTCCACCACCAGATCGCGGTCGGTGACGATGCCTACCGGAACTCTTGCTCCGCCGCGATCATCAACGACCACCACATCGCCGACATGATGCTGGCGCATCAGCTGGGCCGCCTCGAAAATGGTGTTGCTGCGCTGCACCACAATGACTTCGCGGTTACAAATTTCGCTGATAGGCATGCCGACCTCTATGTTAAGCGTTACTGGTAAAATTTTATTTTCAGGATAATCTTTGCAATATCAAACGGCATACAGGGGTTCCTGATGGGTGTGGAGAAACCAGCGATCCAGCACTATGTGCCGGGTAAACCATTTGCTGTCCAGCAGCATTCCGGCGAAATACTTGCGCAGAAATGATGGCTCTGAACTGTCAGATTTCTTCGCAGCGCCAAAGCGCACCAGCAGGCGACTGCTATAAGGCAGCAACTGTTCACTGCTGTAGTCTCCCTTGGCCTCCAGGATAGTGGCTGCTGCAATCAGACCGGACTCGACCGCAGGCCTTATCCCTTCGCCACTTTGCGGATAGGCCAACCCAGCCGCATCGCCAACCAGCAACATGCCGTCATCGCATCGTTTGCGATTCGCATGCCCGTATGGCAGGTAAGCATGTCCATGGAAGCTGTCCGGTATGTCCTGTGGAATTCTGCCGCGTTGCTTGAGAAAGCCGCAAAAATTTTTGAGCTGCTCAGAAAGCAGATGGCTGCGCTCCCGGCCCAGGCCGATATTCAAATAATTTCCTTTGCGAAAGCACCAGCCGTATCCCCGCATATCCCGGCAAAAATATAGTTCTGGCGTATCTCCCTTAACCTGGCAATTTTCGCGTTGCGCAAGACTCATCTCGAACTCGATTTCCTTGGCCGAAATCGCCGCTTCGTCTGCTCCCAGCTTCGCTCCCATCATACGGGCAACCGGACAAAAATGACCTCCCGCGCCGATTACCAATGGGGTCGAAATGGCGTTGTTGACGATCCATTGCTTGCCGTCCCGTTGCAGAGATTTAAGCGGCTGCCCCAGATGCAAGCGTGCACCCGAGCGTTGCAGCAAATAGTCGTCAAACTCGTATCGTCGTATGCCGAAGCTAACAATTGACGGGTAGTGTGTTTCCAGTTCGCCGCCATCGATCAAACCGGTACGAAAGGCCGTGATCGGTTGCAGCACATGCTGGCGCGCATAATCCCCGGTATCCAAATGCAGCGCCTGCACCAGCGCCGGCGTTATCCATCCGGCGCAGACCTTGTCGCGCGGGAAGTTTGCCTTGTCCATCACCATCACATCCAGGCCGTGCCTGCGCAGCTGCCATGCACAGCTCGAGCCTGCGGGGCCGCCTCCGACGATGAGTACATCACAGCTTTCCATTGGCTGCTCCCCAAGGGGTGTATGGATTTTCGTACAGGTATTGCCGGGTCCATGGAATATGGTTATGGCTGGGGCGCGCGAAGCTTACCT
Source organism: Nitrosomonadales bacterium (assembly GCA_016195965.1). Taxonomy (GTDB): domain Bacteria; phylum Pseudomonadota; class Gammaproteobacteria; order Burkholderiales; family Gallionellaceae; genus Gallionella. The sequence goes on along the minus strand of JACPYR010000088.1, from coordinate 28,286 downwards.
GGAACAATTGCATCCCGCCCATCTTGAAAGCAGTGAGCGACCCGGCTAGGTATAAGCGCCATGCCCTTGCAAACTTCAGATCGAACATTTCCGTCACGCGCTCGAAATTGCCTTCATAGCGCTGCAACCAGTGCTCCAGTGTCATGGCATAGTGCAACCGCAAATTTTCCACGTCCAGCACCGAAAAATCGTAAGGCTCGAATATCTGCATCATTTGCGCCAGGCTAGGCGGACTGGCACCGGGAAAGATGTGGCGCTCGGTCCAGGCATCCATCGGTCGAGGGTAATTCAGGCCTATGGTATGGATCAAGCCGCGCCCGTTATCCTTGAGGCTGCGGTCGATGACCGCACCCAACTCTCGATAATGATCTGTCCCCACATGTTCGAGCATGCCGACCGAAACAAAGGCGTCGAACTCGCCGAGCACGTTGCGGTAATCGTCCTCGATGAACTCGACCTGCCCGTCCAGGCTCTCCGCGTGAGCACGTTGCCGGGCGTAAGTGATCTGCTCGCGGGATATGTTGTAGGCGGCTACTTTCACACCGTAGTATTTGGCCATATGCAACGCCAAAGCTCCCCAGCCACAGCCCGCTTCCACCACCCGCTCGCCCGGCTTCAGGCACAATTTTCGGCATATATAATCCAGCTTGGCTAATTGGGCATCCTCCAGGCTGGTATTCTGGCTGGGGAAATACGCACAGGTATATACCATCCGCTCATCGAGCCAAAGCTGGTAAAAATCGTTGCCGGTATCGTAGTGGTGGTGGATGTTGCGGCGTGCTGCACTGAGGGTGTTGCGCGCTGTGTCGAAGAACGGAACCGACAATTTCTTCAAGGATATACCCTGGCGATTCTTCGGCCAGACCCGATACGCGGCCTCAAGAAATTCCAGCAGGTTACCCTGCACCTCTATGCGCTGTTCCGAATACAACTCGCCGAAATAAAGTTCGGGGTCGCTGACCAGTTTCAATAGTGCCGCATGGTCGCGAATAAGCACCCGTGCAACCGCGCTCCCATCCTGATTCGATATCACCTGGCGATTCCACAACACAATCTGCACAGGCGGGTTGCCGATGGATTGCAGCATTCTCATCACCAGCATTTTTTCCGCGGCAAAGACCCTGTTGCCCTGCGTTCTGCGCCGCTCGATGTCAGGTTTTGCAGCCGGCAGCGGGTAATTCATTCCGCCGCTTGTCGCATTGCCAGATGACTCGATTTGTTCCTGATCCATGTTATTGCTCCTCGCAATTTTATTGTGCTGTGTCGCCCGGTCTCTTTGTTCAACCTGGGCACTTCTAAAAATCCACATTTCATCCCAACTGATGCAACCACTGCCACTCGACTAAGCTGCCAAAAGACGACAGCCAAGTCGCTGGGTATACTTTGTTGCGGAAAAATTTTCTTGCTTGCATATCATACATATGATGTCTCCGATCTCCAGGCCGGCCTTGTCGGCCGGGCCGTCTTTTTCCACCGAAGCGATCAGCGCGCCGCCAGGTTTAGCCAGGTCGAATGATCTGGCATGCTCGGGGGGTTACGTTCTGTATCGTGACACCGATCCTGCCGCGCTTGACCGTGCCATGTTTCAATAACTCATCCTTCACCTTCGTAGAAAGGATCATCCGGTGTGAGGCCCGGGAACGACGGAAATGGAAGCGTTTCACGAACCTTCCTAGTAGTGCTGATATTGATCACGGCCGGTCCTTCCTTCTTGACCAGCGCGGTAAAATTAGGCAGCGCAACAGTCGCCGATGCAGCGCTGGAAATGGGGCTGGTAGCCGCACTGGCATTTGCCGACGCAAGGGTTGGCCGTTTATCTTGATCGCAACCGACAAGCATTAACGCGACCGCCGCCAAGCACAATACCAATACAGGCAGTCTCATGGGGCGCATCGCTATACTCCTTCAGTGCGTCCAGTTAACCCGCAACAGATTCTGCTCGGGGTTATAGTGATACTCCAGCTCCCCCTGATAGGCATGATGCAAGGCTTCACCGATGCTGCGGGCAAGGTGGATATCTGTGGTGGTCACCAGAGTCGAGCCATCTTTATCTTCCACATCCATGATGCGTTTAAGCGGGTGCTCTGTCCGTTCACGCTGCTCATGGTTATGTACCAGACGCATGATTTCATCGCGGTGGGCCTTGAAAAATGCGCCCTTTATCGTCAGGAAACCGGCAGGGTACCGGTCGTGGATGCGATGGCAGGCCGAACAGGTTTCCCGATGTGCGCCTGCCGGCGCGTTTGTCCATTGCCAGCGGCCCGCGTGAAATACCGCGCCGCATTGCGGGCAAACTGTCGGCTCGGGCAGCTTACCCTTCAGTTTATAAGCATCGTGCACGCGCTCCTGAAACAGACCATCGTGACGCTGGATTTGATGGAAGCCTGCGGGAATCGTTTTTGCGCTCATGATCTGCCTCCTGGTCAATGAATTGTTTTGCTACATTTCCATCTCACCCATTTCCGCCGGATGCTCTACATCCTTGGGCAGCTCCGCAACCATCGCGTCCGTGGTGAGTATCAGGCCTGCTATCGAAGCGGCATTCTGCAACGCGCAGCGTGTCACCTTGGTCGGGTCGAGGATGCCCATCTCGATCAGGTCGCCATATGCTTCGGTGGCAGCGTTGTAGCCGAAACTGCCCTTACCCTCCAGCACCCTGTTCAGCACCACCGAAGGTTCGCCGCCGCCGTTGGTGACGATCTGGCGCAGAGGCTCTTCCAACGCGCGCAACACGATCTTGATGCCGGCATCCTGCTCGCTGTTGCCGCCTTGCAACTCGCTGATCGCCGCCCTCGCGCGCAACAGCGCCACACCGCCGCCGGGCAGGATGCCCTCTTCGACTGCAGCACGGGTAGCATGCATCGCGTCCTCGATGCGGATTTTTTTCTCCTTCATCCCGGTTTCGGTGGCAGCGCCGACCTTGATCACAGCGACACCGCCAGCCAGCTTGGCGGCACGCTCCTGCAACTTTTCCTTGTCGTAGCTGCTGGCCGCTTCCTCGATCTGTTTGTCGATTTGCCGGATGCGGCGCTGGATTATTTCCGGATCACCCGCGCCGCTGATCAGCGTGGTGTTGTCCTTGCCCACTTCGATACGTTTGGCCTGGCCCAGATTTTTCAGCATGGCCTTTTCCAGGGAAAGGCCGACTTCCTCGGCAATCACCGCACCGCCGGTCAGGATCGCGATGTCCGCCAGCATGTCCTTGCGCCGGTCGCCGAAACCCGGTGCCTTGACGGCGGCTGTCTTCAGGACGCCACGGAGGGTGTTGATGACCAATGTTGCCAGCGCCTCGCCCTCGACATCTTCGGCGATGATCAGCAGCGGCCTGCCAGCTTTGGTGATTTGTTCCAGCAACGGCAGCAAATCGTGGATGTTGCTGATTTTCTTGTCATGGATCAGGATATACGGTTCATCCAGTACCACGATCTGTTTGTCGGGGGTATTGATGAAGTATGGCGACAGGTAGCCGCGGTCGAACTGCATGCCCTCTACCACTTCCAGTTCATTCTGCAGGCTCTTGCCGTCTTCTATCGTGATCACGCCCTCCTTGCCTACCTTTTCCATTGCCTGAGCAATGATTTCGCCGACGGCACTGTCAGAGTTGGCGGATATCGCACCGACCTGCGCAATCTCCTTGTTCGTCGTGCAAGGTTTGGAAATCTTGCGCAACTGCTCGACGGTTGCGGCAACCGCCTGGTCGATGCCGCGCTTCAAATCCATCGGATTCATTCCGGCTGCGACGTACTTCATGCCCTCGCGCACGATAGACTGCGCAAGTACGGTGGCGGTGGTCGTGCCGTCTCCCGCCACATCGGAAGTTTTGCTGGCAACCTCTCTCACCATCTGCGCACCCATGTTCTCGAATTTGTCCTTGAGCTCGATCTCCTTTGCGACGATGACCCCTGAGTTGGCGACCAGCGGCAAGCCATAACTGCGGTTCAGTATCACGTTGCGGCCACGAGGACCCAGCGTCACCTTGACCGCATCCGCCAGGATGTTGACACCTTCGATGATTTTGCTGCGGGCTGCATCGTGGAACAAAACCTGTTTAGCCGACATGAGACTCTCCAGTATGAATACCGCGCGACTTTGCCCCCAATTACAGCATAGCGGTCACAGCACGGCGATGATGTCCTCTTCACGCATGACGAGCAACTTCTCGCCACCGACTTTTACGATCTGCCCCGCATATTTGCCGAACAGCACCCGGTCGCCAACCTTGACATCGAGCGGACGAACTTTACCGTCTTTCAACATTGCTCCCGCGCCGATCGCAATGACCTCACCTTGGTCGGACTTTTCCGAAGCCGCATCCGGAATCACGATCCCGGATGCGGTTTTGTGTGAGCCTTCCTGCCGCTTAACCAGTACGCGGTCATGCAATGGACGGATGCTTTTAAGTTGGGTTGCCATGATGCAATGCCCACCTTCTCAAGATCAGAACGGGATGAAAATCATCAGCGGTTGCGGCCGCCACCAGGTCCCATGCCTCCGGGTCCCATTCCTCCAGGCCCCATGCCACCACCCATGCCTCCGCCTCCGGGGCCCATCATGCCGCCACCTCTGGCCGGCGGTTCGTCAGGAAGCGTGATACCGCGTTCCTTGGCCCGCTGTTTCATCCGTTCGTGGTGTTCCTTGCGTATCTGTTCGCGCTCCTCGGCAGTTTTCGCTGCGCGCATCCTGGCACGGAATTCATCGCGCTCCTGCTGGGTCATCATCTGGCTGCCGTATATACGATCCCTATCCTCCGTGCGATCCTGGGTACGATCCCGATCCTGGGTACGATCCTGATCTGCCGACAAAGCCAAACCAAACGGGAAAGTCACGGCGCCCAATAAAGCCACCGCCAAAATTTTCTTCAACATAATCTTCTCCTAAAGTGCCCTGAAAATTTACGAGATGGAGATTTCCTTGCGCGTCGATGCTCCCGGTTTCTTGGGCAGGGTCAGTTCGAGTATGCCGTTATCATATTTAGCCTGGATTTTGTTCTGATCGACTTCGTCGGCCAGGGTGAAACTGCGTGATGTCATGCCGTAACTGCGCTCGCAGCGGATCACCCGTTCGCCGTCTTTGGCTTCCTTCTCCTGCTTGACTTCGGCGCTGATGGAAACCCGGTTCCCGTCTATCGTCACATGGATGTCATCCTTCTTGACGCCGGGGATTTCCGCGTTGACCAGATATTTTCCATCCGCCTCTTTCACATCCATCCGCATCTGCGGTTCCATTTCCATTCCTTCGCGAAGAAGCGAAAATGGGCGCATCATGAAACGATTCATGACGTCATCCATTTCCCAAAACGGATCGAAACGCGCAAGCAATGGATCGACTCGTGCCAATTCGTTGAATGGATTAAAACGGGTAATGTTGTTCATTTTATTTCTCCTTAGGTCAAGTGAATAAAACAATCAGTAAAACGTTGAACATCAATAATCAGCCGGGACGATTAATGCCTTGAATGTTGGAAGCCTGTTTACCCTTGGGGCCTTGCATGACTTCAAAGCTGATCTTCTGACCTTCCTTGAGTGTCTTGAAGCCGTTCATATTGATCGCGGAATAATGCGCGAACAAATCCTCGCCCCCATCATCCGGAGTGATGAAACCAAAACCTTTTGCATCGTTAAACCATTTAACTGTACCGGTTGTCATGATTCTTCCTTCTATAAAAAAACGGGGAAAGCTCCCGCAGGCCTGTTGCATCTAAGATTAACAAGGTTCACGACAGCGCCATCCCGCGAGACGCAGCAAAGCAGTCATCACGCCAAAGACAACCGGACTGATCGCAGTCTCCGTTGCAGGCCGTCGCAAAGCAGTCGAAATTTCCCTCGTTGATTTGAATCGATTTGATCAACTCGGCTTTTGAAAGGTGGCCTGGTTTGATATGGTGTGACTTGGCAATGGAACGTATGTCCCCTAGCTTCATGATGTTCTCCTTATCAAATAAACTGAGAAAAAATGTTTAATTTTCTGACGTTAAGCAGAATCAATACCGCTGCTGTATTATGGTCAATTGGGAGGGTGAAACAATCAGTGAAATGGAAAATCTTTCTACATATATTCTTAGGCTGGGCATAGGAAATTGCCTAGCGACCAAGAACTCAGCAAGAAGGCGGGCAAGCAACCCGCAATGCCACATCAAGCGTAATTTTCGCAGCCTGAATTAAAAGCGTGGCGGCCTCAATTTGTCACGCTGGCGATCGTGTGCCGGGGAGAGAAAACGGCGCAAAAACCAACAGGCTAACGCAAAAGATAGTGTGGGTGTAACAAAAACGTGCCGAAAAATCATGCCAATTTTTGAAATGCGAATGTTTTTTGCAAGCCGATAGTATTTATATAAATACTTAATTTCTGATGAACTACTCCCACTCGATCGTCGCGGGGGGCTTGCCGGAGATGTCGTAGACAACGCGGTTGATGCCGCGCACTTCGTTGATAATGCGGTTGGAAACTTTACCCAGCAACTCGTAAGGCAGATGTGCCCAATGTGCGGTCATAAAATCCTGCGTCTGCACCGCGCGCAAGGCCACCACCCATTCGTAGGTGCGACCGTCGCCCATCACGCCGACCGACTTGACGGGAAGGAACACCGTGAAGGCCTGCGAAGTCGCGTCGTACCAAGTCATCTCCCTCTCCCCTGGTGAGAGGGTTGGGGTGAGGGAGCTTGCTCCAGCCGACGTCTTTCCCTCACCCAGCCCTCTCCCGGCGGGAGAGGGTTCGAAACGGGTGTTGCGCAGCTCCTCGATGAAGATCGCATCGGCGCGGCGCAGCAGATCGGCGTACTCTTTCTTCACTTCGCCGAGGATGCGCACGCCCAAGCCTGGGCCGGGGAAAGGATGGCGATATACCATGTCGTGCGGCAGCCCCAACGCCACGCCCAGTTCGCGCACTTCGTCCTTGAACAGTTCGCGTAGCGGCTCTAGCAGTTTCAGGTGCAGGCTTTCCGGCAAGCCGCCCACGTTGTGGTGCGATTTGATGGCATGCGCTTTCTTGGTTTTTGCTCCGGCCGACTCGATCACGTCCGGGTAGATCGTGCCTTGCGCCAGCCACTTGGCTTGCGGCAATTTCTTGGCTTCGCGCTGGAACACTTCGACAAATTCGCGGCCGATTATTTTGCGCTTTTTTTCCGGCTCGGACACCCCAGCCAGGTGATGCAAAAATTCGTCGCTGGCATCGACATGAATGATTTTCATGTGCAAGTGGTTGCCGAAAGTCTCCATCACCTGAGCACCTTCGTTCAGGCGCAGCAGGCCGTTGTCCACGAACACGCAGGTGAGCTGGTCGCCGATGGCGCGGTGGATCAACGCCGCCGCCACCGAGGAGTCCACGCCGCCGGACAGACCGAGTATCACTTCGTCCTTGCCCACCTGGGCACGGATTTTTTCCACCGCCTCGCCTATGTAATCCGGCATATTCCAGTCAGCGCCGCAACCGCAGATGTCGTGCACGAAGCGCCCTATGATCGCCTTGCCCTGATAGGTGTGGGTCACCTCGGGATGGAATTGCACCGCGTAGAAACGGCGCGCATCGTCCGCCATCGCGGCATAGGGAGTGGCCTCGTTGGAGGCGATCGCCGAAAAGCCGGGGGGCAGCGCGGTGACCTTGTCGCCGTGGCTCATCCATACGTCCAACAGGCCGTGGCCTTGAGCGTTGGACTTGTCCTGTATGCCGTCGAACAATTTTGAATGGCCGCGCGCCCTGATCTCGGCATAGCCGAACTCGCGCACCTTTCCGCTCTCGACACGGCCGCCCAGTTGCGCCGCCATGGTCTGCATGCCGTAACAGATGCCCAGCACCGGCACGCCCAGCTCAAACACCACCTGCGGCGCTTTGGGCGTTTCGTCCTCATACACCGAGTTCGGCCCGCCGGACAGGATGATGCCAGCAGGATTGAAATTCCGGATAAAGTCCGCATCCACATCCCATGGATGCAGCTCGCAATAGACGTTGGTTTCACGGACGCGGCGAGCAATCAACTGGGTGTATTGCGAACCGAAATCGAGGATCAGGATTTTTCTATGTTCAGTCATTAGTCGCTAGACGTTAGTCGTTAGTTAATGTTGAGAGATTTTTGCAGGCCTTTTAGCATTTTGCCGATCTCGTCTGCATTTTGCAGGGCTGGGCTAATTTCATCTTCAGTCAGATATCCCAAACGCTGCGCCAAGATCAGTTGCGTTTCCATTTCTGCCAGTGATCCCAAAGCTATGCCCAGAAAATGATTGAACTCCTTGCCTGAATTGCGCCCATGCCCCTCTGCTATGTTGGATGGCAAGGAAACTGCTGAGCGTTGCAACTGACTGGCAAGACCATAAATTTCATGCTTCGGAAACTGTGCACTCAACCGATAAACTTCCTCGGCCAACCGCATGGCCATCTGCCAAACTTTCAGATCACGGTATCCGGGCATTTCAGTCGTTAGTCGTTAGTCGCTAGACATTAGTCATTAGTTAAAAATCTCGCTGCACCGGGTTAACTAACGACTAGCGACTAACGTCTATCAACTAGTCTATGTGGTAATTCGGCGCTTCCTTGGTAATCTGCACATCGTGCACGTGCGACTCGCGGATGCCGGAAGACGTGATCTCTACAAACTCGGCCTTGGCATGCATCGTGGCGATATCCGCGCATCCCACATAGCCCATGCTGGAGCGCAGTCCGCCCATCAATTGGTGGATCACCTGCAGCACGCTGCCCTTGAATGGCACGCGGCCTTCCACGCCTTCCGGCACCAGCTTGTCCTGGTTGGCTTCGTTGTCCTGGAAATAGCGGTCGCTGGACCCCTGCTGCATCGCGCCCAAACTGCCCATGCCGCGATAGGACTTGTAGGAACGCCCCTGGAACAATTCGATCTCGCCGGGCGCCTCTTCGGTACCGGCAAACAAGCCGCCCAGCATCACCGCATGCGCGCCCGCCGCGATCGCTTTGGAGATGTCGCCCGAATAGCGTATGCCGCCGTCGGCAATCAACGGCACACCGGTGCCCTGCAACGCCTTGGCGACAGCCTGGATCGCCGCGATCTGCGGCACCCCGACACCAGCGACGATACGCGTGGTGCAAATCGAACCGGGACCGATGCCGACCTTCACGCCGTCCGCGCCGTGATCCAGCAAAGCCATCGCCGCACCGCCGGTGGCGATGTTCCCGCCTATCACTTCGACATGAGGAAATTTAGTCTTGACCCATTTGACGCGATCCAGCACGCCCTGCGAATGGCCGTGCGCGGTATCCACCACGATCACGTCCACCCCAGCCTCGGCCAACAAAGCAACACGTTCATCCGTGCCCTCGCCCACCCCGACTGCCGCACCGACGCGCAGGCGGCCATGGCTGTCTTTGCAGGCCGACGGATGTTCATTGGATTTCAGGATATCTTTTACCGTCATCAGTCCGCGCAACTCGAACGCGTCATTCACCACCAGCACGCGCTCGATACGATGCTTGTGCATCAGGTTGCGAGCCTCTTCCAGGCTGGCATTTTCCTTGACGGTAATCAGCCGCTCGCGCGGCGTCATGATATTTTTAACCGGCTGGTCCAGATTGCTCTCGAAACGCAGATCGCGATTGGTGACGATGCCGACCAGCAGCTTGCCCTGCACCACCGGCAAACCCGAAATCTTGTGCTGGCGCGTCAGGCTCAGCACGCTGCGCACCGTCATGTCCGGCGTGATGGTGATCGGGTCCTTGACCACGCCGCTCTCGAAACGCTTGACCTTGGCAACCTTGGCCGCCTGCGCCTGGGAAGACATGTTCTTGTGGATGATGCCGATGCCGCCTTCCTGCGCCAGCGCAATCGCCAGGCGCGACTCGGTGACGGTATCCATCGCCGCAGACAACAGCGGGATATTCAGGTCGATATTGCGGGTCAGTTGCGTGCGCAGACTGACATCGCGCGGCAACACATTGGAGTAGGCAGGAACGAGCAGGACGTCGTCAAAGGTTAATGCTTTTTGAATAATGCGCATGAAACAGCCCTCGGCAAAGCGAACATTATACGCAAGTCTGTAAGTCATAACCAGCCACTTGGCAACCGGCTTCTGGTTGCTTAGTTAATAACAATCTTGTCACCAAAATAATCTTTAGGCGCCCATCGTCAAGGTGTGAAACGCGTCTGCGGGCGGCTTGAAATATGCGTTATGAATAAAAATGCCAAGTCGCCCCAAGTTGATTGCTATACGGGTGTTTTCCGCTGGTATGCATCAATGAAGTTGGGTTAGACTTCATCCAGAAATTAAATTCTTTTACTCAGAACAAAAAACAGGGGAGAACAACGATGATGGGATACGCCAAAAATAAATTACTGTGCAGCTTGATTCTGATTTCTACATGTCCGGCTGCTTCGCTGGCAGCTGATATGTTCGGCAACCCTACTCAAATTGGAACACCAGGGAAGTTTGAAATCCAGATCGGGGGAGGAGTATCAAGCAATATTGCTCTAGATTCCAACAAGTCAACAGGAACCTTACAAATAGGCACTGTATCCGGATCACAATCTATGCCCCCCTTCTCTGACACACTACTCAAAGAAGATAATGTCTTTATCGGGTTGTCTTACTCCTTCAACGCCCGCAGTCAATTGTTTGCCCATCTAGGTACTGGAAAAAACACCAGACAACAGTCCAGCCGTAGCACTATAGGTGTCAAAATACTTCCCGGCATGCAGGCTTCCGAACTAAAAATGGGGCTGATGTTGCGTGCACAGCAAGTAACAACTAATTCCGATGGTCTATTTTTCCTGCCTTACCCTTACGCCCGGGTAACTGATGGCGTTAACAATATCTATGTGACGGATGTAATAAACGGTACAGAACAAATTAAATACACGCGCATTGATGCATTTTTTGGAGCAAGTGCAAGCACGGGTGTCGTTCGTCCTTATGGCGGACTTTGTCTCAGCCGAATTTCCGGCACTGACACTGTTGCTTTGGACGGCATGACGACTGTTTGGTCAAATCCCATCGCAGGTGGAATGACAACATATTCCACCCAACATGTGACATTTAATGCCCAGTCAGACATTACTGGAAGAAGGTATTTCAATGGCGTGCTGGGGTTGAGCTTCAACCCAGATGATGATTTAGGCATGACCGCGGAACTCCAAGTCGGAGTTCAACAGTCATTTATGTTAGCTGGAAACATCCGATTCTGAAGTTTTCGCAGCAGTAGGATGGGTGGAGCGTAGCGATACCCATCATCTTGGGATGTTATCGAAAGTTTTCGTTGGGTGTCGCTACTCTGCTTGCAACGATCTGCATCCGGGCTAATTGCCATAAGTATCAGGGGAGGAAGCGCAGAATCTCTATCTTTATCCCGCCACCGGCTTATTCAGCATCGCCTTCAACCGCGCCAGTTTGTCCATGCCTTCGTCTTTGCTAACAACGGGTACCGCATCGGCGTGGCCGCCCGCGTAGACCAACTCGCCTTCCGGCATTTCCTCGATGAAGCGGCTGGGTTCGCAGGCCATCCAGTCCTTGCCGCGCTTGCGGCGGTTGCAGTAGCTGATCTGCAGGCTGCGTTCGGCGCGGGTGATGCCGACGTACATCAGGCGGCGTTCCTCTTCGATCTGCTTTTCGTCGCTGTCGCGGAACGGCAGGATTTCTTCTTCCGCGCCGATGATGAACACGTGCGGGAATTCCAGCCCTTTCGCGGCGTGCAGCGTGGACAGCGAGACGGCATCCGGCTCCTGGTCTTTGCCTTCCAGCATGTTGATCAGCGCGATGGTCTGCACCATCGCGATCAGCGATTTCTCGTCCGCCTCGGCCTTGCGCTTGAGCCAGCCGATGAAGTCTTCGACGTTCTTCCACTTGCTCTCGGCCTGACGCGATTCGTGCGAGTCATACAGCCAGGTCTCGTAGTTGATCGCGCGCAGCAGCTCGTCCAGCAGCTCGCCGCACGGGTCTTTGTCGGCGCGATCCTGAATGCGGTTGATGAAGTTGCAGAACAGCATCAGCTCTTCATGCTGACGGGGTTGCAATTCATGCTGGACATGGGGCTCAAAGGCCGCCTCGAACAGGCTGATCTGGCGCGATCCGGCATAGCTGCCCAGCTTCTCCAATGTGGTGTTGCCGATACCTCGCTTGGGCGTGGTGATCGCGCGGATGAAGGCCGGATCGTCATCCAGATTCGCGATTAAACGCAGGTAAGCGGTGATGTCCTTGATCTCGGCGCGGTCGAAGAACGACGTGCCGCCGCTGACGGTATAAGGCACGCGCTGCGCGCGCAGTTGCTCCTCGAAGGCGCGCGACAGGTGATTGCTGCGGTACAGGATCGCATAATCGGCGAAGCGGGTGCGATGCTCGAACTTGTGCGCCATCAGTTTCATCACCACGCTCTCGGCCTCGTGCTCGTCGTCGCGCGCCGCGTAAATGCGTATCGGGTCGCCGATGCCGTGGTCGCTCCACAGCTTCTTCTCGAACACCTTGGTATTGTGGTTGATCAGGTGGTTCGCCACCTTCAGGATGCGCTGCGAGGAACGGTAGTTCTGCTCCAGCTTGATGACTTTCAGCTTGGGATAATCGTCGCGCAAGTTGTGCAGGTTCGCGATGCTCGCGCCGCGCCAAGCGTATATCGACTGGTCGTCATCACCCACCACGGTCAGCGCACCGCGCATGTCCGCCATCAACTTGATCATCTGGTACTGGCAATCGTTGGTGTCCTGATATTCGTCCACCAGCAAGTAGCGCAGCTTCAACTGCCAGCGCAACAGGGCTTCGGGATGCTGCTTGAACAGCACCACCGGCAGATGGATCAAGTCGTCGAAATCCACCGCCTGATAGGCGCGCAACGTCTCCTGATAACGGGCGTAGATGCGCGCGTGGACTTTGGCCTCGTCATTCTCAGCTGCTTCTGCAGCCTGTTCCGGCGAGACGAATGCGGACTTCCAGTTCGAGATTTGCGTCTGCAGGTCGCGTATCTCCTGCTTATCCCCGGAATTGGTCAACTCGCTGAATATCTTCCAGGTATCGCTGGAATCGAAGATCGAGAACTGCGGCTTGTAGCCCAGCAGCTTGGCTTCGGCGCGCAGGATATTCATGCCCAGCGAATGGAAGGTGCTAATGATCAGCCCCTTGGCGTTCCCTTTGGTATGGGTGTTTTTCAGCAAGTCTCCGACACGTTCGCGCATCTCGTTGGCCGCCTTGTTGGTGAAAGTGATCGCCGCGATATTGCGCGGCTCATAGCCGCACTGCTCGATCAGATAGGCGATCTTGTGGGTGATGACGCGCGTCTTGCCGCTGCCCGCCCCGGCCAGCACCAGCAAAGGGCCGTCGAGATAGGTCACGGCATCGCGCTGAACCTGATTGAGCTTGCTTAACATATTGAGGGGCTTAACATACAGGGATACTTAACTTTCGGAAATACTGGGGAAGAGATATCGCGCAAGGACGCTATGATAGCAAAGCTGACCGATGCCTATCGCATGGAAAGTTTTATCCGCGCCTGCCGGGGCGAAAATAATCCGTGTTGTCGTAATACGCTGCATGTTCGTTGCCCGCAACCCAGCCCGGCACGCCCAGCAGCGGCACAGGCGCAAGGTCGCGGGTGCTGCGGCAATGCTCAGGCTTCGCCAGGTGGTTCGCCAATAAAGTATCAAGATGCGCCAGACGCTGCTGCAACGGCCACGAAAAAAACTCCTGCTCCACCGCCAGCAACAGCCCCTGCCCGGTCATGCCAACATAGGGTTGCAGCGATTTCTCATACAGGCCGTGGCCGAAAATATAAAAGCCCATTTCTGATTTCACCTGCTCACGCCGCTGCCAGAACAACTCTTTCCACTTAAAGCCTTGCAACAGCCCGGCCAAATTCGCGTCCGAATACACCACGATCACGCCGGACTCATCCAGCAGCGTATTCACATCGCGCACCGCGCCGCGCTGGCTGCTAGATGCAACGCTCTCTGCAACGTCCTGTTTCATCAGCGCGTGGTAATGACGTGCATTGATCGCGGCCTTGGCCCTGGGAAAGGTCAGCCACACCAGCGCATTGAGCAAGTCATGCCAGTTGTCTGCGCGCGTCGGCACTTCTCCTTGGAGATAGCAGCGCGGCTCATATTGCCTCTCGAACGGCAGCTTGCCGCATTGCTGCGGCACGAAACGCAAGCGCGTTCCGTTGTGCACCGTGATGGGTATCGTGCATGACTCAAGCAGTGCGTTGCAATCCTGCAAGGTGGGAAAACCGTCGCCCTCGATGCTGGCGAGTATCGGTTGCAGCGGAGCGAACAGCGGCGAAAGCAGCAATGCCTCCTTGTTCCATATAGGGGTTTGTTTCATGGAAAGAATTTTAACCGAATTGCACCGCTAGCCAGACACCGGAAAATGGCACACTAAACTTATTCAGGACTATGCCGATATAGCAAGCAAGGCCTGCAAATTGTGCAAGCCTTATAACCGCAGGAGGTGTGTCATGAGCATACTCACATTGGATATGAGCAGCTATGAAGCCAGGCTAAATGACTCCACAGCGAAAGAATACGACGACGAAATTCTGTACTCGGGCTGGGTTCCAACCTTGGCCCTACAGCAATCACAGGCTCAGGGTTTCGAAAACCAGGCATCCATAGAAGAAAGTCTGGCGAACGTAGACATCAGCGCTTTCTTGCGCAAAATGTACGCTTACCAACGTTAATGCGTTGGCAAGCGCCAGATAGCAGCACTTGGTCATGTCTGGTTATCCTGCTTCCGCCAAACCATCTTCACAGGATGGTTTTAATAACCAGACCCAGTACGGCGCAGACCGCGATGACTTCGATGACATTGCGCTTATAGTGGAACAGCGCGATGGTCGCTGCCAGCGCAATCAAGGCCGACACCCAGTCGAACACCCCAGCAAAACCCTCCGTCCACAGCACGTGGTAGCCGAAGAATAAAGCCAGATTCAGGATCACCCCCACCACTGCTGCAGTAATACCTGTGAGCGGCGCGGTGAATTTCAAATCCCCATGAGTGCTCTCCACCAATGGCCCGCCCAGAAAAATGAAAATGAACGACGGCAGGAAAGTGAAGAATGTCACTACCGTTGCGGCAATCGCGGCAGAGAGAAACAACGCATCCGGCCCAAACAGTGCCTGATTCCAGCCGCCGACGAAACCGACGAAGGCTACCACCATAATCAGCGGCCCCGGCGTAGTTTCGCCCAATGCCAGCCCATCCATCATTTGCAACGGTGTCAGCCAGTGGTAATGCTCGACCGCACCCTGATAAACATAGGGCAGCACCGCATAAGCGCCGCCGAAAGTCAGCAGTGCGGCCTTGGTAAAGAACCAGCCCATTTGCGTGTACACAGCCTGCCAACCAAATTGCACAACCAGCAACAGCATCGCCGTCGCCCAGATCACCCCTCCCGCCAGTGCCACACGCAACCAGCGCGCCCAACTGAAACGTGCATGCTCGGGAGATGGTGTATGGTCATCTATCAGCGCCGCGCCAAAGCCATCTCCCGCTTTGCCGTGCCCGCCGCCGATGGAGAATTTTTTTGGCTCAACCTTGCCGCCGAAATAGCCGATCAAACCCGCAGCGATCACGATCGCAGGAAAAGGAACGTTGAATGCAAAGATCGCGAGAAACGCCGCTGCCGCTATCGCCCACAACACGCCGTGCTTCAACGCGCGCGAGCCGATGCGATAGGCGGCGAACAGCACGATCGCGGTGACCGCCGGCTTGATGCCGTATAACACGCCAGCGACTGCCGGGACGTTGCCGTAGGCGAGATATATCCACGACAGCAATATCAGGATGAACAGCGACGGCAACACGAACAGCGTGCCGGCGATGATGCCGCCCCATGTCCGGTGCATCAGCCAGCCGATATAGACAGCCAACTGCTGCGCCTCCGGCCCGGGCAGCACCATGCAGTAATTGAGCGCATGCAAAAAACGCCGCTCGGATATCCAGCGTTTTTTCTCGACCAGGTCCTGGTGCATGATGGCGATCTGCCCGGCTGGCCCGCCGAAACTGATAAAGCCCAGTTTGAGCCAATACCAGAAAGCCTGTGCCAGCGTGACTTGTGCGGGTGGCTGTGTGTAATCAGAAGTTTGCTGCTTGTCCATGACTCCTCCTTGGAAAATTTCCCATATCAGAGCAGACCTTGGACGACTGATGTATCGTCTTGAAGCGGGGAGGCTGCCTATATCCCCGTGAGGTTTGATTATCCACTCTTGTCACGGTAAGACGCAAGAACTGGCTTTGTCCAATGACAAGCGAGCCTGAACGAGAGGGATACTCAAAATTTCGATTCTCATTGGATTCTGTCGCGCAGCATCTTCTTGGCGGTATCCCATGAAACAAAATGCGTCTGGTTTTCGACAAGCGCACGTTCTATTTCCTTCAGCGCCTGCGCGTGCCATTCCCGAGATGAGAACGGCGTATACGCGCTGTTAACGTACTCCCGGATTATCGGCTCTCAATCACTTGCAACGACGGCACAAACGGCATCGTGGATATGTCTGCGCTGGTGAATAGTCCTGATGCAGGGATTTACGCAGCGCTCAAAGATGCTCAGTTGTTTCAGAAGGTCAGTATTGAACTTGGCGCACTTACCTGGCCAAATGGCGCTGACCTCGATCCGCTGTGGACGCATGAGGAAATCAGCAAAAACAAAACGTGGTCTATCCCCGTTTAATGGTTGGTTCAAATTCGACAGATGCGTGGCGCGAATTTAATCCAAACCCGATTCTTTTTGGCTAGGAAGAGTTTATTATTTCGGGTCGTTGAAATTAGAGAACTCACTGAACTTCAGCCTCGTTGATCCCAGAGTTATCATCCCTGTAGCACCATAACGATGCCTGCCAATAGTGAGTTCAGCCGTACCCGCGTCTTCGCTTTCGTGGTCGTAGCATTCATCCCGGTATAGAAACATCAGCAGATCAGCATATTGACCAATCGCGCGCGCGGGCAAGTCTGATAGGCGTGGCCGCTTATTCCTGCGCTTTTCCATTTTGCGGTTAAGCTGTGAAAGTAAAATGACCGGGGTGTTAGTCTCACGAGCCAATTTTTTCAGGGATGACATAACACATTCATAGTCTTCGTCGGAGCTGTCGCCCGAATAGATGGGATCCATCAACTGGAGATAATCAATGACAATCAGGCCGAGATGACCCTGTTGCGTAATAACATCATGTGTCCTGGAAAGAACCTCTTCAACCGTAAGGCTTGGAACATCATCGACATAAAACGGTGCGTCCTCCAATTTTTCAAGCGCCGCATCAAGACACTGCCTGTCATTTTCATCCAGCTTCCCAGTACGAAATTGCGTAGTTTCGATATTCCCGATTTGGCTTGCCAGTTTGGTGGACACAGCCATTGCAGACATTTCCATACTGAACATCAGCACGGGCAACTTAACATCCAGCGCAACATGTGAAGCGATGTTAAGGGCAAAAGTAGACTTACCAATTGAAGGCCTGGAAGCGACCACAATGAGACTGCCAGGCCGCATGCCAGAAGTGATTTTATCAAGGTCTGCAAAGCCCGTGCGAATCCCAAACACCTTGTGCGGGTCATCGGAAGCTTGCCGACGATTAAGGTCGGCAACCATATCTTGCAATGCATCGCTGATCCGTTGTGGACCATTTTTAAAATCATTACCCATGCTCGCCGATATCATGTTCACTCCCAATTAATTGAACGGCCAAAATACAGTGACACACTCCAGGTTCACAGCCTCGCAACATTTTTTCAAAAATACCGCATTTACCAAGCTGCGCACGTCGGCGGAATATTTACATCTTTCAATAGTGCTCCACTGCACCCTATGCGAGCTAGGAACCAATGACAACATGCTGATTCAGTAGCGAAGAACGACATACAAAAAGTACGGCGGGTCTCCAATATTACCGCCACCGCCGCCAACTTGATTATCAGTAAATTCCCAGTTGTGCTCAATGAGCGCTGCCTCGAGCGTTGAGACATGGTTGATCGACGATGTTTCGTAGATGACGATCATTTCATCATATTCATCTGCATAGGCTTGAGAATACCGGCGGTCTGGGTGATTTGTGATTCCAATCTTGAACTGCCGTATGCGATTCTGTCGGGTGTACGCGCTGATTCTTTGAAGCAGCGTGGACCGGACTTGTGAAGGCGTCCCTGTAGTGGTATCGAATGAAACCATTGCGCGACCTCCTTTGGCCTCTAACGTTAAGCAGACATCCTAAACTCCCCCAGCAACTACACCTTCAAAGTGAAAAACTAGCGCTTGTTTGGTGATGCCTCGATTCTATTGAGGGTGGATGTTGTTGCACACCCTAAAATGCCGGACAAAAGCACCAGAAAATTATCGGGCGTTCATCCGAAATGTCGGAACGACACCGTACCTGCTCCCATGCCGCTGGTCAATATGCCAAACGATCTACCCCGTGTAACTCGCTAAAACGCCCAACGTAAAGTTAGGGCGGTATTTTTTTCCACTCGTTTCGTATTGCTGCTTGTGCATGGCGTTTGACAGATTCGTTGAGCACATGAAATCTGTCGTAGTCGGTGATGCCTATAACGAGCATGCTGACCGTCTCTTCGATGCTAGAGAGCAGGCTCTCATACAGTGGCTCATCGGAATTTACCATCAGTCGGATTCGGTTTTCGAGCGTGCGAAGTTTTTTGATGATGTCGTCATAGTCCTCGCTGGCTCTGATCCCATCTACGGAAATCGATTCGTGAATAACGTCAAATTCGGTGATCAACTCAACAAGGCAATCTCGAAACGCATATATCCACTTCTCCCGCATGACCGCGACGGCCTGTGCCCGCGCGACGTGACCGTTCACAATCGGACCAATCGTTAGCGCAAGAATCGAAACCACGACTGTCAGAAACGGGGCGAGTTCTTTGAGGTCTTGGATGGCTATAGCACAACTCATAAAATCACCTTCGATTGGACAGACCACACAAATCCAACTTCATCGAGCTTCAGAATCCGCTCGTCTGAAAGTTTCCCCTTTTTCTTAGCCGCTCTTTGTGTCATTACCCACGCGCCCAAACCAGTTACGCCTTGGGGAACATCCACATTGCCATACTCAGCTTTGTATGTAAGCAGGTCATTGAATCTCGACTCCCACTGCCCGTCAAGCAAATCCCAGACAAACCCAATTCCATCAAGTCGCCGAATTTTATCAACTGGCAGCTTGCCTTTCTTTCTAAATATCCTTTGTGTACTAAGCCATCGCCACAATTCACTGACACGATCATGTGGGATATTTACATCGCCGTGTTTTTCTCTGTATGCACACAGCTCGTTATACCTAGCTTCCCACCTTGATTCATTGGCATCCCACGCAAAGCCGACATCAGCTAACCGCTGAAGCCTATCATCCGACAGTTTACCCGACTTCTTTGAAGACCTTTGCTTGCCTACCCACGTTCCTAAAGGTGTGTACCAATCATCAGGAACATTCACATCCCCATGTTCCGCTTTGTACGAAAGTAACTCGTTAAACATTTCATCCCACTTTGATGAACGAGGATCCCAGTTAAATCCTATCTCAATAAGCAACTGCAACCTGTTTTTTGGCAACAAACCTTCGTTACCTAATTGCCTCTGACTCCTTACCCACACCCACAGCTTATTTGATGGGTCAGTGAGAACATCTACATGCCCATACACCTCTTTATATGCAAGCAATTCCCCAAATCGCTCATCCCACGACGCCGTAACTTGCTCAACCAGATAAGTACGCAACGCGCTGCCAAAATTCGCATCCACCGTAGCAGGCAAATCAATCGTGATCTTCCCCAAACCGCCTGCGCTAATACCTATACCCGGTTTCCTGCCCAGCTCAGTCCTGATCTGATCCAGTTCGCAAGCCAGCACATCATCGTGCGCTTTCAACGCATTCAGCACATCCCAGATTGGTTTGAAGTTGCTAGCCTCTATCGTGCTCACAGCATCCTCGCCAGCTTTAAGGAATACCGGCAGGACGATGGTTCCCGCCTTCTTGTCCGGACTCAGGCGTATGGCGCGGCCCACGGCCTGGATGATGTCCACCTGACTGCTGCGCGGGTCGATGAACGCCACGCCGTCGAGGGAGGGTACATCCACACCTTCGGACAGGCAGCGCGCATTGCTCAGCACGCCGCGTTCATTGGTACTCAGGGCTTTGAGTTGGTCGAGCTTGATCTTGCGTTTGTTGGCGCTCATGTTGCCGGAGACGAAGTCGGTGCGCAGAGTTCCGCTGGGGCGGTGTTCGTCGCTGATCCATGCCATGATTTGCCGGATGTCGGTGGTGAAAGCTTCGGCGCGATTGACGCGGCTGTGGAAGCTGATGATGCGCTTGAGGTCGTAGTCTTTGATGGCTTTGAGCAGGCCGATCTGGGCGGCGAGCGATTCGCTGTCTGTTTCACGGGTGGGGGCTGGTTGACCTTCCTGATTATGAAAAGCTCCCTCATCCCAGCCTTCCCCCGGCGGGGGAAGGGGCGAAATACTGACCAGTTCGCGGTTGGCGATCCACTGCGCGATGGTGGGGTCGTCCACGCCGATGATGACGACGCGGTAATCGGTGAGCAGTTTGCGTTCGATGGCTTTGCCGAATGGCAGGGCATACAGCACTTCGCCAAACAGGGCTGCGTTGTCCATGCCGACCACTTCGACACCGCGATCTTCGGCGGCTTTTTTAATGGTTCTGGAGTAGGTGCGCGGGGTAGCGGTGGCGAATAATCGCTTGGTGCTGCGTATCTGCACATTGTCGAGGATGGTGGTGAACTCGCTGCCAACCTTACCCGCGCACCGGTGGGCTTCGTCCGCCACGACCAGATCAAACGCGGGGATGACCGGGTCGGCTTGGGCGGCAGCGATGACGGAGGAAGATTGGTAGGTTGAGAAAACCACGCGGTTGTCTGCGCCGCTGAGAAAGCTTTTTACTTCGTCCGCATTTGAGGTGACGGGAAAGGCCATGTCGGCCACGCTGTGGATGGCTTCGTCGTTATTTTTTGTGCCGACGGTTTGATCCGAGCAGACGCACAGCACTTCAAACGACGCAACGGCGGCGAATGTCCATTCGCGCAGCAGTTGAGACAGCAGCCCCAATGAAGGAACCAGTACCAGGGTACGTTGTGCGTGGAGGGCTTCCTTGATCCACAGCGTGACGTAAGTTTTACCGGTACCGCAAGCCATAATGAGTTGGCCCCGGTCGGCGGTTTGTAGGCCTTGCACTACGGCGGCGATAGCTTCTGGTTGATGTGGGTATCGTGGATCGTCCGGCGTGGGTGGTGCCTTGCGTTTTCCTTGCGACAGTGAAGCGAAGTTGGGGGGATAGTCCAGCGCGGATTTCTCAAAGTCGGACAGCAGAATTCGGATAACGCCATGATCATCACAGGCTTTTCTGGGATTCGATCCAATGTGGTCAGTGGTGGCGATTAGCAGACGGTGAGCAATGATTTCCTTGCGACTGGATTCGGCAAGAAAGGTATCAACATCTGGCTTGGTGATGTAGTAGTCGGGCGAGTAGCACTTGGCCTGCACCGCCCAGTGCTCGCCGTTCCTGTGCCGGAACACGAGATCGATGCCGCAGTCTGCACCCCAGCGTTCCGGCCATTCATCCCACAGCCACACCTGATCGACTTGGGTAGCCCATTCAGGATCGGCCTTTAGGAACCACAGAACGAAGTGCTCGAACTGCTTGCCGCGCTTCATTGGGTCGGCATCGAGGCTGTTGTAGAAATCGGAAAATTGGCCTGTCATTTAACGTGAAACAGCGAATCATTGTGTAGGGCAGGCATGGCTCGTTTGCTTTTATCTTTTGTCTTTCAATAATTGCTCCGGCCATCGGCGCGATGTGTGAACTACCGCAAGGATATGTACTTCGCCTCGTTGCTCTCGGTAGGCAACAATGTAAGGGTATTGGCTAATGACCAATTCGCGTGTATCAGCTATTCGTCCTGCCCTGCCGATAGTGGGCTGGTTTATCAGAATGCTGGTCTCACTGCGTATGCTGGCAATAACCCGCCGTGCGGCATCGGGGTTCTCTTCGGCAATGTAGGCTTTTTGATTGCGCGCAGATCAGCAAGCGCCGCATCAAGCCAGCGCAGTACCATTACTCACTGCGCTCCGAAAAAAATGCTTTGACCTCGTTTTCGCTGGCGAATTCGCCACGATCAGCCGCTGCAATCCTTTGTTTGAGCACTTCGACATAGTGATGGTCTGCGGCGAGATATCCGGCAAGGGCTTCGTGGATTATTTCAGATTCTGTCCGGTGCGTTTCTTTGGCCAGTTGATGAAACTGCCGCTGTATTTCTTTTTCGATGATTAAAGATTCGTTCACGATTTACTCTCTTTCAATGAAAAACGACGACCGATTATCATGCCAAGCCATTTTCTACGCAACATGAGGTTGTGAGATGGTTTAAGGAGTGACTTTGACTGTCAAACCAAGCTTGCCGATGCGCTCTGCAAAGGTTTGCAGATGTTGTGCTGGCAATGCAGACAAACGCGGTGCTTCAGGTTGCAGCGAAGGACGCGCCAGAGAGTAGAGCAGCACGCCTTGCGGTTTGTGCCCGGCGCGCAGCAATGCCTCGACAAAGTCGAGGTAGTCGTCTTCGTCCTGACGCGAGGGAGGTTCGCCATCCAGCGCAAACCAGCAGGTTTGCAACCAGGTGGGACAACAGGCGATCGCGGCGATCAGATTGTCGCGGACCTTGTTCATGCTGGTGTGGGTGTCGTTGATGCGCTGCATGCCGGCCTCGCTGGCCCGGTCCAGCTTGAACCACACTTCGCCATTCAGCTTCGCGATGTCGCGCAAGCCTTGCTGGACTTCACTGCGATACAGCAGGCTGCCGTTGGTGATCAGTACCGTTTTTACCGTTTCCGGCAAGGCTGTTTCTCTGCGAACGCGCCCGATCAGTGCGATGACCTGGGTAAATTCGGCGCTGCTGGTAGGTTCGCCGTTGCCGGATAATGCGATATCGTTGATGCGCCTGGCCTCTTCCGGGACACGGCTATGGATGAAATCGCCAAACAGCAGCTCGTTGAGGAAACCGCGCAGCTCATTTTCCAGAACGGCCAAGTCTACCGCAGGCGCAGCACCCCGTACCAGGCCGGGAACCTGGCAGTAGATGCAGCGCCAGTTGCAGGCATTATTGGTGTTGAGGTTGATGCCGACCGAAACCCCGCCAGCACGGCGCGAAACGACCGGATAGACGTAACGCAGCGCCGCGCTGTCGCGGTCGTGATCGATGACGCTGAGTTTTTTTTCGGTCAAGATAATCTCGGTTCAGGATTTACCCAGCGGCAAATATTTGGCCGGATCGACCGGCTTGCCGAAACGCCGCACTTCGAAATGCAACTTGACCCGGTCGGCATCGGTATTGCCCATCTCGGCGATCTTCTGGCCGCGCGTGATGACCTGCCCTTCTTTCACCAGCACTTTATCGTTATGCGCATAAGCGCTGAGGTAAGTTTTGTTGTGCTTGATGATGATCAGCTTGCCGTAACCGCGCAGCCCGCTGCCGCTGTATACCACCTTGCCGGGCGCGCTGGCCAGAACCGGCTGGCCGAGTTTGCCCGCGATATCGATGCCTTTGCGATTGGCCGATTCGGAAAAATTACCGATCAATTTACCCTGGGCAGGCAAACCCCATTCCAGCGCAACCTCTTCGCCGTCATCGGCGCTATCATCGCCGGGTGCCTCTGCATCCGGCTTGCTCTCCGGCTTGGCGGGAATATTTTCCACGGCGACCACCGGGGCAACAGACTTGGCGGGCTCCTGAACCTTGTCGATCTGCGCCACTGCCGCCGGGCTGTATGCATATTTCACCAGCTTGGGTTGTTCCTTCACCAGATTTTCAACCGGCTTGGCTTCAACCGGAGATACCGGAGCAACAGCCTTGCTCTTGCCGGGGAACAGATGAATCTCCTGGCCTATAGAGATTACGCCGGGATCCTGGATGCCATTCATTTCAGCCAGTTCGTGATAATCGAAGCCATAATTAAACGCGATGCCGTATAGCGTATCGCCCTTCTGCACGACATGCACCTCTGGCCGCCAATCCTTATTTCGGGCAGCTTTTTTGGTTACGGCCTCGGTCGCCGCTTTCTTATTGGCCGACTCGCCGCGTTCGGTGACCGGAGCCCGATGTCCGCTTGAGGAACAGCCCGAAAGCACTGCTGCGGTCAACAACAACGCAATAGCTTTGTTACGCTTCATGCCTTGCCCATCAATAACGGCACGAATTTCACTGGCTCCAGGCGGGTTTCGCGGAATCCGTTCTCATCGCGCTCGATCAGATACAACCACTGTTCCTGCGTTCCCACCGGCAGCACCATTCTGCCACCGAGCGCAAGCTGCTCCCGCAACACCGCTGAAAGCACCGGGGCTGCGGCGGCCATGATGATGCCGTCGAACGGCGCCAGGTCTGGCAAACCCGCGCTGCCATCCGCATAGCGCACGCTGACATTGCGCATCTTTAAATCGCTCAATTGCTTTCTGGCCCGTTCGTACAGCGGTTTGATCCGTTCGACTGTGTAAACCTCCCTGGCCACCTGTGCCAACACCGCAGCCTGATAGCCACATCCTGTGCCTATCTCCAGCACCCGGCCTAACGCCCCTGATGCACGCAGCACTTCGGTCATGCGCGCCACGATATAAGGCTGGGAAATAGTCTGGTTGTAGTTGATCGGCAACGACACATCGTCATAAGCGCGGCTGGCCAGCGCTTCATCGATGAACAAATGGCGCGGCACTTCGAACATCGCGGCCAGCACGGCCTCGTCCTTGATACCCTGTTCACGCAAGCGCTCGATCAGGCGCGCACGGGTGCGCTGCGAGGTCATACCGATGCCGTTTACCCTGGCGTTCATCCCTATGCTTGCCCTAGCCAACCGCGCACCGCATCGAGCTGGCTGTGTTGCGTGAGGTCTACCTGCAGCGGGGTGAGCGAAACGCGCTGCCGTGCAATCGCATGGAAATCCGTGCCCTCACCCGCGTCCTGCGCCTTGCCCACCGCGCCCACCCAATACATGGCTTCGCCGTGCGGGTTGCTGATCTTTATCACCGGCTCGGCCTTGTGGCGCTTGCCCAGGCGGGTCACTTCCATGCCCTGCAATTGATCGTGAGGCAGGTCCGGCACATTCACATTGAGCAGCCAGGGATGGCTGTGCTTTTGTTTGGAAAAGCGTTGCACCAATTCGACTGCGACTTTGGCTGCCGTTTCAAAATGAGCGGACTCGCTGCCAACCAGCGATACCGCAATCGAAGGAATGCCGAGCAGAAACCCTTCCGTCGCCGCCGCCACGGTGCCGGAATAAATCGTGTCGTCGCCCATATTGGTGCCGGCGTTGATGCCGGACACCACCATGTCGGGCTGCTGATCCAGCATGCCGGTCACCGCCAGATGCACGCAATCGGTAGGCGTGCCATTGACATAATAAAAACCGCTGGCGGCACGGCGCAACTTGAGCGGCCTATCCAGCGTCAGCGAATTGGAAGCCCCCGAGCGATCGCGCTCGGGGGCGACCACCACGATATCGGCGATCCTGGCCAGATGTTCGGCAAGACAAATCAGGCCGGGAGCGAAATAACCATCATCATTACTGATCAGAATGCGCATTGGGGATTAGAGAAATATTAATCGGAGCGATTGTGCCACAAGCGTGGGGTGATTGGTATTTTGCTCATGTGCTAGCCTTCCAATGACGCATTGCGCGTCTCCGGCAAAAAGACCAAGCCGATCACAAAAGCCAGCGTCAGCAACCCCACCGGATACCACATACCGGACAGGGCATTGCCCGCCTTCACACTCAACAGCGTAATCATGAACGGCGACAAGCCGCCTATCCAGCCGGCGCTGAGATTGTGCGGCAAGGCCACCGCCGTATAACGCGTGCGTGCCGGGAACAACTCGGCCAGCGTAACAGTTTGCGGGCCGGTGATCAGCCCGACCGCCACCACCGGGATCAGCAATAGCAAAAAGATCATCAGCCGGTTAGTCTGGAGCGGATCGGCCTGTTCTGTCCAGCCTTCAGCCTTTAACGACTCCGTAATTGCGGCGGGTTGATAGCCCGCCACCTCGCTGTTGCCGATGCGCACCAGAGTCGCATTAGCTTGAAGGGAAGCATAAAGCGTGTATGAAACCCCCAGTTTGGCCAGCAATTGCTGGTTGCGCTCGCAGTCATTATGCGCGGTAGTGAACGGATCATAGGCGCAAGACTCGCCGTAAAGCGCTACCGGCACCGCGTTGTTGAAACGTTCCAGCGCGGGGTTACCATAGTGCATCAGCCCTTTGAACACCGGGAAAATCGCCAGGCAACCGAGCAGTAATCCCGCCAGCAATATCGGCCTGCGCCCGATGCGATCCGACAGCCAGCCGAAATAAATCGTCAGAGGGAACAACACCAGCGTGCTCAACATCACCAGTGTCGAAGCCGTCTGCGGATCCAGCCTGACCACGCTTTTCAAATAAACATTGGCGTACACCTGGGATGAAAAAAACAGCAGCGATCCGCCTGCAGAAATGCAAGTGAACAACAGCGCCATCCGGCCCAGCGTGTGAGGATTGCGGATACATTCGCGCAGCGGCGCTTTCGACAGCGCATGCTTCTCGCGCAAATGCAGAAACACCGGCGACTCGTACATGTTCACGCGGCTCTTGATCGAAACCAGCAACAACAAGATCGAGAACAGGAAAGGCACGCGCCATCCCCAGGCTTGGAAATCTTCTGCGCTCAGAAACGATTGCAGCAACACCACCTGCAGCGTGGACACCAGTATGCCCAGCGGCCCCATCAATTGCAGCACGCTGGTATAGGCACCGCGCTTGTTGGCCGGCGCGTGCTCGGTCAGATAAACCGCCGCGCCGCCGATCTCGCCGCCCACCGAGAACCCCTGCAACAGCCGCAACACCAGCAGCAATGCCGGCGCCAGCATGCCGACCTGCGCATAAGTCGGCAACAACCCGACACAAAATGTCGACAGGCCCATCAGCGCTATCGTCGCGATGAACACCGGGCGGCGACCATATTTGTCGCCCAGCGTCCCGAACAGCGCCGCACCTAGCGGGCGCACCAGCATGCCTACCCCGAAAGTAGCCAAGCTCGCCAGCAGCGCCGCGACCGGATTTTCCTGCGGAAAAAACAGTGTGCCGAAATAAGTAGCCAACGAGGCAAAGGTGAGGAAGTCGTACCACTCCAAGAAGGTGCCGAAGCAAGCCGCTATCGCGACCTTGCGCTGAATGGTGGAGGAGGTGGAAGGGGAAATGTCGGACATTAAGTACGAATTGAAATGATCTTGGGAATGATCTGGAAATTTATCTGGTCGTGGCGAGAGGATTCGAACCTCTAACAAAACAAACCATGATCAACCATGCCCACGGCCTAAGCCACCAGTTGATATGTAAGTATGGTATAGCTCGTCATACTAAACAACCACCGGCTAAAGCCGGAGGGTTTGAATTACAGACTGAAAGTCCGGATACACGTCGCCTAAACGACGCGTCTTAATCAGGTTCCATTTTGAAATCATCGTTCTGCTTAGGTTCAAAGTGATGCTCCAAATATTGCTTTATCATCTCTTCGGTTATCTGGCCTACCGTGGCACAAAAGTATTTACACCCTCAAAATGCCTGTCCCAATATTTCTTCTTCAGGTGCGGAAACTCTTCAAACAGCTTGCTCGACGTCCGCCCCTTGATCCGCCTCATAATCTCGCTCGGCGCCATATTCGGCGGACAGCTCACCAGAATGTGTACGTGATCCTTTTGCTCACCGCTCCTTTGACTATCCTGACTTCAAAGGCCTCACATGTTTCTCGTACCAACTCCCGAACTCGTGCCGCTACCTCTCCGCTCAACACCTTGTAGCGGTACTTCGTTACCCATACAAAATGATACTCACTTTGAAAAACCGTATGACTCCCGTATCTGTATTCCATGCCGCATCCCCCTCTATGCAGCATATTGTCGCAGCTAAAGCTGGTGGCTTAAACCTTATGATTGATAATTAAATTACAACATGGCACAAAAACGACACAGAAAAATTCCCTTACCCGCATATTTTATGAATTCTTGCTGAATTCAGTGTCCCGCAAAAGGCCATTTGAGCTAGGTTGTCCAGTGCGTCATAGCTGTACCCAGTGTTGTATCTGGCGTTCACAGCAGTGGTGCAGATGATGGTGCGGGCATCCACCACGCCGTTGTCGTAGGTTCCGCCGGGAGTCCATGTTAGGTGGTACATTCATTTGTATGTAGTGGTCAGGTATTATCGGACACATCAATAAGTTCTTTTGCTGCCATTTCCATTTCGTAAACTATCGGTGGCAAATTGCCTAAGGTTGAATGCAGCCGCAGGCAATTGTAAAACCCCACGATGTATTCCGTAATATCT
>JACPYR010000078.1 GCA_016195965.1 Nitrosomonadales bacterium | reverse complement strand
GTGGCCGACGGCATGATAGACGACAAACACGACCCGAATCAGGAGCTGATGGCGCAGGGCATCGCCAATATCGTGACGCCGTTCTTCGGCGGCATCCCGGCCACCGGCGCGATTGCGCGCACCGCGACCAATGTGCGCTCCGGCGCGACCACGCCGATCTCCGGCATGGTGCATGCGCTGACATTGCTGATCATCGTACTGGTTGCGGCCCCGCTCGCCAAACATATTCCGCTGGCGACGCTTTCGGCGATACTGTTGATCGTTGCGATCAACATGGGCGAGTGGGAAGGTTTTCGCACCCTGAGAAAATACCCCGTCAGCGACAGCGCCGTGTTAGTCGCAACATTCCTGCTTACGGTGATCTTCGATTTGACGGTTGCCGTTGAAATCGGCATGTTTATCGCGATTTTTTCTTTTATCCGGCGCATTACAGCTCTGACACACGTCAGCGTCGCTGAAGAATCGCTGCAGGCAGACGATGGCGAAGCTACGCAACTACGCAAGGGCGTGCCGCCTGGGGTAATGATCTATCGCGTGTATGGCGCGCTGTTCTTCGGCGCGGCAGACAAGCTGGAAACGATATTGCAACAAACCCACACTGAACCGGAAGTGCTGATCCTGAAAATGCACGAGGTCATCAGCATGGATGCCAGCGCCTTGCACATGCTGGAACACCTGCATGGAAAGTTGCGCAAACACGGCAAACACCTGATCCTGTGCGGCCCGCATACCCAGCCTTATTACCTGATGCAGCAAGGCGGATTGTTCGAGCAGATCGGCGCGAAGAACGTGGTGGAGAATCTGGAAGAAGGGCTCAAACGGGCCAGGGAATTGATCGCAGAAGCGAGAAAATAACTCTTTGGAGTTATTTTATGTAAACTTGCGCTGGTTTACTCTTTGTTTGTAGTAGTTCAGTTACAATCCGTCCGATGCCATGGTTCCGGTATCTACAGAACAATTAGCTTGATCCATTAAGGGAGGCAACTTGATAGATTTTGAACGCCGCAAGGCACTCAAGGCAGGTGGAGGGCTGGGGCTGCTGGGTATTCTTTCTGCAATCGGTGTGCTTCAGCCCGGTATAGCCTGGGCCAAGGATGAGAAATCCGCTTTCGATGCAAAGACGATGGAGGAAGCATTGGATGCGCTGGGCGTCATCATTCCGCAGAGCAGCGATGCGATCCATCTGACCGTGACTGAAATCGCAGAGAACGGCGCCGTGGTGCCAGTTACGGTGGCCAGTTCTTTGGCAAAGACCGAACAAATTCACATCCTGGTGGAAAAAAACC
>JACPYR010000077.1 GCA_016195965.1 Nitrosomonadales bacterium | reverse complement strand
CGTCCTTGCCCTGCATCTGCAGCGTGCCGCCCAGCAGTTGCCAGCCGAACCCGAACTCGGGATAGCGCAACAGCAGCGCGCGGGTCTGGCTCTCCGCTTCCGCATAGCGGCGCGCGTTGTATAGCGTCAGCAGCGCGTTGATCTCAGCGGGGGGCGGTGGAGGCTGCGCAGCAGGGTTTGGCATGGGTGCTGAGACGATTATTTTGTCGGGGCTGATTTATTCACCAAGTGAACAACAGCCAACTGTTGGTAAGCCGTCATCAATAAACTGTAGATATGGAAACGTCAGCGCGCGAGCCATTTTATTGCCTGCTACGATAAATCTGGAATGCAGGGTTGCGCGCGGGATCAACCAGAGGCTCGAAATTATCGCGGATATATTGTTCGATGACCGGATGGGAGTTGCGGAAGCGCAAATCCTCGCGGCCATCGAGAGCATAATCATCGATTACGACAAAGCCGGGATTGGCGGCCTTGATCCTTTCAATTTCGGCCAGCTGGAAGGCCACACTACGGGGAAACAATATGTAGATTTCCCACATCGGCGCCTTGCGCCCAAGCGCTGCATATGCGCCGGGCCAGAATGGCGCGGCGATGAAAGTCCGTTCACCTGGTGCGTAGCGATCTGCCAGTTTGTTGAGTTCCACCCAGTTTCCCGCCATTCCGCGGTCAACCCTGAGTTTGTCTCCGGAGACCATGATGTCGATGCAGCTTGGGTTAGCATAAACAGCGCAATACCATCTGGGATGAGTTGGTAGCATGACCAATAAACTGGCACCGCAAAACAGCACCGTCCAAGACCACTTGATCTTGGCGGATTGATTGGCCAACAGCGCCAGGATGCCTATTACGAAAGGAGGGATGGCTGGTGCGAGATGGGCTAGATCAGCACGGGAATAGGCGTAATGCGCATAAGGCAGCGTCAGTAAAATTGCAGCCACCAGAACGGGAGAAACAAATCTGTTTTGCATCTTTTGCCGGATAAGCCAAATGATGCCCGTAATTCCAAAAACGATTATGGCAATGAAGAAAATTCCTTTGGTCACGCTACGCAGCATTTCGGATGTCGACAGATGTCCGAATGGCACCAGCCATGGCCAAGGTACTGGCAGGGGAAGATTCGTCGCCTTGATTTCGAACCACAACAGGAGGCTATCCAAAAACGCCTGCGCGAACCCCGGTACAACGACCAGAAACACCAAAACAGGCAGGTAACCTACGGTTATTCCCAAGACCCAAGAGGTTAAAGCGCCAGCCAGGTTGGCGCCGCCCCCGCGCCATACAGCCAGATAGACCATCGCGCCGAAGCTGCCCAGGACACCGTACAAGGCATGATTGCGGCCAAACACCGCCACCAGACCGAGAACCAGCCCCCCCAGGAAATAGCTGCGGCGCGATGGCTGCTCAATCAAAAAGGCAATGGAGCCGACCAGCAGGATAGCCAGCGAAGCATCAAACAAACGGAATTGCGGTGCCATCCAGGCTACCAGCGTGATGGTTCCCAGCAACCAGAACATGCGGCTCTGTTTGACCGAGCCGCGCACCAGTGCCGTCAAACCCGCGTAAAGAGCAATGACTTGAAAAACCGTTGATGCCGCCCGTAACGCCACGATACCGTGATCGTTGAACAAGCCCATGAATGCGGCTGACCAGTAATAGCGCCCGATATCGTAAGCCATGAAATCGCGCATCGGCACTTCGCCCAGCATCGTCCGCTGTGCGCCATACCAGAGGAAACCTTCGTCAAAGAAACTCAGGCCCTGATAGCCTTGCCAATAAAATAGTGCAAGGCCGCCCGTTACGACCATCAACAATATTGAGATGATCTGCCGTGGGTTGTCCGGAAAGTATTTTTGCATGGTCTAGATACTGAGGGAGTTAGCCACGATATTCTAGTTTGTAGATGGAGATGCCGTCTATTCTTAAATTTGGTGGGTGGTGATTCCAATGTGCATTTTCAAGCTTGATTATGGATGGCCTCCGTTATCATCTCAGCCAATAGCAAAGCCTTCATCGCCCATCCATTTGATGGAACTATCAGCGGATAGACAAGGCTGCCCCGATCCAGGCTGCATCTAAATAGCTATGGCCGCGCTTTCCAGTATTATTGAGATTTTGCCTGCCACATCCCCCACAGCGCGGCTTCGAAATTCCGCGCGAAGCGCTGTGCGTCATACAGCGTCGATGTCCTTGCCTGTTCGCGCAACCCTGCGCGCAACGCCGCCAGTCCGGGCAAGTCGCTCGCCAGCGCCACGGCCTTGGCGATGTAGTCCGCCTCGCTGTTGGCGACCAAGTCGTTCAGGCCGACCGCCGTCAACAGGCTCGCGCCCTGTCTTGACAACAAGGTATCTCCGGCCAGCGTCAGTGTCGGCACCCCCATCCATAGCGCTTCGCAGGTGGTCGTGCCGCCCGGAAAGGGAAACGTGTCCAGGATCACGTCCACTTCACTGTGAGCGGCCAGATAGGCTTCGCGCGACACCGCACCGTGCATCGTTACGCGCGCGGGATTAATGCCATGCTGTTGCAAGCGCAGAGCCAGTTGCTCGACCACTGCCGGATCACCCAGCAACTTGCATTGCCAGCGCAGGGTTGCATCGGGCAGAACGTCGAATATTTTTGCCCATATGGTCAGTACTTCATCACCTGCCTTGGCCAAGTTCTGGAAGCAGCCGAACGTGACGTAACCGTTCTTTTGCGCGGGCAAGGCAGCAACAGGCAGATTGGTCTCAGGCGGAGTGAAACACAAGCGAGTATCGGGCAGATACCATATGGTTTCGCTGAAATTGCCACGTTGCGTTGCGGGCACGCCGGTTTCATCAGCCAGCAGATAGTCCATTTCTGCCAGGCCGGTGGTGGCAAAATAACCCAGCCAACTCGCCTGCACCGGCGCCGGCTTCCATGCAAAGACCGGCAGGCGGTTTTTGGACGTGTGGCCGGCAAGGTCCAGCAGCACATATACGCCGTCGGCGTGGATCAGCCTGGCGGCATCGGCGTCGCTCAGGTTGAATAATGATTTCCATGCGGCAAAGTGCGGCTTGAGGCGGACGGTCAGCGCATCGGCAAGGGTATCTGTCTGGTAGGCAATCAGCTCAATGCGTGCCGGATCGAGCTGCGCCAGCAGGCTTTCCAGGAAGTAGCCGACCGGATGATTGTGCAGGTCGCCCGATACGATGCCCACCCGCAGCCGTTGTGGCTGCGCTACGCAACGCCAGCTGGAAAATCGTGCGGTCACCGTCCGGCTAACCCTGCGGCCATATTCGCGTGCTTCAGCAAGACAATAGGCGGGAGTATGGCTGGACATATAGTTCAGGGTAAACAGCAGGCTGCTGTGCGTCTCGGTGAATTCCGGTTGCAACGCCACCGCCTTACGGTAACAGTCCAGTGCAGCCTCCAGCTGCCCAAAATCCTTGAGGGCGACCCCGAGGTTGTTATGCGCCTCGGCGAAATCAGGCCGCAGTTCCAGCACCCTGCGGTAACAGTCCAGTGCAGCCCCGAATTGCCCCAGGTCCTTAAGCGCCGCGCCCAGATTATTGTGTGCGTCGGCAAAACGGGGGTTAAGCTCCACCGCCTTGCGGTAGCTGCCCACCGCGTCATCAAGCCGTCCCTGCTCCTTCAACGCATTCCCCAGATTGTAATACACGGCGAAATCAGGCTTGAGCGCTGCCGCCCGGCGATAGCTGGCAATAGCATCATCCGCTCGACCCAAATCCTTATAGGTATTGCCCAGATTAGCGAACGCCTCGGCGTAATCCGGATTGAGCGCCAGTGCCCGGCGGTAACTGGCTGCGGCCTGTTCGAGTTGCCCGGCTCCCCTGAGCACCACGCCCTGATTGAAATGCGCCTCTTGGTTGTCGGGCTGCAGTTGCACGACTTTCTGAAAAGCGGCCAGCGCGTCCTTGCGCTGCATCTGCAGCGTGCCGCCCAGCAACTGCCAGCCAAATGCAAAGTCAGGATAGCGCTTGAGCAGCGCGCGGGTTTGGCTCTCCGCCTCCGCGTAACGGCGCGCGTTATACAGCGCCAACAGTGCGTTGACATCGGCAGGGGGAGGCTGCGCAGCAAGCTTGTCCGGTTTCATGCGTGAAAGCCCATCCGGTCACATGGTACGATCAGGTGCTTGACTAGAGGCAGCCGCACTGGTGGACTTTGCCTGCCACATCCCCCACAGCGCGGCTTCGAAATTCCGCGCGAAGCGCTGTGCGTCATACAGCGTCGATGTCCTTGCCTGTTCGCGCAACCCTGCGCGCAACGCCGCCAGTCCGGGCAAGTCG
>JACPYR010000076.1 GCA_016195965.1 Nitrosomonadales bacterium | reverse complement strand
CTCGACAATCGCATTGATCAGGTTCTGCGGCACATCGCTGTAGTTTGCCAGCAATTGTTTGGTGTCTTTGGGCAGGCAGTAGCCGCCGTAGCCGAACGAGGGGTTGTTGTAGTGGTCGCCGATGCGGGGGTCGAGGCATACTCCCTGGATGATTTGCTTGGTATCCAAGCCGTGCGTGGCGGCATAGGTGTCCAGTTCGTTGAAGTAGGCGACACGCATCGCAAGGTAGGTATTGGCAAACAGCTTGACCGCCTCTGCCTCGGTGGGGTCGGTGAACAGGACTTGTATATCCTGCTTGACCGCGCCCTGCTTGAGCAGGTCGGCAAATATTTCGGCGCGGCGCGAACGCTCGCCGACGACGATGCGCGAGGGGTACAGGTTGTCATACAACGCCCGGCCTTCGCGCAGGAATTCTGGCGAGAAGATCAGGTTATCGCAGTTGAATTGCGCCCGGGCTTTTGCGGTGTAGCCTACCGGGATGGTGGACTTGATGACCATCACCGCCTGCGGGCTGATGCTCAGCACGTCCTGAATCACTGCCTCGATCGAACGGGTGTTGAAGTAGTTGGTTTCCGGATCGTAGTCGGTGGGGGTGGCGATGATGACGTAGTCTGCACCCGCATAGGCTTCGTGCTTGTCCAGCGTGGCCTTGAAGTTGAGTTTCTTGTTGGCGAGATAGTCTTCGAGCTCCGCATCTTCGATCGGCGATTGCTTACGGTTTAACATCGCCACCTTTTCGGGAACGATGTCGATCGCGACCACTTCATTGTGTTGCGCCAACAGGATGGCGTTGGAGAGCCCGACGTAGCCGGTTCCGGCGATGGCGATTTTCATAAAGGCAATTTAAAAGGCGAAAGATTACAGTAATTGACCGGCGCTGTCTTGACGACGTTCACGTTATCGAACTCCTGCCCGGCAAACTGCGAGAAGTCGTCTGCCGGGTAGCGTCCCGCCAACCCCACAGATACCAGCCATTTCGCCACTTCATCCCGGCGACGTGCAAACAGGTACAGGTGTTTGCCCTCCTCAACAGAGAATGAAACTATCAGGTCTCTGGCAATCTGGCTAGTCGCACCAAGTATGGCTATTTT
>JACPYR010000084.1 GCA_016195965.1 Nitrosomonadales bacterium | reverse complement strand
TTTCTGCAATTTCGACTGGCCGGTCAAAAAGGCATGGATGCTACCGCATCCCGCCCACCCAACCGGCATTACTCAAAATTGCACTTCATCCTTGAATCCGCCTTTGTATTTAAGGACAGATTTCAGGCAGGGTGTGGCTTTGTAAAAATCTTTATACAAAAAATTTTGTCGCAAATAATGCTGACAATAAAAAACCATTTATTCCAATGCGCTATCGGGATACAAAATCGCCGCATTGTTTCTTTTTTGATACAAGAAGAATTCGGAGCTTTCCTCAATATTTCCGCCTAATAATTTCTGCTAACCTGATGCAGACGCTGCCAATTGGATGGACTCTTAAACCCATATCAATCGCCATTTCATAGGGGACTCATGAGCATGATGGACAGCCTTTTGGGATCGAACTATTGGTTCAATTTGCGATGCGCAATGAAAGCGACTCGACATGCCGTACAGCAAAAAATATATACCTTTAATCTGATTGCGCTTGATATTTATGCCGCATCCGGTAAAAAGCACTACCATAATTACCTTATAATTACCTTACAATTACCTTACGGTAATTCGCGGGGTACTGAAAACTTTAAGGGGGCATCATGCAATCAGTTCGCGGCTTCACATTAATCGAAATATTGGTCGCAATCGCTATCATCGGCATATTGGCAGCGATAGCGTTGCCGGCTTATGGCGACTACGTCACGCGAGGCAAGATCCCAGACGCAACTTCCAACCTTGCCAGCAAGCGCGTGTTGATGGAACAATCCTTTCAGGATAATCACTGCTACAACTACAATGGTTCGGCCTGTAGCGGTACCGCCTGCCCAACCAATGTTGCGCCCGATGCGACTTCAAGCAAATATTTCACTTTTTCCTGTGTTGCCGCCACATCGACTTTCACCATCACCGCAACGGGTGTGGGTACGATGGCCGGATTTGTTTACACCATCGACGAATCAAATACCAAAGCATCAACCATAGGCTCTCCTGCAAAGGCTAGCTGGCAAGCCACTAGCAACTCTTGCTGGATAATCAATACTGGTGGCACATGCTAAACTCGCAGGGCAACGAAACGGGCTTCAGCCTGATCGAACTCCTGATCGGAATAACGATCATCGGCATACTGCTCGTCAAGGGTGTTCCCAGCTTTAAAAGCTGGCTGCAGAATGCGCAGATTCGCACGGCTGCCGAAGCCATCCAGAATGGGCTGGAGCTGGCACGCGCGGAAGCGGTGCGCCGCAACACCCTGGTTCGCTTCCAGCTGACCAGCGCTGTGGATAATAGCTGCGCCTTGACCACAACAGGCGGCAACTGGGTCGTCAGCCTGGACGATCCAACCGGCATGTGCGGCAACGCAAAACTGAACGATGCCATTCCCGCCGCCAACAATCCTGCACCGCGCATCATTCAAGTGCGCCCGGGTCGCGAAGGATCGGCCAATACCGTAGTGGTTTCACAGGAAGTAACACCCACGGGCATTGCAGCGACCATACCCGTTTATAACGGATCGATAACTTTCAATGGTGTGGGGCGAGTAAGCAGTACCTCCGTGAACGCGGGCAATAACGTCCAGATAGATGTCACCAACCCCACCGTCGGAGGCGCCTGCCTCTCGGCTGGGGGGCGGATGCGTTGCCTGCGCATCGCCATATCGTCAGGTGGCCTGTACGCTCGTGCAATCCGATATGGTCCAGCAATCCCGCATCAACCAATCCACCATACGACCCGCAAGGATGCTGATATGGAAATACCTCAAGCGCAACCGCACCAGCAAACCGGCTCGATGCTGCTGGAAGGTCTCGTTTCCATTCTGCTGTTCTCCATCGGCATTCTTGCGATAGTGGGCTTGCTGGCTAGCTCCATCAAAATGGTAGGCGATGCAAAATATCGTTCCGATGCCAGCCTGCTGGCGGATCAGCTGATCGGGCAAATGTGGGCAAGTGACCGCACCACCACCACGCTGCAAACCAATTTCAGCAGCGCCCCGGCAGGTACGCTATACAACAATTGGGCAAGCAATGTGAGCGCAACCCTGCCAGGCGTTTCCGGCATCGCCGCCAATCAACCCACCGTGACATTTACCACCAATGCCCTGACCGCCACCCCCAGCAGCATCGCTACCATCACCATTTACTGGAATTCGCCGAAAGAGCCGCCCAAAGCTCACAAGCATGTCGTCATCGCGGAAATCATATAGGTGACCAAATTGAAAAATATTTCTCATCAACCATTCAAGAAATCATTCGGACTCAACTGCAGTCACCCCAACACCCGCCGTCATGCTTCCGGTTTCAGTTTGGTGGAAATCATGGTGGGTATGGTCATAGGCATGCTCGGCATCATCGTCATCATGCAGGTATTCGCCCTTTTTGAGGGACAAAAGCGCACCACCAGCGGCGGCGCAGAGGCACAGAACACAGGGATCATTGCGTTGTCCAGCCTGACGGACGATATACGCCAAAGCGGCTATGGCTTCAATTTGATCAACTTAATCGGTTGCGACGTGCTGCTGCGCACGGGTGTCACGATTCAAGCCATGGCTCCGACCACAATCAACTCGCCCTCTGTTACTACCGGAGATTTCAACACCGACACCCTGCTGATGGTGTATGGCAATAGCGATATTTTGCCTGAGGGCAACAGTATCGTTGCCCCGGCGATTGACTCTACCCATTTTTCGGTACAAGCATTTAGCTCTTTTCTTGTTGGTGATTATGTGATCGCCACCCCGCAAAACCGCTCATGTTCCCCGGCTAATCCTGCCATTCTGAATCAAGTGACCACCGTCACCAACCCGACGCTGACTCTAACCCCTGGGGTGACGCCCTCAACCAGTGTTACCCCTGGCATGCTATTCAATCTGGGCCAGGCTATCACCATCCATGCGTATGCTATACGCAACGGCAGCCTGACGATGTGCGACTACATGGTAAATAACTGTGGTGATAACAGCAAAGTCACACCGACCCTAGACTCATCCGTATGGGTGCCCATTGCCGGCAACATCGTCAGTTTGCGTGCACAATATGGGCAAGATATAAGCAATCATGCCCCGACTATCACCAGCGCAAAGACGGGTTCGATGGACGGGATCGTGGATATCTACAGTCAAACCTCGCCAGGGAATACCGGGGTCACCGAAAATGCCTGTGGCTGGCTCAGAACCCTCAACATCCGCCTCGCGCTGGTTGCAAGGAACGGCCAGTTTGAAAAAAGCGACGTCACGTCCAATGCGCCTGTTTGGGAAGGCAGCACCGCTACCAACAACGACCCGGCCTGGGTCGCTGCGGGGGGTAGCGTAACGGGTGCTTCCGCGAACCCTATCGACCTGACAAAGAATCCTGATGGAACAACACAAAATCCACCGGATCAGTGGGAGCATTACCGCTACAAGGTTTTCCAGACTACCGTACCGATTCGGAACATCACTTCAAGCGTCGCTTTAGGGAAGGCATCAGGATGCTAACTCATCGTACTCGATCCATGCCACCGCGCGCCCGACAATCCGGTGTCGTGCTGGTGATTACCTTGATCGTCTTGGTGGCGATGACGCTGGCTGCGGTCGCGCTGGTGCGCTCTGTGGACACCACTAACGTGATCGCCGGCAACCTGGCGTTCAAGCAGGCCACGGTCAATTCCGCCGACCAAGGCACCGAAGCAGCGG
Source organism: Nitrosomonadales bacterium (assembly GCA_016195965.1). Lineage (GTDB taxonomy): Bacteria > Pseudomonadota > Gammaproteobacteria > Burkholderiales > Gallionellaceae > Gallionella. The sequence goes on along the minus strand of JACPYR010000084.1, from coordinate 33,859 downwards.
TGGCATGGCTGGAGAGCGCCGGCAACTTACTTTATGCCGATAACCCTCCCAACGGTTATACCGCATCGGAACAGCACCCGGGAGCCAATGTAAGTTGGGATAGTTATTGGAGCAACCAAATTGTTCCGGCTGGAAGATATGTATGCGTACCGACCAATTGCAACCCGGATGCGGCCGGCAACGTGGTGTCCTATACCATCCATCGCCTGTGTAACGCGACCGGCACACCTTCGCAAGTCGGCGTCATTTGCAGCTATAGCCCGCCCTCTTACGTGCTCAATTCGAGCCAGGGAGGAGGAACGATTGTTTTAAATTCGATTAACCAGATTTATTACCGCGTCACTGTACGTACCGTGGGTCCGCGCAACACAGTAAGTTACACCCAAACTGTCGTCGCCTTGTAATCACCAAGCACAGGAGTCTGCCATGACCACCATCGATAAATTTCTCACTCATGCGGGAAAGGTCGTCATTATCATCGCCATAATGGCAAATGCACAGGCTGCCATCACCGATATCGCCCAGGCGCCGCTGGTCACTTCGTCTGCCTCGACCCAACTGGTGAAGCCCAACGTGTTTCTGATGATGGACGATTCGGGCAGCATGGGCTGGGACTACATGCCCGACGACACCAATAATTTTTCAGGTAATTATGGTTTTGTCAGCAGCCAGTGCAACGGGGTCTACTACGACCCTGCGATCACCCACACGCCTCCGGTAAAAGCAGACGGCACCAGCTACCCCAACAGTACTTTTACCTCTGCCTGGACCGATGGCTACAACACCGGTTTGGGCACCACCAACCTGGATGCTAGCTTCAGTTCCGGCGGAACAACCGGATCAGCTTTTTACTATGCTTATACCGGTACGCAAACTACCAATGCACTGAAAAATTACGCCAACACCAACAGCACCTTCTACAAAGAATGCAACAGCGCTTTCGGTGCAGCCCCCGGCAATGCCGTGTTCAAAAAATACCGGCTGGCCACTGCTGAAACCACCACCATCACCATCAACGGAACCAGCAGCACCTCGGTGAGCGGCATCACGGTGAACGGCACGCAAATCATGTCCGCCGCTTCCGGCACCGCCACGACCAGCAGCAGCACGCTGGCCAGCAACATCGCCGCGAAAATCACGTTGAATGGTTATAGCGCAACCGCTTCGGGCAGCACCGTCACGATCACCGGCCCTTCTTCCGCAGCCAATTTCACACCGGTCATCACCCAAAGCGGCGGCATGACTTTGACCCTCGACGTGTTCCCGGATACGACCGCGAGCAAACTTACCAACTTCGCCAACTGGTATAGCTATTACCGGACACGCATCAACATGATGAAGACTGCGACCGGTTGGGCATTCAATAATATCGGCAGCAATTACCGGGTGGGTTTTGCTACCATGAACAACAATGGCGGCAGCGATTTCCTGAACCTGGCTCCATTCGTGAACACGACTTCTCCTGCCAGCACCCAGCGTACCGACTTTTATGCCAAGCTATACGGTACCAGCCCGGGCAGCTCCACGCCACTGCTCCAAGCACTGTCGAGCGCCGGGCTGCTGTATGCGCACAAATTGCCTAACAACACACTGAATACCGTCACAGCAAAAGATCCGGTCGAGTATTCCTGCCAGCAGAATTTCACGATACTGTCCACGGATGGTTTTTGGAACAACGCTACCAACACAACCCTGAAAGCCCAACCGGGCAGTTCATGCAGCCCCACCACCGGCCCATCGACCACGGCGGTCGGCAACTGCGATGGCACAGAGGTCAGGCCGATGTTTGATGGCGCCACCACCTCCTCCGCCACCGCAACCCCGACCACGACCGTAGACACGAAGCAAACCGTGACCAATCAGAATACGACCAAGGTATGGCAGAGAACAATAACCACCACGGCCGCAACAAAAGGCACAGGGGGTTGCAGCAGTAATAGATATCTCGTTACTTCTCAACCGCAAACCTTTAATGAGTTGATCAACAACACGGTGACCTCCGTGGACAATTACACCACTGTTGTTACCAGCACCGTCACCACCATCAACGGGCTATCCGGCGCACCGGTAATCACCACCGTCGGCCCGACCGCCAGCAATGTCAGTTCCAATACCGTGATCAATAGCGACACCGGGGCGCCCAGCGGATCAACCACATGGACTAATGGCACGGCCACCACTTCTTGCAGTACAAATCCCATCCCTGCTGCTGGAACATCGACGACCAGCAGTGCTACTCTGGCCAGCACCACGAACGCAACAATTGGAACGCCTGCGGTCACCCTGCTGTCCAGCGTTACTACGGTCGGCTCCCCGGTAACGACCGTAACCTCATCCGGCGGAACATCCAACACGTTGTCAGATGTCGCAGAATATTATTACGTGACCGATATACGTGACTCATCCCTTGCCAATACCAGCGGTGTATTGGGGACGGATGTCTCAACGAATAACGTGCCCACCAGCGGTCTGGATGCGGCTTCTTGGCAGCACATGACCACCTTCACGCTGGGACTCGGCGCCCGCGGCAGCATGGTGTTTTCGCCAACCTATCAAACCGATAGCAGCGGTGATTTCTTTTCTGTTAAACATGGACTTTTGGCTGACTCAACAACAGGAGTCTGCTCCTGGCAGGCAAATGGCACGGTATGTAACTGGCCTATTCCAATCAGCAACGGGCCGACTACCATAGACGACCTCTGGCATGCCGCAGTGGACGGGCGTGGCACTTATTTCAGCGCCACCAACCCGGCTTCGCTATCGACCGGGATATCCTCAGCGCTAGCCGGCGTCTCGGCCCGCACTGGGTCTTCGGCATCCGCCTCCATCAGCAATCCGAATATTTCGACCGGCGATAATTTCATCTTCAGTTCCAATTTTGTTTCGCAAGATTGGTATGGTCGACTGGTCCGGCAACAACTGGACCTGACGACTGGGGCGCTGTCTTCCACCATAGACTGGGAAGCCGGGGCGTTATTGGATAGCAACACAGCGCGCAATATCTACGCTTTCAGTGGCACTGCCGCCAACGGTTTGCAGGTTTTCAACGCGACCAACTTTGGCGGCAATGCAAATTTCAACACCCCTAACATCAATTCACTTACACAATTTTGTACATCGGGAGCATCCTGCCTGACTGCCGCACAAAAAACTGCCGCCGCCGGGTCGAACCTGGTAGCCTATCTGGCCGGTGACCGCAGCAATGAAGGCTACCCCGCCGACTTGACCAAATATTACCGGCAACGCGCCCATCTTTTGGGTGACATCGTGGATTCGCAGGCAGCTTATGTGAAAGCGCCTTTGTTGCTCTATTCCGACACCGGCTACGCCGATTTCGTCACGGCCAAGGCCGCTCGCCAAAGCATGATTTACGTCGGTGCCAACGACGGTATGCTGCATGCCTTCTATGCGACCAGCGACATGATGGACAACGTGACAGGTGATGTTGTGACAAGCGGTGGGGTCAACGTGACTGGCGGTGCGGAGGCATGGGCTTTTGTTCCCACTGCGGTGATGCCTAACCTCTACAAGCTGGCCGACATCAATTATGCGGGCAACCACCAATACTTTGTGGACGGCAGCCCGCTTGCCACAGACATCTGTCCGACCGCGCCCGCCGTGCAGTGCAGCGGAACCAGCAGTACCACCACCACCTGGAAAACCATCCTGGTTGGCGGATTAAATGCCGGAGGGAAAAGCTATTATGCGCTGGACGTTACCAATCCTGCCGCCCCTAAAGCTTTGTGGGAATTTACCAACGCCAATCTCGGATACAGCTATGGCAATCCGCAAATCGTGAAGCTGGGCGGCACAGGTACCGGCGCTTATGCCGGCGGCACCTGGGTTGTGCTGCTGACTTCCGGTTACAACAATGCTGACGGTCTGGGGCATCTGTTCGTGCTGAACGCATACACCGGTGCTCTGCTGCTTGACATCAGCACCGGGGTGGGCAGCCCGACCTCGCCCAGCGGTTTGTCGCGCATCATCGCGCAAGTGGTGAATCCCTCGCTCGATTCGACCGTGCTGCAAGTCTATGGCGGTGATTTGTTGGGTAATCTGTGGCGCTTCGATATCAACGGCAACGTCGGTGCCGCCGGTTTTGACGCGCAATTGCTGGCAACGCTCAAAGGCCCGAATGGCGCAATACAACCCATCACCAGCAAACCCGAGGTCGGCCTGATCAACGGCAAGACGGTCGTCTTCGTGGGTACCGGTCGCTATCTGGGCGTCACCGATTTAACCGACGCGACCCAGGCATCGCCTAATCTGCAAACCATGTATGGCATCATGGACCCGCTGTTGGCCAACACGACGCCAAGCGTGGCGATCTATCCTAACCCGCGCACCGTTACGACCAACCCATTTGTGCAGCAGACCGAGTTCACCGCGACTTGCCCTCAAGGTGCACCCGCGACTCTGTGCACCTTCGGTCAGATTATTCGCACCAGCACCAACAACGCCGTCAGCATTCCTGCCAACAGCGGCTGGTATGTCGATTTTCCGGATAGCGGAGAACGCCTCAACACCGATCCCATGCTCCAACTCGGCTTGCTGGCATTCAACACCAACGTGCCCAGTTCCAGCGTCTGCGCGACAGGCGGCAATAGCTACAACTATGTCCTGGATTACACCACGGGCTCTTTCCCCTCTAATGCGATCGCCACCATTAGTGCTACTACGGCGGCCTCCCTTCCTACCGGCATGTCCGCACAGCTGCCGAACGGGACTTACACCATGGGGATAGTCGCTGGTCAACATACGGGTTCGCTGTCAACCGCACCGATATTTATCAGCCTGCCCAACGGAAATAAAGCGCTGTGCACAAACGACTCGACCGGCGTCCTCATCTGCCGCCCTGTCAATACACCACCGCCAACAGGGGGAGCGCGCCGAGTTTCATGGCGTCAACTATTATCGAAATAAAATTGGCTTTTTTATCGACTGCCCAATAGCGGAACTTCGGCTTGAGCGAGGATGATCCGTGCCTGGCCGTTCAAGAAATCCACTCAATTCACTACATCCGTCACCCCAAGCCGGGTGACGAAAAGAAGCCAGCACAGTAATTGCTTTTACTGAGAATTGTAATTAAAGAATAGCAGCTATTTGGCAACTAAAATTTCAGCGGTGCAAGAATCAGCAGCACCCGGTAAGGGCCGTGCGCGCCCAGCGTGACGGTCTGCTCGATGTCGGCGGTGCGCGACGGGCCTGAGATGAAATTGACCGCGCGCGGTGGCTGCCGATATTCCTTGCGCAGCATATCCCAGGCATCTTCCATCGTTGCGACGATGCGATCTGGATCGAGCACCGCCACGTGAGTTTCGGGCAGCAGGCTGGTGGTGGCTGGCGTTTGCTCTCCCGACAACATCATCAGCGTGCCGGTTTCCGCAATCGCACAGAATGCGCCGGTCACGCCCACCAGATCCTGATTCTTGGCTGGACGAGGCTGCATGTCCAGTCCGGCGGCGCTCCACGGCAATCTGGACAGGGACGGCCAGCATACGCCGTTCACAGGCAGTTTTCGCTCGTTCAGATAATTCGCCAGCAGTGTCGGAACTTCCATCAGGTCAGCGGTTTCCCGCACATCGCTGGACAGTTTGAGCGCGCGTTCCTTGAAATGCGCGACCAAATTATCGGGGCGCGGCGGCAAAGGCCCGCGCGGATGCTGCGCGAGATGTTCGGCAATCGCAGCCATCGATGCATTCGCTGGTGTGTTGCGAATTTTGCCCAGTATTTTTTCGCGAGCATTCATTTGTGCGCCCCGAGTTTGTACAGTTCGCGGAAAGTTTTTCCAGACGGAGCGGAGAAGTCGCGGCCATTCGTCCAGCCGCTGGCGCCGGGCAGCGTATGCAGCATTTTTTCCTTGCCGCCCATCATCCGCATCATGCGCACGCCTATACGTGTCGCCAGCGCATACAGCTTGGGGCGTAGCGCCAGCCATGCCCACAGCTTGAGCGCGAAGGTTTCCTGACTCGACTTCATGCCGCGCTGCATCTGCTTCTCGCGCAGCTTGCGCAGCAGATCGGGCAGTGGAATTTTCACCGGACATACCGCTGCACAGGCGCCGCAGAAGGTCGAGGCATTGGGCAGGTCTGGCGATTTTTCGAGACCGCCCAGCAGCGGCGTGAGTATCGAACCCATCGGGCCTGGATACACCCAGCCATAGGCATGGCCGCCGATATTTTGGTACACCGGGCAATGGTTCATGCATGCGCCGCAGCGTATGCAACGCAGCATCTCCTGCATCTCTCCGCCGACCAGACCGCTGCGGCCATTGTCGAGCAGGATGATGTGGAAGTGTTCCGGGCCGTCGTGGTCTTCCGGTTTTTTAGTTCCGGTCAGCACCGATACATAGTTGGTGATCGACTGCCCGGTGGCGGAGCGCGGCAGCAGGCGCAGCAAGGTGCTCACGTCTTCCAGCGTCGGTACAACCTTTTCGATGCCGGTGATCGCGACATGCACGCGCGGCAGCGTGGTCACCAGCCGCCCGTTGCCCTCGTTGGTGACGATCAGCACCGAGCCGGTTTCGGCCACCAGGAAATTGCCGCCGGAGATGCCCATGTCCGCATTGAGAAAGGCGGGGCGCAACACTTCGCGCGCCTCGCGGCACAGCTCGGCGATACCGGTCTTGCGCGGCAGATGATGTTTCTCCGCGAACAGGTCGGAAATCTCTTCCTTGTTTTTGTGCACCACCGGCGCGACGATGTGCGAGGGCGCTTCGTGGGCGAGTTGCAGGATGTATTCGCCCAAGTCGGTTTCCATCACGGTGATGCCGGCTTATTCCAGCGCGTCGTTCAGCCCGCACTCTTCGCTGACCATGGACTTGGATTTGGCCGCAGTCTTGACGCCGTGCTGCGCGGCGATCTCCGCGACGATGCGGTTCACGTCGTCGCCTGTCTCAGCCCAATGCACGACCGCGCCGCGCGCGGTGGCCTGCCGCTCGAAATGCAGCAGCCAGTGTTCCAGGTTGTTCAGCACACGGTCGCGGATTGCCGCCGCAGCAGTGCGCGTTTGCTCCAGATCATGTATCTCGCTGATGACTGCGGAGCGCCCGCCGACAAAGCGCGACTGCAAGCGCGACAGCGCGTCCTGCAACCTGACATCGGCCAGTTTTACGGTGACCTGTTTCTTGAATTGGAGGGAGGTGTTCTGCATAGTGTCAGAAAAACCATTTGGCCACAGAGAACACAGAGAAAGACAGTTGCTTTCTGTTGACAGCCATCTTTCCTATCGGGTGAGCATTAAAAATATGAGTTATCTGCTTCATCTCTGTGTCCTCTGTGATCTCTGTGGCTTAATTTAGGTTTTTTATGGCAAGTCTTCTTTATCTAAACCTGACAACACCTCCGCCACATGCAACACCTGCGTAGCGTGATCGCCAGTGCGGCGCAGACGGCCTTCGATGTTCAGCAGACAACCGAGGTCGCCGCCGACAATAGCACCTGCGTGCGTGGCCGCGATGTGCTGGCACTTGTTGTCCGCCATGCGCGTGGACAGCTCGCCGTACTTCACCGAGAACGTGCCGCCGAACCCACAGCAGGTAGTCGATTCCACCATCTCCTTTATTTCGACACCGGGCATCGTGGCCAGCAGCGCGCGCGGCTGCTTGTAGACATCGAGCTCGCGCAGGCCGGAGCATGAATCGTGATAGGTCAGCGTGCCTTTGAAAGTGCCGGGCACTTGTTTCAGCTTGGCGACGTTGACCAGAAAGTCGGTCAGCTCGTAAGTACGCTTGCTCAGGGCGGTGATTCTTGCCAGCATTGCCGGATCATCTTTGAGCAGATCGGGATAATGCACGTGGACCATTCCGCCGCAGGAACCGGATGGCACAACCACATAATCGAATGCCTCGAACTCGGCGAGGAACTTCAGCGCCAGCGCTTCGGCGGACTTGCGGTCTCCCGAGTTATAGCCGGGTTGTCCGCAGCAGGTCTGCTGCTCGGGCACGACGACCTCGCACCCCGCCGCCTCCAGCAACTTGATCGCCGCAAAGCCGATGCGCGGACGCATGGCGTCAACCAGGCAAGTAACAAAAAATCCAACGCGCATTAATTTTCTCCGGAGGGGGTTGTCGTAACCATGCTTAAATTTGTACTACTCGAATGCCGCTCTGAGTCAAGTGTCGCTGCCGATACATATGAGACATACAATGCTGTGAAAAAGAGGGCATTCCAAACTTCTCATTACCACATAGAAGCAAAATTTTAGATAAGCTAACAGCGACTTTTTTTGCTGTTCACGCTGATTTAATTAGGGCCACAGCAAATCGGAGTTTCTAAGCGTCTGCAAATTCTTGCCGTTAAATAAAAGTTGGTTAAAGAATAACGACCCTCCAATTTTCAAACTAATCCATTCAATTTCCTTGGACGTCCTTTCAAATGTAGATGCAACGAGCGAATGAATTCGTCGGTTCTCTTGAGAACGTCGGATAGCAATATCTACAAGACCAAGGCGTCTGACATTGAGGACATCAAAGCCAAAACCTAAAAAGCATATTCGTTCAGCCTCATAGAGCCAGTTCCGGGCATTTTGAAATTGTTCCCCGTCTTCTCTAGCCTCAGGCATGATAGCAATACTGCTCGCGGCTACCTTCAGTCTAGCTGCTGATTGGTCAGATATATATTGCCTCGCATTACCATTCGAAATGTAATTGAATTCCCCAAGTAGGCCATAAACATGCGATATGTCAATCTTTGCCCACGCCTTGAAAGCCTGCGCATCAGTGACCCCAAACGTATTTTTTGTAGAGTCATGAAGAAAAAATTCTAACGACCTATCGTAATTGAATGATATGAACTTGACTTGATTACGTGCTAGATCATCCGCTGTATCAATTCCATCGGTTAGCACTTTCCAAAGCGCCGAATACCAATTATCGTCATTATCTAAACGACGCACTGCGTCTGGATTCTCGTATCCGCAAAGATAATATGCGATTGCGAGCTTCCCGATTTCCATAAAGTGCGGATTCCTCCCAAGGAACTCGTCGATGGTGCCAATATTTGAACGTTGAAAGGTGTCTCCAAAGCAGCGAGTTTCTTGCTTTCCTATGCCGAATTTATTTTCAAAGGCCGCTTTTAGGTCTGTATGCGTGTCCCCGGCAGTTGCTTTACAAATCGAGTTGCGGAGCATTGCACCTGAGGGAAATCCGAAAGGCATGCTTGCGCCAGCGCCTAAAACAAAAACGGTAGGAGTTTTAATCATTGATACTCAACTTCTGTACATGATCGGCATGTGCCGCCGTCAGCATAACTAGCCATCCTAAAATAACAAGCGATTTTTTCATTCTAGTTTCTTGCCACACAATTTAGCTGTGAACGTCCGCTTTGCGTTAAAGATATGACGGTCTGCTTTTGCACGGACTTGTCCATTGTTCACACTGTTTACTTTCCGCAAGCAGTCATTGAATAACCTACTGGTCGATGCCTGCTACAAAAGTTGTTACGCCGCCACGAACCCAGGGAGTCTGGCTGCCTTCACATCGAAGGACGCAGTCGCCCGGCAACCCAGTCGGCGGTTCTTTGCACCGATCAGGCAATCGGCGAAATCGGCAGAGGCATCCTTCCAGATAAACAGGGCTTCCTCAATGGCTGGCTCATCTTCAAACTGAACATCGGTCGCATCCAGTAATCCCGAGATGGCCGCGATGATCTGGTTCTTGGTTGCGGCATATCGACTGCGCAGCACCCATTCGGTTTCCATGAGAACCAGTTGGTTTACGAATACGCGGCGACCGGCTGCGATTTCACGTTTGATCAGCTTGCGCGCTTTGTCGAACTGAGCCTCGTCGTCTTTAACCAGAAAGCGAACGAGGACGTTGGTGTCGATGCCGAGCATCAGCGTGATAGTTGCCCGACAGGAACAGGCTTCCGCCCTTTCTTGTGCAGTTTGCCCGCCAATTCGGTAATGCTCTTGTTTTTTACGCGCATCACGACGGTGTCATCCGGCATCAGCGTGAAGGTCATCCGGTCCCCGGCCTTCATGTGCAGGCTGTCCCGGATTTCCTTGGGGATGGTCGTTTGGCCTTTACTGGTCAGTGTGGCATCGCTGGTCATCTCGTACTCCTTTAGTCCTTACGTTGTGAATTATAGTAAGGAATGGCAAAAATGCAATCGATTTACCGGCTCAACTGATCGAGCAACGCGCTGATGCCCGCGCGCGCGATCTGCGCGTCCTCTGGAGATTTGACGCCGGACACGCCCACCGCGCCCACGCATTCGCCATCGATCATGATGGGTTCGCCGCCTTCGATCATCGTGAGTCCGGCGGGGACGGACAGGAAGGCGTTGCGGCCACCGGCCACGACGTCTTCATAAACTTTCGACGCGCGGCGCCCCACCGCAGAGGTGTAGGCCTTGCCGGTGGCGATGTTCATGCTGGTCAGCGGCGCGCCATCCAGGCGTTGCAGCCACAGCAGATGGCCGCCATCGTCGGCGACCGCGATGGATACGGCCCAGTTTTGCTTCAGCGCTTCGGCTTCGCAGCCTGACGCAATGATCTTTACGTCAGCCAGCGTCAAATATTTTTTGCTCTTCATGGAGATTTCCTTTCTGGTGTAGTTGCTTCATGCGGGATGATAACCGAGCAGCAGGGACAGTTGCGCGGCGGTATCCATGACCTGCTCCGTCCATTCGTCGCGGCGGCGCTCTATCGGCGCAGATACGGACAAGCCGGCTACGACATGGCCGCTGGCATCGCGCATCAGGGCGCCTATGCAGCCGACTCCCAGTTCCGCCTCTTCATTGTCCAGAGCGTAGCCGCGCTTTGCCGAGGTAACGCAGTCTTGCAGCAGCGAGGTGACCTTGGTGTGCGTATTGATCGTGTACGCTGGCAGCCTGCTGCGCTTTGCATAGCTGCGGCATGCCGCTTCGCCCAGTTCGCCCAGCATCAGCTTGCCTACTGCCGTGACATGCATGGGTGCGCGGCTGCCGATCACCTGCTCGACACGTATCATGCGCTTGGCGAGCGCGCGTTCGATGTAGACGACCTCGTCGCCTTCGCGCACCGTCAGGTTGACCGTTTCGCCCAATTGGTCGCGCAATTTCTCCATCAGCGGCAAGGCAACTTTCCTGATGTCTACGCTGGCATTGACCCGGCTGCCCAGTTGCATCAGCTTGACCCCCAGCTGGTAGTTGCCCCTGGTGGTGCGCTCCACGAATCCCTGCTCGGCCAGCGAAGAAAGGATGCGGAAGGCCGTGGAGGGATGCAATCCAGTTTCAGCCGAGAGTATTTTCAGGCTTACGGCATCTTCGTGGGCCGCAATTACATCCAGCAGTCTGGCCAGCCGTTCGATAACTTGTATGGAATTCGAGGGTTCGATTTTTGTGTGCGTCGCCATTTTTCGTATTGTGAAAACGATTGTGTATTGCGAAATTATATCTTAACCCGTATTCTGCCGACAAATCAGTTTTAACGAAATCTTCTTGCCATTCAATCCTCGAACGGCGCGATGAACTACAAGGAGCAATGATATGACTACGAGCGTAGCGGTTACACCAGAATTTTGTAAGGGCATTCAGTATTTTGGCGCGGCGCAGGAAGATTATCCCCGCTATGCCAAAACGGCTGCCATCAAGGAGGGCGAGTCCGCAGTCAGCGATCCCCGTAGTGCGGATGCCGTGTATCAGACGTTGCTGATGGCCGACGCGTTGCGCTATTTGACCCTGCAAACCTGCGGTTCCAAGGGCTCCGGTCATCCGGGCGGTTTTGCCAGCAGCGCCGAGGCTTATGCCGCGCTGGTGATGCTGGGTCACACCAATATCGTCACCGAAGTTGGGCACCACGCGCCGGGTTTTTATAGCGCGATGTTTCTCGATACTTCGCTGGAGTCTATGGGTATCAAGACCGTGGACGACATGATGTTGCGTTTCCGCGAAAAGCACGGGCTGCTCGGTCACTTGTCCGGCGCGATCCCGGGCTTGCTGGCTCCTGCGGGTCCGTTGGGCCAGGGGCAACACTTTGCGATGGCGGGCGCACTGTTGCATCCGGGCAAGCTGTTCCCGGTCACGATAGGCGACGGAGGCATGGGCGAGCCTTACGTGCTCAATTCTATGATGCACTTCAATACTGCCTACCCCAGGGTGACTAACTTCCTGCCGACGTTGATCTGGAACGGTTATAGCCAGGAACATCACTCGATGGTGTCGCGCTTCACCAATCAGGAAATGATTGCCTACTGGAAGGGGCATGGTTTCAAGGAGGTGATTCTGGTCGATGCCAAGGAGTTTGACGACTCCAGGCAAACCAGCGCTTATGCAGACAGCACTTACTTCTCGCACAAGCAGCGCCTGGTTTTTACTGCCGCAGTGTTATCCGGGATGGATAAGGCGGCCAAGCTGGCACTGGGCGGAACTTTGACGGCTTTCATCATCAAGCAGATGAAGGGCGCGGGCGTGCATACGGTGGGTGCGAAGTCGCATAACCTGTATCCGGCTGATAGCCTGGACAAGCCGCACATGATCGAGGGTCTAAAGCGCCGCGCGTTGCCGGTTGAGGCGTGGTCTATCGTGCGCGAGAATTTTGTGCGCGCGGGTGGCGGACCTGCAGTTAAAACTTCGGTGACCGAGCATGTGCTGGAGCTGGCTCCGTTGGGCAAAATGCCGCTACGCGATTTTCCCAAGAACGAAAAGGCTGTTCCGGCCACGGCGATGGGCGCGCTGGCAGCATATGTGGGAACACAAGACCGGCGATTTGTGGTGACCAACGCCGACGGCAACGAGGCGTCGGCGATGAAAAACATCAACGATGCGCTGAAAATACGCCACCCGACCGTCGATCCGCTGTACAACCAGGATCCGGAGGGGCAGGTATATGAGCCGCTGAACGAGGATGCGTGCGCTGGTCTAGCTGCAGGTTTGGCGCTGTTTGGTTCACGCGCATTGTGGTTGTCCTACGAAAGCTTTGCGATCAACGGCTGGCCCATTGTTCAAACAGTTGCGCAGGCGATGGCCGAGTTGCGCCGCAAGACGCCGTCCATCGTCACGATGTTTACCGCGGGTGCGCTGGAACAGGGGCGCAACGGCTGGACGCATCAGCGTCCGGAGATCGAGAACTACTTTGCCGCGCAGATGCGCAACGGCAATACCTATCCGCTGTTCCCCTGCGATGCGAACGCGATCCAGGCCGCCTACGAGTACGCCACCAACAGTTTCAACAAGTGCATGGTGATCATCGCATCCAAGAGCCCGTTGCCGGTATACATGAGTATGGACGAGGCCAGGTTTGCGGTGGAAGAGGGCGCTGCAATTATTTACGAGAGCCCCTACTCTACAAGCACGAGTGGCGGCAAGGGCAAGGTGGTGTTCGGCGTGACCGGCGACATGATCTTCTTGCCGGTGTTCGAGGCGAAAGACAAGCTGGAGGCAGACGGTTACATGGTGCGCATCGTCGCCATCGTGAACCCGCGCCGCTTGTATCGTCCGGCAGACATATCGTGGGACACCGTATCGGAGCCGGATAACCAGTTTATGGATGACGGTCATTTCAACGCGCTGTTCGACGGCGACGTGCTGCTGGCCGTGAGCGGCGGGCCGAGCGCAGTGCTGGAGCCGGTGTTGTTGCGCACCCGCGCGGCCAAGCGCGACACGTTCGCGTGGAAGCGCGGCGAGACGACCGCAAGCCCCGCCGAGATCATGGAGTTTAACGGGCTGACTGCAGATGCGATGAGCAAGCGTGTGAAGGCATTGTTGGGTTAGAAAACGGCAATGCGATCCACAGATTACGCAGATTAACGCAGATTTTTAATGCGCGGATAAGCGATGAGCAACTGTAATCCACTGTTGTTTTAATCTGTGTGAATCTGCGTAATCTGATGTAACTACTAGCCATTCGACTAGGCTGACAAAAGACGCCAGCCAAGTCGCTGGTTATGCGGAAAAAATATTTTTTGAATTTGACGAAAATTAACTATGTCGGAAACCAAGATTATTGTGTTGGACGACGATCCCACCGGTTCGCAAACGGTACATAGCTGTTTGCTGCTGACGCGCTGGGATGTCGGTACTTTGCGCGAGGCGATCATCGATGCTTCCCCGCTGTTTTTTGTGTTGACCAATACGCGGGGCATGGCGGCCAAGCCAGCTGCAGATATCACCCGCGAGGTGTGCAGAAATCTGAAAGCGGCGCTGGCGGAGCTGAAAGGCAGCGGGCGCGACATCAATCCGATTCTGGTCAGTCGCTCGGACTCGACATTGCGTGGCCATTACCCGGTTGAGACCGATGTGATTGCCGAGGAACTGGGGCCGTTCGACGCGCATTTTTTGGTGCCTGCCTTTTTTGAGGGCGGGCGCATCACCCGCGACAGCGTGCACTATCTGCTGGTGAACGGCAAGGAGACTCCGGTGCATGAGACCGAGTTCGCGCGCGACTCGGTGTTCGGTTATCGCCACAGCTACTTGCCGGATTATGTCGAGGAAAAAACCGGCGGACGCATCAGGGCTGGTCAGGTCGAGCGCTTCCTGTCGAACGATGTGCGCGGTGACAGCATGGCGCGCCTGACGCAGCTGCATGGCAATGCGTGCTGCGTGGTGGATGCCGAAACCCAGAATGATTTGAATCATTTTGCCGAACAGTTACGAGCGGCTGCAGCGCAGGGGAAGCGCTTCTTATTCCGCAGTGCGGCCAGCCTGCTGACGGCGTTGGCGCGTTTGCCTGCCCAGCCGGTAGCGGCGCAGGACATGGCGCGTTATGTGCGTGGCGGACGTTCGGGGGCGGTGATCGTCGGTTCTCATGTCAAGAAGACCACCTTGCAGCTGGAGCAATTATTGAAGATGCCCGGTGTTGTACCTATCGAAGTGAATGTGGAGCAATTGTCCGGCAGCCGCGATGCGCTGCTGGCCGAGATCGTCTGCATGTGCGAGCAAGTTCATGTAGCCGGTCATACTCCGGTCGTTTTTACCAGCCGTTCGGAAAAAACGTTTGCCGATCAGGCTACGAGGCTGGCATTCGGCGATCTGGTCTCGGCCTTTTTGATGGACGTGGTGCGCAAATTGCCCAGGACCTTGGGTTTCTTGATCAGCAAGGGCGGCATCACCTCAAACGATGTGTTGAGCTCGGGCCTGGCGTTGCGCACATCGCGGGTAGTCGGGCAAATCCTGCCGGGATGTTCGGTGATATGCTGTCCGGACGATCATCCGCGTTACCCGAATTTGCCGGTGGTTATTTTCCCCGGCAATGTGGGCGATGATCGTGCTCTGGCAACGGCATATAGCCGCTTATCGGGTTGCCGGTGAAATGGTAGGAAAACGGAAGGCGGCAGGTCTTTACCCGAGAATGCAAGAATGTTGTAAAGTTAAAAAGCAGTGCTGATTACCTATTTGTGATGGTGCTGGCTGTTGTTTTTGGAGTTGGTCTGGTTTTTTGGTTACTGAGTGTTGTTTGATTTACCTTAACCTTAGGAGTGAAATATGAATATTAAAATTAAATCGGTTGCGGTCGCGATAGCGTTGGCTGGGTCTTTTTCTGCATTTGCTGCCGACCCGATCAGGATAGGCGTTTCCGGCCCTTATACCGGCGGTTCCAGCCCTATGGGTATTTCGATGCGTGACGGCGTAAGGTTGGCTGCAGCCGAGATCAATGCCAAGGGCGGTATCATGGGTCGCCAGATCGAACTGGTCGAGCGCGACGATGAAGCAAAAAATGAGCGTGGGGTGCAGGTAGCGCAGGAGTTGATCAGCAAGGAAAAAGTTGTTGCGACCATGGGTTATATCAATACCGGCGTTTCCCTGGCTTCACAGCGCTTTTACCAGGAAGCCAAAATCCCGGTAATCAACAACGTGGCAACCGGTTCTATCGTTACCAAGCAGTTCCTGCCTCCGGAATTTGCCGATAACTACGTTTTTCGCAATTCGGCCAATGACACCATCCAGTCCGCAATGATCGTCAAGGAAGCCGTTGAAAACCGCAAGTACACCAAGGTTGCGATCCTGGCCGATTCCACCAACTACGGCCAGCTGGGGCGCGAGGATCTGGAGAAGGCGCTGGCGGCGAAAAACATCAAGCCGGTCGCTGTAGAAAAGTTCAATGTGAAAGATACGGACATGACCGCGCAGTTGCTCAAGGCCAAAGAGGCAGGTGCGCAGGCGGTTCTGACCTATGCGATCGGGCCGGAGCTGGCGCAGATCGCCAACGGCATGGAGAAGCTGGGCTGGAAAGTGCCGATGATAGGCAGCTGGACTTTGTCGATGGCCAACTTCATCGACAACGCCGGCAAGAACGGGGAAGGCGCGCGCATGCCACAAACCTTCATCCAGGAGCCGAATACGCCTAAACGCAAATCTTTCATCGAGGCTTACCAGAAGGCCTACAATCCGCCCGCTGGCCGTATTCCATCGCCGGTTTCCGCAGCTCAGGGTTATGACTCCATGTATATCCTCGCCGCAGCGATCAAGCAGGCAGGCAACACCGATGGCGTGAAAATCCGCGAAGCGCTGGAAAATCTGAAGGAAAAAATCGACGGCGTCGTGACGACTTACGATCATCCCTATACGCATGACAACCATGAAGCGATCACCATGAACATGGTGGTGATGGGCGAAGTCAAGGATGGTCATGTGGTGCATGCCTACGAGTCCGACAAGGGCGGGGCCGCTAAGGCCAAGAAGTAATTGGTAATGTAGTTGCGGGCCGGGTTTATCCCGGCCCCATTCAAACAGACGGAGTTATTCGATGGAAATCCTGGTTCAACTCATCGTAAGCGGAATCGCGCTCGGCATGATTTACGCTTTGATCGCGTTCGGTTATCAATTGACTTTTGCTACATCGGGCACGCTGAATTTTGGCCAGGGTGAAGCGCTGATGCTGGGAGCGATGGTAGGGCTCACGCTGGTCGGCCATATGAACTTCTGGTTGATGATTCCGCTGGTGATGGTATTCGGCGCGTTGCAGGGTGTGGTGGTGGAGCGTGTGGGCGTGCTGCCCGCGTTAAAAACCAAATCCGAATTCGGCTGGATCATGACCACGATTTCACTGGCCATCATTTTCAAGAATGTCGCCGAGAATATCTGGGGGCATGACGATCTTACTTTTCCTTCGCCGTTGCCAACGTCGCCACTGCAGTTCATGGGCATCCGGGTGTTGCCGATGGAAATACTGGTGGTGGTGGGTGCGCTGCTGATCATGCTGGCGGTGGAAATTTTCAACCGCAGGTCCATTTACGGCAAGGCTGTTGTGGCAACCTCAAATGACCGCGATGCGGCTGGACTGATGGGCATCAATACCGGCATGGTGATCACTTTTTCGTATGCGCTGAGCTCGATGACCGCGGCTTTTGCCGGGGTGCTGGTCGCGCCGTTGACGCTGACCGGAGCCACGATGGGGGCGGTGTTGGGACTGAAAGCATTTGCGGTTGCGATTATCGGCGGGCTTAACAGCGGCATGGGTGTCATCGTCGGCGGGCTGCTTCTGGGTATCGCGGAGACGACCACCGGTTATTACATTTCCACCGGCTACAAGGATGTGCCCGGTCTGCTGCTGCTGCTGCTGGTGCTGGCGATCAAACCGGCAGGCTTGTTTGGCAAGTCTGTTATTAAAAAGGTATAGCATGAACGCAGTCAAAAATATCTCAATGGTTCTGGCGATAGCGGCTGCGGCATTGTTGCCGACGCTATGGCCCAACCCCTACTATATCCACCTGATGGTGGTGATCGGCATCTATGCGATCCTGCTGCTGGGCCTGGATATTGTGGTGGGCTATGTGGGTGAGGTTTCGCTGGGTCATGCCGCGCTGTTCGGGATCGGGTCCTATGCTGCAGGGGTGCTCAACTTCCAGTTGGGTGTGCCTTTTCTGCTGGCGATTCCGGCGAGTATTGCGATCACCGCTTTGTTCGGCGCCATCCTGGCGCTGCCGGCATTGCGCGTGAACGGTCCTTATCTGGCGATGGTGACGCTGGCCTTTGGCACCATCATTCAGATTCTGATCAACGAGATGACCTTCCTGACCAATGGCCCGATGGGGCTGTCGGTGCGCAAACCGATATTTTTCGGACATCAGATCACAGGAGCGGACTATTACTACATCGTTCTGGTCGCTTTGGTGATGACATTGTTTGTCGTGCAACGCGTACTCAAATCCCATCTCGGGCGCGCATTCGAAGCCTTGCATGACAGCCCGATCGCGTCGGACTGCATGGGTGTCAGCGTCTATGGGTATAAGGTTTACGCCTTCGTCGTAAGCGCGGGCATAGCAGGATTGGCGGGAAGCCTGTTTACCTATTCCGAAGAATATATCTCGCCCAACACCTACAACTTTGAACTGACCATCCTGTTCCTGCTGGCGGTCATCATGGGCGGGCGCAAGACGCGCAGCGGCCCTATCCTGGGCGCGATCATCGTGGTGATGTTGCCGAATGTGCTGTCCGATATCGAACTGTTCCGCAAGATTTCAACAGGCATCGCAGTGGTCACCGTGGCCTATTCGGCTTATGCGGTCGCCGTGGGGCTGCGCAGCATGAAGCAAGTCACGTTGCCGCTGCTGGTGACCATAGTCCTGGCCGTATCGGGCTTCATGATGGGAAACATTACCGAGCATCGGCTGACGATATTCGGCGTGATGATCCTGTTTGTCGTGTATTACCTGCCGAATGGCATCATGGGCTTCCTGCGCAGTATCGTGCAGAAGGTTAGGCCGCAGTGGATACATCGCCACGAGGTGATCTTCGAGCATGGCGACAAGCATCATATCTGGTCGGTGCCCGACCATCCGGTCACCGCCAGGGGACATCTGCTCGAAGCGCGCAACATCGTGATGCAGTTCGGCGGGCTGAAGGCGCTGAACGAAGTCAATCTGCATATCGCGAAGGGTTCGGTGCATGGCCTGATCGGCCCGAACGGTTCGGGCAAGAGCACGATGATGAACGTGCTGACCGGTATCTACAAGCCGACTGGCGGAGAAATCGAGTTCAACAACAAACTCATCACCGGCGCTACACCCTCATCGATCGCCGGCGAGGGCATCGCGCGTACCTTTCAGAACGTGCAATTGTTCGGCGAGATGACCGCGATCGAAAACGTGCTGGTCGGCCTGCATCACACCTTCCGCCACAGCCTGTTCGACGTGATATTCCATACCCCGCGTTGCCACAAAGAGAAGCACGCGGCAAATTTGCGCGCCGCCAGTCTGTTGCAGTTTGTCGGCCTTGCTGACCTGGCCAATGAAGAAGCGCGCAACCTGCCTTACGGCAAGCAGCGCCTGCTGGAGATAGCCCGCGCGCTGGCGCTGAATCCCAGCCTGCTGTTGCTCGATGAGCCCGCCGCCGGCTTGACCGCGCCGGACATTAAAGAGCTGATAGCGATGATCAACAAGATACGCGGACACGGCATTACCGTGATCCTGATCGAACATCATATGGACGTGGTGATGAGCATCTGCGACACGGTGACGGTGCTGGACTTCGGCCAAAAAATTGCCGAAGGCAATCCGACGCAGGTTCAATCGGACGAGAAAGTGATCGATGCTTATCTTGGCGGCAGCACCAAAGCAGCCTGAGGAGCTAAAAATCCAGATTTCATCCCAACTGATGGAGCAACTAGCCATCCCACTAAGTTGCCAAAAGACGGCAACCAAGTGGCTGGTTATGCTGTGTTGCGGGAATAATTTCTTGCTTACATATAAGCCATATGCAGCGCTGCGAAATTATTCCCACGCCTTGCATTTTGGCGAACTCTGAATTTTTAGAGATACCCATGAGGAGATTTTAATAATGTTACAAATTCAAAATTTGCATGCCGGATATGGGAAAGTGGAAGTGCTGCACGGCATTTCGGTGGAGGTGCCGCAAGGCAAAGTCGTCACGCTGATCGGTTCCAACGGTGCAGGCAAGACCACCACGATGCGCGCGGTTTCCGGGATGATTAAACCGGCCAGCGGGAGCATCAGCCTTAACGGCAAAAACATCACCGGTATGACGTCGAACAGGATTACCCGGGCCGGCCTGGCGCATTCGCCGGAAGGGCGGCGCGTGTTCGCCACGCTGTCGGTAACCGACAACCTGTTGCTGGGCGCGTTTCCGCGCCTGACCTTCGGGCGCGAGCGCGGCGATGTGCAGGGCGACCTGGCGCGCGTATTCGAGCTGTTCCCGCGCCTCAAGGAACGCGAAACTCAACTGGCCGGCACACTGTCCGGCGGCGAACAGCAGATGCTGGCGATGGGACGCGCGCTGATGCTCAACCCGGATGTGTTGCTACTGGACGAGCCTTCGATGGGTTTGGCTCCGTTGCTGGTGCAGGAGGTATTTCGCATCATCAGCGAACTGAAAGGACGCGGCATTACGATGCTGCTGGTCGAACAATTCGCCGCTGCGGCACTGAATGTCGCCGACTACGGCTACGTGCTGGAGAACGGTAGCATCTCGGCGCATGGCCCTGCGGAACAGTTGAAGAACGATTCGGCGGTGCGGGCAGCCTATCTCGGCGCTGCGCATTAAGTGTGCCTCTCTAAACCCAAACTCCGTCGCGATACGGCGTTGCTCAGAAAATTTAATCGCTTACATATATTAAATATGCTGCGCGCTTAAATTTTCTTCGCGCCTTGTCTCGCTTAGGATTTTGGCTTTATAGAGGCACCCTGCAAACTAAAGTACCCCCTGAAAATTCAGAATTTCGGGATGAAGCGCCAGGAGCCGCGCAGCGAATGACGCAGGCATATCAGGTTGATAGACCAGGAATGAGCGAGCACGCGACACCGCGATTCGCCCGAAAAATGAATTTGCCATGACTACTCACATCCATCGCCACATGCGTCGCCTCCGCTGGACCAGCTACTCGCTGGTGGTGTTGTGCTACATGCTGGCTTATTTTCACCGCATGGCGCCGGCCGCAATCGCTACAGACTTGCAGCAGTCATTTCAGGCAAGCGGCGCGGCACTGGGGGCTTTGGCTGCGGCGTATTTCTATACCTACACGGTGATGCAGATCCCGGTGGGCGTGATGGCCGATACGCTGGGCATACGCAAAATCGTCGCGATCGGCGCGGCACTTGCGGGTGTGGGCTCGCTGCTGTTCGGCATGGCCGATACGTTGACGGGCGCAACTGTCGGACGGATACTGATAGGGCTGGGCGTGTCGTCGATGTTCATCTCGCTGATGAAGCTGAACTCGGTATGGTTCCACGACCGGCATTACGGCACCATAGGCGGCATGTCGCTGATGCTGGGCAATGTGGGCTCGGTGCTGGCCGCCACACCGCTGGTGTGGGCGGTGTCGTGGACTTCATGGCGCAATGTGTTCGATGCGGTCGGGATATTTTCCATCGTGCTGGCGGTGCTGGTCTGGCTGCTGGTGCGCAGTCATCCCGGTGAAGCGGGGCTGCCTTCGATGCGCGAACTGGAAGGCCATGCAGCCCATCCGCCGCACCAGGGACACTGGTTCGACGGCCTGCTCAAGGTGATGAGGAACCGCGCTTCCTGGCCGGGTTTCTGGCCCAACCTCGGCATAGGCGGTAGCCTGTTCTCGTTTGCCGGGCTGTGGGGCGTGCCCTATTTGCGCGACGTGTACGGCATGACGCGTAACGATGCAGCCAACCACACGCTGCTGTTGCTGCTGTCGTTCGCCGTCGGTTCGCTGCTGATAGGCACGCTGTCCGACCGG
Source organism: Nitrosomonadales bacterium (assembly GCA_016195965.1). Taxonomy (GTDB): domain Bacteria; phylum Pseudomonadota; class Gammaproteobacteria; order Burkholderiales; family Gallionellaceae; genus Gallionella. The sequence continues at coordinate 12,280 of JACPYR010000084.1, read as the reverse complement.
CTGGGCAAACGCGTGCCTGTGATCGTAGTCGCGCTCGCCGTGTATGTGTCGAGCTGGCTGCCCATGGTGTTCAACTGGCACATGTCCGCCGCGCTCAGCTACCCGCTGTTCGTGCTGATGGGGCTGGGCGCGGCAGGATTCACGCTGACCTGGTCCAGCGTCAAGGAAGTGAATCCGCCCGCGCTGTCCGGCATGTCCACCAGCGTGATCAATACCGGCGCATTCCTCGGCACGGCGATATTGCAACCGTTGGTGGGCTGGGCGATGGACCAGGGCTGGGATGGAAAAACGCTGGCGGGCGCGCGGGTCTATTCGGAACAGAATTACCAGCTTGGCCTGGGCATCATGCTGGGCTTCGCTATCGTTGGATTGATAGGCGCGATGTTCATCCGCGAGACCAACTGTCGTTACATCACTATTGCAACACAGAAATAAATATATTGAGCATTACCTAAATAATGACATCGGAAGTTCATCGTGATCTCCCTCATTCCCACCCTTCTCCCGGAGGGGGAGGAACAGAGGGTGAGGGAACATACTGCCACTATTTGCGCAAACCTCAATAGCAATAAACTCATTCGAGACGTAAGGAGAACAACATGTCAAAGCCAGTATTACAACTTTGGATCAACGGCCAGCGCACCAACAGTCGCAGCACACGTTTGGCCGATGTGACTAACCCGGCAACCGGGGAAGCGATACGCCAGGTGCCGTTGGCTAGCCGCGCCGATGTGGAAGCCGCGATTTCTTCAGCCAAAATGGCCTTCCCCGGCTGGCGCGACACCACGCCGCTGCGCCGCAGCCGCATCCTCAACAAGTTTCGCGAGCTGCTGGAGACGCATCGCGCCGAATTGGCGCAACTGGCCAGCGAAGAGCACGGCAAGACGCTGGAGGACGCGGCGGGCTCGGTGCAGCGCGGCATCGAGGTGGTGGAGTTCGCGGTCGGTGCACCGCATCTGCTCAAGGGCGAGCATGCAGAGAACGTCGGGCGCGGTGTCGATTGCCATTCGATGCTGCAGCCTATAGGCGTGTGCGCGGGCATCACGCCGTTCAACTTCCCGGCGATGGTGCCGATGTGGATGTTCCCGATCGCGATCGCTTGCGGCAATACCTTCATATTGAAACCTTCCGAGAAAGTGCCTTCGTGCAGCCTGCGCATGGCCGAGTTGCTGAAAGAGGCAGGGCTGCCGGACGGCGTGTTCAACGTCGTGCCCGGTGACAAGGAAGCGGTCGATACCTTGCTCACACATCCGGATGTGCGTTCCATTTCCTTCGTCGGTTCGACGCCGATCGCGAAAAACATCTACGAGACCGCCGCGCATCACGGCAAGCGCGTGCAGGCGCTGGGCGGTGCGAAAAATCACGCGGTGGTGCTGCCCGATGCAGAACTGGATTTCACCGCCGATGCGATCATGGGCGCTGCCTATGGCTCGGCTGGCGAGCGCTGCATGGCGATCTCAACCGTGGTTGCGGTGGGCGATGTCGCCGACGCGCTGGTGGCTAAACTGAAAGCCAGAGCCGAGAAATTGGTGGTCGGACCAGGTGATAAAAAAGGCGTGGACATGGGGCCGGTGATTTCGGCTCAGCATCGCGACAAGATCGTCGGCTATATAGACAGCGGCGTGACACAGGGTGCGAAACTGTTGATCGACGGGCGCGGCATTAAGGTGGCAGGTCACGAGAAGGGATTCTTCGTCGGGCCTACGCTGTTCGACAATGTCACAACCGCCATGACGATATACCAGGAAGAGATATTCGGCCCGGTGCTGATCGTGCTGCGCGTCGCGACATTCGACGAGGCGATCAATATGGTCAATAGCAATCAATACGCCAACGGCACCGCGATCTTCACCGCTTCGGGCGCGGCGGCGCGGCGCTTCCAGAACGAGATCGAAGTCGGCATGGTCGGCATCAATGTGCCTATCCCGGTGCCGATGGCGTTCTTCTCCTTCGGCGGCTGGAAATCATCGCTGTTCGGCGACTTGCACATGCACGGCATGGAAGGCGTATATTTCTACACGCGCACCAAGGCGATTACCACGCGCTGGCCGGAAGTCGCCGAGCGCAGCGCCTCCACGCTGACGATGCCGACGCTGGGTTAAGAGGCATTAAAAACAGTTGTCCGCAGATTACGCAGATTTGCACAGATTAAACCGCAGCAAGAAAACTGTATTTGCAGCGGTAAGAGCACTTCGATAGCCATGTGGAAATCTGCGTAATCTGATGTGACCCCTAGCCATTCGACTAGGCTGGCAAAGAGTGCCAACCAAGTCGCTGGTTATGCGGATAAAAGTTTTTTGAATGTGATAACAGGAGAATGAATATGGCAATCAACATCGGATTCATCGGCCCCGGCATCATGGGTCGCCCGATGGCGCTGAACCTGATCAAGGGTGGACATAGGCTGTGGGCCTATGCGCGTCGGCCGGAGGCATTGCAGCCGCTGGTCGCGGCAGGTGCTGTCGCCTGCACAACGCCAGCCGAGGTTGGCCGTTATGCCGATGTAATCTTCACCATTGTGTCCGACACGCCGGATGTGGAGACCGTGATCTTCGGCGAGCAAGGCATAGTCAAGACGGCGCGGCGCGGCTCTGTCGTTGTCGATATGAGCACGATCTCGCCGACCGCGACCAAGGCATTTGCCGAGCGCCTGACGCAGCACGGCATAGACATGCTGGACGCGCCGGTATCGGGCGGCGAAACCGGCGCGATCAACGATACGCTGTCCATCATGGTGGGGGGGAATCCCGAGGTGTTCGAGCGCGTCAAGCCGCTGTTCGAATGCCTGGGTAAGAACATCGTGCATATTGGCAGCAGCGGCGCGGGCCAGGTGGCCAAATCGTGCAACCAGATCGTCGTCGCGGTGACGATAGAGGCGGTGGCCGAGGCGCTGACCTTCGCGCGCAAGAACGGCGCCGATCCCGCCAAGGTGCGCGAAGCGCTGATGGGCGGCTTCGCCGGCAGCAAGATCATGGAAGTGCACGGCAAGCGCATGCTGGACAACGATTTCAAACCCGGCTTCAAGGTCGGCCTGCACCAGAAGGACATGCGCATCGTGATGGAGACCGCGCACCAGTTGGGCGTTGCTCTGCCCGCAGCGGCGTTGGTCACGCAGCACCTGAATGCGCTGATGGGCACAGGTTGCACCGACCTGGATTCGGCGGCCATGGTCAAGGTGATCGAACGCATGTCCGGGATGGGCGGTGAGTAAAATCAACAGCAGAAATGAGTCCGCAGATTTCGCAGATTCACGCAGATTTTTCATTCGACCTAGCTGGTTATGCGGGTAACTATTTTTCTGGTCTGAAAGAGCATATGCAAAAGATAGTTTTTCTCGACCGCTCCAGCATCATCGCCGATATCCGCCGCCCGGCGTTCGCGCACCAATGGCAGGACTATCCGGCCACTGGTGCCGAGCAGGTTGTGACAAGGCTGCAGGACGCGACCATCGCGATCACCAACAAGGTGGGGCTGAACCGTGCGGCGCTGGAGCAATTGCCCGGTTTGAAAATGGTCGCCGTCGCCGCGACCGGCACCAACAACGTGGACCTCGAAGCTTGCCGCGAACGCGGCATCGTCGTGTCCAACATCCGCAATTATTCCGTGCATACCGTGCCCGAGCATGTGTTCATGCTGATGCTGGCGCTGCGCCGCAACCTGTTGGCGTTCCGTGCCGATATGCAGAATGGCGAGTGGCAGCGCGCCGCACAGTTTTGCCTGTTCACCCATCCGGTGCGCGACCTGTATGGCAGCACGCTGGGCATCATGGGCAGCGGCGCGATAGGCAAATCGGTGGCGCAGATTGCGCAAGCCTTCGGCATGAAGGTGCTGTTCGCCGAACATAAAGATTCTTCTGCGATACGGCAAGGTTACACCGCGTTCGACACCGTGCTGCGCGAGAGCGACGTGATCACCCTGCATCTGCCGCTGAACGAACAGACGCGCCATATGATAGGCGCTGCGGAATTCGCGCGCATGAAAACTGACGCGCTGTTGATCAACACCGCGCGCGGCGGGCTGGTCGACGAGGCCGCTTTGCTTGACGCGTTGCGCAACAATAAGATTGCCGGTGCCGGGTTCGACGTGCTGGGCAAGGAGCCGCCAACCGAGGGCCATCCGCTGCTGGACATCGATTTGCCGAACTTCATTCTGACGCCGCATATAGCCTGGTCGGGCAGGGCCGCGATGCAGACGCTGGCCGACCAGTTGATAGACAATATCGAAGCATTTGTTGCAGGCACGCCGCAGAACCGCGTCGCTTGACCTTACATGAATAGGAGGCTGGTATGAGCACTCTGCAAGGTATCGAAATTCACGTTCCGGTTACGACCGAGCAATCCGGAATTCTCACTCCCGATGCACTGGCGTTCGTCGCCGAACTGGCGCGCAAGTTCGAGCCGGTGCGCCAGTCGCTGTTGCAGCGCCGGGTGTTGAGGCAGGCGGAGTGGGACTGCGGCAGGCTGCCCGATTTCCTCGCCGAGACCGCAGCCGTGCGCAGCGGCGCTTGGACGATTGCGCCCGTGCCTGCGGAACTGCAAGACCGGCGCGTCGAGCTGACCGGACCTGCGGAGCGCAAGATGCTGATCAACGGGCTGAATGCGGGCGCGAAGGTGTATCTGGCCGACCTGGAAGATTCGATGACGCCGACCTGGCACAACGTGATCGAGGCGCAGATCAACCTGCGCGATGCGGTCAACCGCACGATCCGCCATGTCAACCCGGACGGCAAGACTTACCGCCTGAACGACAAGATAGCGGTGTTGTTCATGCGTCCGCGCGGCTGGCATATGGTCGAGAAGCACATGACCGTGGACGGCAAGCCGGTGTCGGCCAGCCTGTTCGATTTCGGCCTGTATTTTTTCCACAATGCGCAGGTTATGCTGGCGCGCGGCACGGCGCCTTATTTCTATCTGCCAAAGATGGAAAGCCATCTGGAGGCCAGGTTGTGGAACGAGGTATTCGTCCATGCGCAGCAACGTCTGGGAATTGCGCAGGGCACGATCAAGGCGACGGTGCTGATCGAGACTTTGCCCGCAGCTTTCGAGATGGACGAGATACTTTACGAGTTGCGCGAGCATTCGGCGGGACTCAATTGCGGGCGCTGGGACTACATATTCAGCTGCATCAAAAAATTCGGCCATCGCAAGGACTTCATACTCGCCGACCGCGGCATGGTGGGTATGACCTCACCCTTCATGCGCGCCTATTCGCTGCTGTTGATCAAGACCTGTCATCGCCGCAACGCGCATGCGATGGGCGGCATGGCGGCGCAGATTCCGATCAAGAACGACCCGGCGGCGAACGATGCCGCATTGGCCAAGGTACGCGCCGACAAGGAACGGGAAGCCGGCGACGGCCACGATGGCACCTGGGTGGCTCATCCCGGCCTGGTGGCGGTGGTGATGGAGGTGTTCGACAGGCTGATGCCGGCTGCCAACCAACTGGACAGGAAGCGCCACGATGTGGAGAGCGCCGCTGCCGATTTGCTGAAATTCGAGCCGCGTGCCCCCATCACCGAGGCGGGATTGCGCTTCAACCTCGAGGTGGCGATCGCCTATCTGGGCGCCTGGCTGGCGGGCACAGGCTGCGTGCCGCTGCACCATCTGATGGAGGATGCGGCGACTGCGGAGATTTCGCGCTCGCAGGTGTGGCAGTGGATACACAGCCCGCACGGCGTGCTGGACGACGGGCGCCGCGTGACGCTGGAGATGGTGGGCGCGATGATTCCTGCGGTGCTGGAAGGCATCCTGGCCGGGGTGAAAGAGCAGCGCTTCATCGCCGGGGATTACCGCAAGGCCGCGCTGCTGTTCGAGCAGTTGATCGAACAGGAGAGCCTTGTCGAGTTCCTGACCAACTATTGTTATGCGACGCTGGCGTGAGCCTGCGGCGATAGGGCGCTGGTATGGAATCGATCGGCAGTTACGACTACATCATCATAGGCGGCGGCACGGCGGGCTGCGTGCTGGCCAACCGCCTGTCCGGCGATCCCGATATCCGCGTGCTGATGCTGGAAGCGGGCGGCAAGGATGATTATTTGTGGATACATATTCCGGTCGGCTACCTGCATTGCATAGGTAATCCGCGCACCGACTGGTGCTTCAAGACCCAGCCCGAACCCGGCCTGAACGGGCGCAGCATAGGTTACCCCAGGGGCCGCGTGCTGGGCGGCAGCTCGTCGATCAACGGCATGATCTATATGCGCGGCCAGCAGCGCGATTTCGAGCAGTGGCGGGCGCTGGGCAATCCCGGCTGGGGCTGGGACGATGTGCTGCCCTATTACCTGCGCTCGGAAGATTATGCGCGCGGCGCGGACGAGCTGCACCATGTCGGCGGCGAATGGCGGGTCGAGCAGCAGCGGCTGTCCTGGGAGATACTCGATGCGTTCCGCGATGCGGCAGCCGAGGTGGGGATACCCAAGGTCATAGACTTCAATCGCGGCAACAACGAGGGTTGCGGTTACTTCGAGGTCAACCAGAAACGCGGCGTGCGCTGGAATGCCGCGAAAGGTTTCCTGCGCCCGGCATTGCGGCGGGGCAATCTCAGGGTGATCACCGGTGCGCTGGTGAAACGGCTGCGACTGGAGGGCAAGCGCGTTGCAGGCGTCGAGTTCTGGCGGGGCGGTCAACTCTTTGCAGCGGACGCCGCACATGAAACGTTGCTCGCCGCAGGCGCGGTGAGTTCGCCGCAAATCCTGCAATGCTCGGGCATAGGCCCTGCGGCGCTGTTGCAGCAACACGGCATCCCGGTGGCCCACGAATTGAGCGGCGTCGGAGAAAACCTGCAGGATCATTTGCAACTGCGCATGGCGTTCAAGGTGAAGAACACACGGACTTTGAACGAGACCTCGGCAAGCCTGTTCGGACGGATAGGCATAGGGCTGGAATACCTGCTGTTCCGCAGCGGCCCGCTGTCCATGTCGCCCAGCCAGTTGGGCGCGTTTGTGCGCTCGGACGCAAGCCGGCCCACGCCCAATCTGGAATACCACGTGCAGCCGTTGTCGCTGGACAAGTTCGGCGAGCCGCTGCACGACTTCCCGGCATTCACCGCCTCGGTGTGCAACCTGCATCCGGAAAGTCGCGGCCATATCCGTATCGGCAGCGCGGACAGTCGCGAGGCACCGCTGATCCAGCCCAATTACCTGTCCACCGAGGGTGACCGGAAAGTGGCGGCCGCTTCCCTGCGCTTGACCAGGCGCATCGTCGCGGCGCGGGCCTTGCAGCGCTTCGCGGCCGAGGAATTCAAACCCGGCTTAAGTTTTCAGAGCGACGCTGAGTTGGTCAAGGCGGCGGGCGATATCGGCACGACGATATTCCATCCCTCCGGCACCTGCAAGATGGGCAGGCAAAATGATCCGATGGCGGTGGTCGATGCCAGGCTGCGCGTGCATGGCATCGCCGGTTTGCGCGTGGTCGATGCGTCCATCATGCCCGCGATACTCTCGGGCAACACCTGCTCTCCGGTGGTGATGTTCGCCGAGAAAGCCAGCGACATGATACGGGAAGACCGCAAGTTGGGCCGGAAAGCCTGAACGAATTTCTCTGGACTCTATTCCGCTATAGTGCCCGCGCTTCGTGTGGCGGCTGATCGGTGTTAGAATCCGCGACTTATTGCTTGTCCTCGCGATATGAAAGAATAGTCGTTCATATCGGTTGGCGTAACGCGGAAATGAAAAGGGTGTGAGTAGATGGCGGGTTATTTCAACAAGAAATCAGGAAGCGTAAGTCTGCAAATTAAAACATTCGTGTGCGCAATTGCGTTGCTGGCCCCTGCGTTGGGGCAGGCGGCGATGTTGGGTGGCGGCTCCTCGGCCATCACCAGCGAAAAATGCAACAGCCTGCCTTCTGTGGCGGCACAAACGGCGTGTTTGAGCGCTCTGGCTGCAGGAGGGGGCGCGTTGCCCGGCGGCGATGCGCAATCGCTGACAAAAAAAGCGCAACCCGGATTACCACCCGAGCAGATCAATCCCAGCGAAAAAAATCCGCCGTCTGTTCCGGTGGAAGAAAAAAATGATTTCCAGGAATTTGTTGCGCAATCGGCCGGGAGACGTTTGCCGATATACGGCCACAACCTGTTTTTTGGCGAGGCCTCCACATTTGCACCGGTCGATAATGCACCTGTCACGCCGGATTACATGATCGGTCCGGGAGATGAGCTGGTCATCAAGACCTGGGGCGGTATCGATATCGATTTCACCACGGTCGTAAACAGGAATGGTACGGTGGATTTACCCAAGGTAGGCAGTATCAAGGTAACGGGGGTACGCTATCAGGATCTGCAACATCACCTGAAAACTTCTATCGGCAAGGTGTTCCGCAATTTCGAACTGAACGTTTCGTTGGGACGATTGCGTTCCATCCAGGTTTTTGTAGTGGGGCAGGCCAAACAGCCCGGTGTTTATACCATCAGCTCGCTCAGCACTCTGGTGAACACCCTGTTCGTGTCCGGCGGACCCTCGTCCCGAGGCTCGTTGCGTCATATTCAGGTGAAACGCAATGGCGAGAATGTCACGGAATTGGACTTGTACGACTTTTTGCTGAAAGGCGACAAGAGCAAAGATATTTCGTTGCTGCCGGGTGACGTTATTTACATCCCCCCTGCGGGTCAGCTGGTAGCCATTTACGGTGGGGTCAATACCCCGGGGATTTATGAGCTGAAGGGCGAAAAAAATACTCTGGGAGAGTTGCTGGAGCTATCCGGTGGGATGACGACCACGGCCAAGACCCAGAATGTCCTGCTGGAACGTATCGAGGCGCGCAGGGTGCGCAAGGTGGAAGAGTTGCAACTGGATGCCGCCGGTTTGACCTATCCGCTCAAGGATGGAGATCTGGTGCAGGTGAAGTCATTGGGGCCGCGTTTTGAAAATGCGATCACCTTGCGCGGCAATGTTGCCGAGCCGGGGCGTTATCCATGGAAGACCGGCATGCGTATCAGCGATCTGATTCCGGACAGGCAGGCTTTGATTACTCCCGATTATTGGCTCAAGAAAAATCGGGCAACACAACGCGATGTTGCACAAGTGCTTGCGCAGGGACAAGAGCGCGCGCAGGGACAGGATAGAGCGCAGGGACAGGATAGAGCGCAGGGACAGGATAGAGCGCAGGGACAGGATAGAGCGCAGGGACAGGCGCAACTGCGCAGCGAAATCAAACAGGGCGTGTCTGAAATCAATTGGGAATATGCCTTGATTGAACGGCTGAACACCGAGGACCTCACTACGCAACTGATTCCGTTTAATTTGGGCAATGCGATTGCGGGCGACGTCCGGCAAAACTTGCAACTACAGCCAGGCGATTTGGTCACCATCTTTTCCCAGCAGGATATACAGGTGCCGCTGGCCAGCCGTAGCGCGTATGTTCTGCTGGAGGGGGAATTTGCGGCGGCGGGTTTGTACAAGGCATTGCCCGGAGAGACGTTGCGCGGTCTGGTCAAGCGGGTGGGCGGGTTCACGCCGAATGCATTTTTGTTTGGCGCGGAATTTGACCGCGAGGCCGTGCGCATGCTGCAGCAAAAGAAACTGGACGAGATGCTCGATAAAATGGAGCAAAGCATACGGCGCAATCTGGCCAGCAAAGAGCGCGGTGCTCTGTCGGGAGAAGACGCCGCGTCGAGCAAGGCTGCGGCCGATGCCCAACTGGCGGTGGTCGCAAAAATGCGCGATGCCAAGGCGACCGGACGCGTGGTGCTGGAAATTGACGAGAACAACAGCGGCAGAATAGATGAGCTGCCGGATATCGCATTGGAGGACGGAGACCGCCTGATGGTGCCTGCCAAGCCTTCGGTGATCAACGTGATGGGCATGGTTTATAACGAAAACGCCTTCATGTACAAACCGGGCAAGCGTGTCGGCGATTATCTCGACCAGGCCGGCGGGCCGACGCGCGATGCGGATAAGGATCGCATCTATTTGTTGCGTGCGGACGGTTCCGTCGCGAGCGCGCAAAATTCCAGCTATCTGTTGTTCTTCAACTCGTTTGCGAGTCATAGCCTGCAACCGGGGGACGCCATCATCGTGCCGGAGCTGCTGGATAAATTCCAGTTCACCAAAGAGCTGAAGGACTGGACGCAAATCTTCTACCAGTTCGCACTGGGAGTCACCAGTATCAAGGTATTGCGCATGTAGCGGATGAGTCTATGATGAATCGAGTGCTGGACAAAGCTGAAATCATTGAACGTGTGCTGGCGCGCATGAAAAAGATGGTGGGGTTCCGCAATGTGGCCGTGCACGACTACCGTGAGCTGGACTGGGCCATTTTGAAGAGTATCGTCACGCGCGACTTGCGGGATGTGCGCGCCTATTCGGCGCATGTCATCAAACAGTTCGCCAATAACTAATAACGTTTCAAGCAAATCATGACTGAACAGCAAACCAATTCTGTGCCGCAGGCATATCCGGAAGACGATGAAATCAGCCTGCTCGATCTGTTGCTGGTGCTCGCCAAAAATAAGGCGATGATCCTCAAGGTAACATTTGCGGCGGCGCTGTTGTCTATCGGCTATGCGTTTACCTTGCCGGCTATTTATAGCGCCACAGCCAAAATCTTGCCGCCGCAGCAAAGCCAGTCTTCGGCCAGCGCAATGCTGGGCCAGCTGGGGGGGCTGGCGGGCTTGGCCGGGGGATCGCTGGGCATTAAGAATCCGAACGATCTTTATATTGCCCTGCTGAAGAGCCGCACGATGCAGGAGAAAATTGCCAAGCGCTTCGATTTACAGAAAATATATGAAACTAAAACCCAGACGGATACGCTACACGCGCTGGAAGGCAATTCCATTTTTACCTCGGGCAAGGATGGCGTGATCGCCGTCGAGGTCAGCGATCTTGATCCCGGGCGTGCCGCCGAAATTGCGAATGCCTACGTTGAAGAGCTGAATACGATGATGCAGGTCAACGCCTTGACGGACGCTTCGCTGAAGCGAACATTTTTCGAGCAGCAATTACATCAGGCGCGGGACAAGCTCACCGATGCGGAAATTCAGCTGGACAGGACGCCCAGCACCAGCCTGCATTATCTCGACGCGATGCGTAACCTGAAGTATCAGGAAGCGTTGTGGGAAATACTGGCCAAGCAATTTGCGATGGCCAAGATGGACGAGGCCAAGGACTTCCCGCTGGTGCAGGTGCTGGACAAGGCGATACCGCCTGAAAGGAAGGCTAAGCCTAAGCGCAGTCTGATCGTAATATTGGCGACGCTGGTGGCGTTTTTTCTCTCGGTGATCTGGGCTTTTGTCAGAGAGGCCATGCTACGTGCCGGGGAGCAGCCCGAGCAGGCGGCGCGATGGACGGAGTTGCGCAACGCATTCCGGTTCAAGCGTTGATATACCTACAGTGCAAAAGGTTCAGGCAAAAGTAACGCAACGCTTTGTTTGAACCTTGAACCTTGAACCTTGAACCTTGAACTTTGAACCTCGAACCTTGCACCTTGAACCTTGAACGTTGAACCTTGAACCTCTGAAAATCGCCATCGCCGGAACCGGCTACGTCGGACTCTCCAACGCCATCCTGCTTGCGCAACACAATGAAGTGGTAGCGATCGACATCGTTCCCGAAAAGGTGGCGATGCTCAACCGCAAGCAATCGCCGATCGAAGATGCCGAGATCGAAGACTACCTCGCCAACAAGAAACTCAACTTCAAGGCCACGCTGGACAAGCGCGAAGCCTATGCGGGGGCAGACTACGTCATCATCGCCACCCCCACCGACTACGATCCGGAGACCAACTACTTCAACACCCGTTCGATCGAGGCAGTGATACAGGACGTGCTGAGCATCAGCCCGCAGGCGGTGATGGTCATCAAATCCACCATCCCGGTAGGTTACACCGTAAAAGCGCGGGCGCAATTCAGCTGCGATAACCTGATTTTTTCGCCAGAATTCCTGCGCGAAGGACGCGCCTTGTACGACAACCTATACCCCTCGCGCATCGTCGTCGGCGAGCGTTCGCGCCGCGCCGAAATATTTGCCGCCCTGCTTGAGCAGGGCGCGGTCAAGCAGGATATACCAGTCCTGTTCACCGACCCCACCGAGGCAGAGGCGGTCAAGCTGTTTGCCAACACCTACCTTGCGATGCGTGTCGCCTACTTCAACGAACTGGACACCTATGCCGCCACACACGGTTTGGATACCAGGCAAATTATCCAGGGAGTATGCCTAGACCCCCGCATCGGCGACCATTACAACAACCCATCGTTCGGCTACGGCGGCTACTGCCTGCCCAAAGACACCAAACAATTGCTGGCAAACTACAGCGATGTGCCGCAGAACCTGATCAATGCGATTGTCGAG
>JACPYR010000086.1 GCA_016195965.1 Nitrosomonadales bacterium | reverse complement strand
TGGTGGGGCTTGCGCGGGACGTGGGGCTGCGCCAAGCGCTACGCACCACACAGCGCGGTCGCATGGCATCTAGTCCGTTGTGCAATGCGCAAGACTTGGCGGCAAGTCTGGAAAATGCCTACGTTGCAATGCTTGAACGGTCGCTGCAAAAGCAAAATGAGCGATTATCTACAGCCCCATAGAATATAATTCAACGAATGAATAATCTTCAAGCCGAAAATATTGCAAGTTGTCGCACTTCCCCTGACTCACGTCCAGACCTTAACTTCGTCGTGCAGGATATGCAACGTACATTTTTGCGATTAGCGGATAACCTGCGCTGGTATGAACAAACCTGGCTCGGAGTGCCGATCTGGCAATTGCCAGATGACCTGTTGGCGTTACAGCGTATCGTGTTCGATGCCAATCCGAAGTGGATAGTCGAGACCGGTACCAAGTTTGGCGGCACGGCCATTTTTTTTGCGTCGCTGCTGGCGATGATGGGGCGCTCCACCGAAGATGGCGGTGGCATCATTACTGTGGATGTGCATGAAACAGCCGAGGCGAAGGAATTGCTGTCGGCCAAACTGCATCGTTTTGCACCTCTGGTGCGGCAACGGCTGATTGGTGATGCAAAGTCACCAGAAATACTGACTGCCATCAGCGCGGCGATTGCTACTGATCCTGGTCCTGTAATGGTTTTTCTCGACGATTGGCATGATGGTGACCATGTTTATGCCGAACTACAGGAGTATTCAAAATTGGTGACACCGGGGGGAATCCTGATTGTCGCGGATACCACTTTTGAGGATTTGGCGGGTACCCCAGTCGTAGTATCCAGCGAAAAATATCCAGATGCCAAACGCTCTAATCCGCGAGTGGCGTTAAGGAAATTTCTGTCCGAGCACAGCGATTTCCTGATTGTTACAGATTATACTGCCACGGGAATTAGCAACTTTCCCGACAGTGTTTTGCGCAAGGCAGGGTAGGCCAGGCACGTGTCTGCAATGAAAATGATAATCAAGAAATAAGGAAAGTCGATGAGTCAGATAGATCGTATCCGGGATGCCACACAGCCCCAAACCTTTCTTGAGCCCAGGCAAGTAATATCCCGTGAAGCGGCGGGCGAGATCGTTGCCCAAGCTCTTGCCAAATGGGAGTCAACTACACCCGAGGATGCACGTCGCATTGCTTCTACCCTGGAAGATGAGTTTCCAGACCAAGCCCGACCAGACGATTTTTGGCACTCTCAATCATCCATAGCCTTCCGAGACTTTTTTGTCTGGGGGCACAACCACAATTTTGGCTGTGGCATCAACCGGACCGGTGCAATGGGCCCCAGGCATGTTGAAATTACTACCGAAGCCATGCGATTGGGGATGTTGCCAACCAGCTTGCATGGCAAGCAGGTGCTAGATGTGGGATGCTGGTCTGGTGGTGACCTACTCGTGCTGGCGGGGATGGGCGGAAAAATCACCGCAATGGAAGAGCATCCGATCGCTGCCAAAGCTGCCAGGCGGCTGGTTGATTTATTGGGATTGCAAACGCCAGTGATCGAATCGAGTTTGTTTGCCGACAAACAGGAATGGGGCGGGCAGTTTGATTATGCCTATTGCTCCGGGGTGATTTATCACGTTACTGATCCAATGTTGTTGCTACGCATTCTTTTTGCCTATCTCAAACCAGGTGGCGATGTCTTTATAGAAACAAAAGGGGCTGCGGGCGAAGGAAGCATATGCAGCTATTCGGGCACCCTCGAAAAAGGCTGGAACTGGTATGCACCCAACGAAACGGCATTAGGCCGCTGGCTGGTGGATGCGGGATTTGATGTTCAGACTGTACGTGTTCATCGCCGCGAAAACGGCCGATTGCTGGCCTGCGGCCGCAAGACCGAAGCACGTGCGCTACGCGAAACGGCAGGCTTTTCCCGTCCCGGTAGCTGGCTGGAAGGAACGATCTGAGGATATGAAACTCCATCTGGGTTGCGGCCCTCGCTATATACCGGGATTTGTGCATGTGGATGCACAACCTGCTCCACATGTGGATATCGTTGGGCCAGTAGAGCGGTTGCCTATGAGCGATGACAGCGTTTCTTTGATATATGCCAGCCATGTATTGGAGCACTTCGGACGATATGCATACAAGGCGGTACTCAAAGAATGGTTCAGGGTGCTCAGACCTGGCGGTGTATTGCGGTTGTCGGTTCCTGACTTTGCCGCTTGCGCGGCAATTTATTACGAACATGGTCTGGCAGATGGGCTCAGCGGATTGGTTGGCCTGATCATCGGCGGGCAGCGTAATGAGCACGATTTCCATAAAATGATTTTTGACGAGGACTTTCTGCGCCGTGATCTGCTTGAGGTTGGCTTCCGCGAAGTGAGGCGATGGGACTGGCGTACCACTGAGCACAACAATATTGACGATTATTCCCAGGCGTATTTGCCACATCTGAACAAGGAACAGGGCCGCCTGATGAGTCTCAATCTTGAAGCGATGAAATAAGGTTGAAGATGTTGCTTAGTCGGATAGCTTGCAATAGAGTGAAGTCCGTTTTGATAATTACATAAAGGGAGGAAGCATGCATCAGTTCAAACTTGTCACAGCGTTGCTGCTGGCCATCGTGCTGGCCAGTTGCGGTGGCGGCGGCAATGGCAATCAGGCGCCTAAAGTCAAATTCAGCTCACAGGTTTCGTTCGGCGACAGCTTGAGTGATGTCGGGACTTACAAGGTCCCGGCAATCACTGCTGCAGGTGGCGGTCAATACACAATCAACGGCACGGGGAAAAACTGGACCGAGCTGATGGCAGCCCAATTGGGTTTGCCAGCTCCTTGCCCGGCAGCAAATGGCGGTTTTGGCGTTACCGAGACCTTGATTGCAGGGTGTACCAACTATGCGCAGGGCGGAGCGCGCGTGACCAGTCAGCCTGGTCCGGGCAATGGATTGCTCACTGGGGGAACCGCAACTTCAGCTCAGCTGACGGTGCCGGTGGCAACCCAGATACAACGTCATCTCGCGACGTTGGCGAGTGGCACTTTCAAAGGGGATGAGATCGTCTTTGTGATGGCCGGTGCGAACGATGTTTTCTATCAATTAGCGGCTACAGCACCGGCGAATCCACCTGGAGCTGTTTTTAATGTAGGGACTGCGGCCGTTGAAATGGCGGGTTATGTGAATACGCAGATTGTCGGCAAGGGTGCCAAATATGTGGTGGTGATCAATGTTCCGGACATAATCAGCACACCTTCTGCATCAGCCTGGAGTACGACAACCAAAGCCTTGGTCGATAAGATGGTCACGACCTATAACAGCCAATTGCAATCCCTTTTGGCAGGCAACCCTAATGTGTTGTATGTGGATGCCTATACGATTAGCCGCGACCAGGTTGCCAATCCGGGGCCTTATGGTTTATCCAATGTTACGGCCCAAGCCTGTGATTCGATCAAAGTTGCTTCATCCCTGATATGCAGTTCGGCCACCCTGATTCCCGGGGTAGTTGACCATTACCTGTTTGCCGACGGCGTTCATCCGACGCCTTACGGATATTGGCTCCTGGCGCGTCTGGTGTCCAAGGAAATGCTGACCAAGGGCTGGCTGTGATCGCCGTGTCGATTAAAGAATAGGGAGATAATATGAAATATTTAATGAAGAATGCGTTGATAGCGGGCATGGTTGCCGTATCGATGGTTGTGAGTGCTGCTGCTTTTGCGCAAGGATGGTCGATCGCGGCGGGTATCAATAAAGTCAGTCCCAAGGTGCAAAGCGGCGACTTGAGTGCACCTGCATTGCCGGGAACAAAAGTGGGGGTGGACAGCGATACCCGTCCGATTGTTTCCCTCAGTTATGCGTATAACGAGCACATCGCGGTGGATCTGGTGCTGGGTGCGCCTTATACACACACCCTCTATGGCGACGGTTCGATAGCGGGAGTGGGTAATTTGGGGCAAGTCGATGCATTGCCGCCGACGATTTTCGGACAATATCATTTTCTGGATGCTCAATCGAAATGGCGCCCCTATGTGGGTCTTGGTTTGACCTATGCGTATTTCCGCAACGCGACCGGATCGGGCGCGCTGACCGCATTGACCAATACCGGCAGCACCACGCCAACGACCTTTAGCGTCAATTCGGCATGGGGTATTACGCCGGAAATCGGCGTGGTATATGAGATGCAGGATAATTGGTTTGCAGACTTGACCGTTGTCAAATCCTATCTCAAGACTCAGGCCATTTTTTCCACTGGGCAGACGATAGATGTTACCCTGAACCCTGTTTCGACGAGTGTTGCGCTAGGACGCCACTTCTGAAGAGTATTAAATGGCGGGGCTGATCTTCAAGCCTCGCTTCTTGATTTCGCAATGGCTTTGCGTAGCGGCGCTGTCGCAAAGCATGGCACAATCGCATTTTGTGTAATTCCCGATTTTAATTCATGTTGAGTTATCGCCATGCCTTTCATGCCGGCAATCATGCCGATGTGCTGAAGCACTTCGTCGAGGTGCAATTGCTGCGTTATCTTGCGCAAAAAGATAAACCGTTCTGGTATATCGACACCCACGCGGGGGCTGGTTGCTACGAACTGGACAGTGGCTATGCCGCGCAGAACGCGGAGTATGAAAGCGGCATCGCGCGGCTGTGGCAGCGCGACGATTTGCCCGCGCCGCTGGCCGACTATGTAGAACGGGTGAAGAGCATCAACCCAGACGGACTGTTGAAGCTGTATCCGGGCTCACCATTGCTGGCGCTGGAGTTGCTGAGCGAGCAGGACAGGATGCGGTTGTTCGAGTTGCATCCGACCGACCATGAAATTTTGTGCGAGAATTTTTCCGTTCACGGCAACCAGGTGCTGATTCAGCAAGCAGATGGCTTCGGGGCGCTGAAATCCCTGTTACCGCCACCGCCGCGCCGCGCGCTGGTGTTGATAGACCCGCCCTATGAAGACAAGCAGGATTATCAGCGCGTGGCGTCTGCGCTAGGGGAGGGATTGAAACGTTTTGCCAATGGCGTGTATGCGCTATGGTATCCGCAGCTACAACGCGCCGAGGCGCGGCAATTGCCGGAGCAGCTCAAGCAACTGCCGGTAAAGAGCTGGCTGCATGTCGCACTCAGTGTGCAAACTCCCAACCAAGAGGGGTTCGGCATGCACGGCAGCGGCATGTTCATACTCAATCCCCCATGGTTGTTGCATGGTGTACTGCAGGAAGTAATGCCGTATCTGGTCAAGGTGCTGGGGCAAGATGAGCACGCTACCTTTATCCTGGAATATCGGGAGAGCTGATGTTGCGGGCTAGTATAATCGCTCCATGACCCAGTTCATTTATTCCAATCATGAGGCCATATGATTAAAGCGCATACATGGAATTTCTTTCGTGCCGGCGGATTTGACCAGGTTCAACTGGATAACGGCGCTGATCTGCTGGCTTTGCGGGAACTCGATCAGAAATTGTGGGTGGCTTTGAGTTGTCCGACACAAGGTATCGAGTTCGATACTAGGACGCTGGAGTTGATTGATGCCGACGCAGATGGGCATGTGCGCGCCAACGAAGTGCTAGCGGCCATTGCCTGGGCAGGCGGACTGCTGAAGAACCCTGATCTGCTGATGCAGGGTGCTGATAGCTTATCGCTGGCAGATATCGACGATAGCAGCGAGGAAGGAAAACAGGTGCTGGCCTCTGCGCGGCACATCTTGAAAAACCTGGGCAAGTCTGATGAGACGGCAATCTCGCTTGCGGACATGGAAGATATCGAAAAGCTGCTGGCAGGACTGGAATTCAATGGCGATGGGGTAATTTGCGCCAGTAAAATCCGTGATGACGGTTTGCGCACCGCGATCGAGGACATCATCCGGTGCGTCGGTGCAGTGACCGATCTGAGCGGTGAGGCCGGTATCAACAAGGATATCTGCGACCTGTTTTTTGCCGAGGCCGATGCGTATTCTGCTTGGCAGAGAAAAGGGGAGAGTGATGCCGCGATCCTGTTCGCGGGTGACCAGACTCAGGCTGCGGCTGAGGCCTTTAATGCAGTGGCAGACAAGGTCGATGACTATTTTACCCGTTGCCAGTTGGCGGTATACGATGCTCGTTCAGCCCTGCCATTGAGTCGTTCTGCCGAGGATTACCAGCGTCTTGCGGCGCAAAACCTGTCGGCGCTTAATCAAGATGTGGCGAGCTTTCCCCTGGCAACGATAGAGGCAAACAAACCGCTGCCTTTGCTTTCCGGATTAAACCCAGCCTGGCAGAGCAGGATGGATGCATTGCGGTTGCAGGCCATCATGCCGTTGTTCGGTAAAAAAGAAAGCTTGAGCGCATCGGAATGGACCGCATTGTGCGGCAAATTTTCGGCATTCGGCGCGTGGCAGGCAGACAAGCCCGCAACCCGTGTCGAACAGCTGGGTGCAGCACGAATACATGCCATCCTGCATGGTCAATTCAGGATGCAGATCGAAGACATGATCGCCCGGGACCGGATGGTCGAAGCGGATATCAAGGCGATACGTTCGGTGGAAAGGCTGCTGCGCTACAGCCGGGACCTGTTCGTGCTGGCAAATAACTTTGTGTCATTCCGCAATTTCTATACCGGTAAGGGTAAGGCAATTTTTCAGGTTGGGCAGCTCTATCTCGACGGTCGCAGTTGCGAACTGTGTGTCAGAGTAGACGATGTCAACAAGCATGCCGCGCTTGCCAGCATGAGCGGAATTTGTCTGGCGTATTGCGAGTGTGTGCGCCATGGCGGAACGGAAAAAATGAATATCGTTGCTGCGTTTACCGCAGGCGATTCGGATTTCTTGATGGTGGGCCGCAATGGTGTTTTTTATGACCGCAAAGGGCAGGATTGGGATGCCATCATCGTGCGTCTTATCGATAATCCGATCAGTATCCGCCAGGCATTTTGGTCGCCTTACAAGAAGTTCACCAAGGTGATCAGCGACCAGATGCAGAAATTTGCGGCATCCAAGGCAGACGCAGTGGAAGGAAAGATGATCAAGGCGGTGGTGGATAGCGGCAAGACGGTGGTCGAAACCCCTGCCGTACCGGTCAAGCCGTCCTTCGATGTCGGCAAGTTTGCCGGTATTTTTGCGGCGATCGGATTGGCGATCGGTGCGATAGGCGGCATTCTCGCCTCGATAGTCAGCGGCATATTGGGATTGAAATTCTGGCAGATACCGCTGGCCGTGATTGGTCTGATGTTGCTGATTTCCTGCCCGGCCATGCTACTGGCCTGGTTCAAGCTGAAGCGCCGCAATCTCGGTCCGATACTCGATGCCAACGGTTGGGCGATCAATGCGCGTTTACTGGTCAATATTCCGTTCGGCACAACGCTGACCGGACTGGCTCACTTACCCAAAGGGGCACACCGTTCGCTGGTCGATCCTTACGCGGAAAGGAAATCGATGTGGTCATATTATCTGCTGGTGCTGGCTGGCGTCAGCGCATTGATTGCCTTGTGGTACATCGGATTTTTTGGTCATAGTGGTGTGGAACATTAATGCTTGCACCTTGGTGGAATTAATAAGCGGTGAAAGATGCTTGATGTCGAAATTTTCTCTTGCCCGTAATCTCGTTGAAACGCTGCCATCAGGCAGGGACGGGCTTTTTAATCCCTGGCGTGATTGCTGCCCGCATGATGCGGTTGGAAATGGCCCCGCCGAAAAGTTAGCGAGGCTGGCGCTTCATCTGGACTGCAATCCGGAATTTATTCTCGCTGGAGAGGCGCCCGGATATCAGGGCTGTCGATACAGTGGCATCGCTTTTACCAGCGAACGTTTGTTGGGGGAGGGGGTGATCCCGCGTATTCCTGCGTTGCAGGGCAGACTGTCAACCAGGCGCTTGCCGTTCTCCGAGCCGTCGGCCACGATCGTCTGGAAAACGCTCTATCGGCTGGGCATCGCCGAGCGCACCATTCTGTGGAATGCGATGCAGTTGCATCCGTATCGTGCGGATAACTTGTGGTCAAACAGGACACCGTCGCCAGCCGAGATCAGCCTGGGCGAGCCGGGCTTGCGCATGCTGATCGGGGCTTTTCCTGCCGCGAAGATTGTCGCCGTCGGAAAGAAGTCTGAAGGGCTCTTGCGTGAAATGGGTATTCCAATTGCAGGTTCGGTTCGTCATCCTGCCAACGGCGGGGCAACAGAATTTGCCGCCGGGCTGAAGGGTTTGATGTGAGCGAGCGCGCAAGCGGATTCGATCCCAAGCCGATAATCGATAGCCTGCCGCTGCTGCCGGGCGTGTATCGGTATTACGATGGCAAGGGCGAGGTCCTGTATGTCGGCAAGGCCAAGCAGCTGAAAAAGCGGGTAGCGTCCTACTTTCAAAAAACTAATATTTCACCGCGCATCCGCTTGATGGTGTCGCACATTGCGCGCATCGAAACTACAGTCACGCGCTCGGAAGCCGAGGCGCTGCTGCTGGAAAACAACCTGATCAAATCGCTACGGCCGCGCTACAACATTCTTTTTCGGGATGACAAGTCTTATCCTTATATCGTGTTGACCGGTGATGAGTACCCGCGTCTGACCTACTATCGCGGCGCCCCGAACCGTTTGCATCAATATTTCGGGCCTTATCCGAATTCGTATGCGGCTAAGGAGAGTATCCAGTTGCTGCAGAAGATATTCAGGATACGAACCTGCGAAAATAGCGTGTTCAGTAATCGTACCCGCCCCTGTCTGTTGCACCAGATCCACCGCTGCACCGCGCCTTGCGTCAAATTGATCTCGGCGGAGGATTATCAGGCGGATATCCGCAATACGGTGCTGCTGCTGCAAGGGCGGCATCAGGAAGTGGAGCAGGGCTTGCGCGCGTCGATGGAACAGGCGGCTGAGGCGCAGCATTACGAACAGGCGGCGGCGTTGCGCGACCAGTTGCGCGCACTGCACATCGTCCAGCAAAAGCAGTTTGTCGAATCGACCGGCGGCGCGACGGATGCCGACATCATCGCGCTGGCACAACAGAACGGGCTGGTATGCGTGAATCTGGCGATGGTTCGCGGCGGACGGCACCTGGGAGACAAAAGTTTCTTTCCCGATCACGCAGAAGATTTGTCTGCGGATGAGATCATCCAGGCATTCATCGCGCAGCATTATTTGAATCGCAGCGTACCGCCGTTGCTGTTGTTGGGTGCGGAATCCAGCGATGAAACGCTGGCGCAGTTGCTCGGCGAACAGGC
>JACPYR010000085.1 GCA_016195965.1 Nitrosomonadales bacterium | reverse complement strand
GTTGCCAAGAAGCCGGTAGCGAAAAAAGCCGCTGCTAAACCAGCCGCTAAGAAAGTGGTCGCTAAAAAGGCTGTTGCCAAGAAGCCGGTAGCGAAAAAAGCCGCTGCAAAGAAACCCGCTGCCAAGCCAGCCGGCAAAGGTATATTGGGCGCTTAAGTTTGCCTCGCAAGGGGCGCGGTACTGTTCCTCGCCCTTTTTTGCTCCTTCTTTTGTCACTGCGGCAACCCGTGTTCAAGCGCGGGCGTTGTTCCTTCCACTGTTAAAATCGCTGCTGCAAAATTCCCTGAGGCTCTGGATATTCCTATTCCAGCGTGGGCAGTCCATGCTGCTGAAAACAACAAGCCAAGCTTGAGTTGGCCTTTGCATCATGAGTGATGCTGTACTGGCAGTGCGATCCTGATCGCGCGTTGACCGTGCAGAAGTCAAATCAGGAAGATTGTCGCCAAGCCGAGGAAGATAAAAAATCCACCGCTGTCGGTGAAGGCGGTGAGCAAGACGCTGGAGCCGATCGCAGGATCGCGTCCCAGCCTTTGCATTGTCAGCGGGATGATCATGCCCACGATCGCACCCGCCAGCAGATTGAGCAGCATCGCGCTGGTCATCACGATGCCCAACGAGACGCTGTGATACAGGAAGTAAGCGAACAGCCCGGCAACCCCTCCCCACACCAAGCCATTCAGCCCGATGATGGCCAACTCCTTCACCAGCAGGTGTCGCGAGTTACCCGGACTGATTTGCCCCAGAGCCAATGAACGGATGATGATAGTCGTGGTTTGGTTTGCCGAGTTGCCCGCGATACCCGCGACGATGGGCATCAGCGTGGCCAGCGCGACATATTTTTCTATCGTGCCCTCGAAGCTGCCGATTACCCGCGACGCGAAGAAGGCGGTACACAGGTTGATGGCCAGCCATGCCCAGCGGTTTTTCGCACTCTTCCATACCGACGCAAATATATCCTCTTCTTCGCGTAAACCGGCCTGGTTCAGCAGTTCGTTTTCCGATTCGGTACGGATGAAGTCCAGCACCACGTTCACCGTCACCCGGCCGACCAGCTTGCCGTCCTCGTCCACCACCGGCGCAGAAACCAGATCGTAGCGCTCGAAGGCCTGGGCCGCCTGCTCGGCTTTTTCTTCCGGATGCAGTTGTATCGTATCCGTGATCATCACCTTGCCGACTATCATTTCCGGCTCGTTGACCACGATACGGTTAAGCGGCAATACCCCGGTGAAGCGGTCATCGCGGTCGACCACAAACAACTGGTCGGTATGGTCGGGAAGCTCATCGAAACGGCGCAGATAGCGCGACACCACTTCCAGCGAGACATCGTCGCGGATATGGATCATGTTGAAATCCATCAGCGCGCCGACCGAATCCTTCGCGTAAGACATCGCGGCACGCAACTGCTCGCGCTCTTCGATAGAGAGCGACTTGAACACGTCGCGCATCACGTTTTGCGGCAGATCGGGCGCCAGATCGGCGATCTCGTCGGCGTCGAGCTGCCCGGCAGCCGCACTCAGTTCCTCGCGGTTCATGCTGGCGATCAGCGATTCACGCACCGCCTCGGAAACCTCGATCAATATCTCGCCGTCGCGCTCAGACTTGACCAGGTCCCATACCAGCAAGCGCTGTTCGATCGGCAGGGCTTCAAGAATGTAGGCGATATCAGCCGGGTGCAGGCTATCCAGCTTGCGCCCCAATTCGGCGATATGTTGTTTGTGCACCAGCGTGTCGAGCAACGCGTGGCGATCCTGGCGCGGCAGCTCTTGCCGATGAATGACTTCCTCCAGCAAGGCGTGTTTGTTCAGCAATGATTCCACCTGCTTGAGGTGATCCTGCACGTTCTCAGTGTAGTGCTGTTCCGGGCTGTTGTTGTTCATCGCGCGTTCCCTTTGAGTCCCGCGCTATTGTAAAGAAAACCCGGTTTGACTGCTCAGGGAATTTCCGCATCATTCATGCGCTCGATAATAATGCCGGTCTTGAGCAAAAGTCCGCGCGCTTCCCTGTGCCTGTCGTAGTAGCGCGGGTTGGGAACCATCGCCGCCAGCTTCGCTGCCTGCTCCGTAGAGAGTTGCGCGGCCCCCACCTGGTAATAATGCCGGGCGGCCGCTTCCGCCCCGAATACGCCATCGCCCCATTCGATGATGTTGAGATAAATCTCGAAGATGCGCCGCTTGTCCATCACCGCTTCCAGCATCAGCGTGATCGCCGCCTCCTCCAGTTTGCGCCAGGGCGTGCGCTTGGTGGAGAGGAACAGATTCTTGGCAAGTTGCTGGCTGATCGTGGAACCGCCCGCGACGATCTTGCCTTTCTTCATATTTTTTTCGTAAGCCTTGGCGATGCCTTCCCAGTCGAAACCCTCATGGTCGACAAAACTCGCATCCTCTGCGGCGATCAGCGCGCGCTTGAGTTGGTCGGAAATCCTGTTATAGGGTACCCATTGATGCTGCAGCGCCGCGTTGGGATTTTTGTCCTGCATGATCTCCAGGCGAGTTTCCATGAACGCGCTGGACACCGGGTTGTGATCCACCCACCAGCAGATGCGCGTGAATATCCAGCCCTGATAGAGCAGCAGAAGCAGCAACAGCAGCGCCAAAGCGCGCCAAGTCCAACGCCACAGTTTTTTCATTGCTTGCGTAGGGCGTCGATGACGGGGGCGGTCTTGGGGCGCACGCCGCGCCAGATGAAGAAGGCTTCCGCGGCCTGTTCGACCAGCATGCCCAGACCATCTGCCACGACGGCAGCGCCCTGCTCGCGCGCGAATTTCATGAACGGCGTCTCGCGCCCGTACATCATGTCATAGGCCAGCGCGCCGGGCGCGAAGATACCGCGCGGCAGCGGCGGCATTTCGTCGGACAGGCCGCTGGAAGTCGCATTGATGACTACATCAAATTGTTTTCCGTTTAGGTTCTCGTAGGTTTCTGTAGATATTTCGGTGTCATATGCGTGTTCATAGTATTGAGAACCATGCACGCGCATCGCTTCTGCTTTCTCCAGAGAGCGACTCACAAGTACCAAGTGCCTAATATTTTTACTTAATAAGGGTAACTGAATCCCCCATGCCGCACCGCCAGTACCCATCAGCAGTACGTTTTTGCCTAGCAACGAAACTCCAAGATTATGTTCAATGTCGCGTATTAGCCCCACACCGTCGGTATTGTCGCCGTGGATTTTGTTACCATTAAATGCGAGAGTATTTACTGCCTTTGCTGCTTGGACGCGCGGGGTCAGGTGTTTAGCAATCTCGAACGCTTCAAATTTGAACGGCACAGTGACATTGCAGCCCTTGTAACCCTCAGCGCGCAGCCGTTCAACTGTCGCGGCAAAGCCATCCAGCGGCGCAAGGATGGCTTCGTAGCTGATGTCCTGCCCGGTCTGTTCCGCGAACATCCGGTGTATCTGCGGCGACTTGCTGTGCGAGATGGGATTGCCGATCACGGCGTATTTGTCGGTCATTTGAAATGCGCTTGAAAATTGCAGCGCGCATTGTAATGAAAATCAGCCTTTTTTTCGCGCATTCGGCATCCAGGCTGCAAAAATTCCGACAACCGCCAGCGCCCACACCACCGCAGCGCCGCTGGGCAGATCGAACCATGCCGACAACATCAAGCCTATCGCATAACCGGCAATGCCTATCGCCGCAGCATAATAAACGCGATTATGTTTGATGCGATAAGTGGCCAGCGCCGGGACGATCAGGCTGGCGAATACCAGATACACACCGACCAATTGCACCGAGGCGGTGACCGCCAGCGCAAATATGCCGTAAAACCCGAGATTGCTGTTTTTCAGTCTGGCCCACTGCCCCAGCGCGAGCAACGCGGCGGTCAATAGAGCGGTGACGATCAACTGGGCGTTGCTCACCCAGAGGATTTGTCCGACCAGCAAGTCCTTGAGATGTTCTCCCGCATGCACATCATGGCTCATCAACAAAACCCCCGCGCTGGCGGCGAGCACGAAGGTCAGGCCGATGCAGGCCTCCTTGACGTCGGCCAGATGCTGCTCTATCCACGCCAATAGCGTAGCGCCGCACAGCGCACTGGCGGCAGCAATTGCCTGCACCAGCAGCGGGTGTCCGGTTATATCCAGCAGCGCCGCAATCACGACGCCCAGCCCGGCAATTTGCGCGACCGCGAGATCGGCGAAGATCACTCCACGCGCCAGCACCTTCATGCCGAGCGGGATGTGTGTCGCGAGCACCAGCAAACCCGCGATGAAGGCAGGGAGGAGAATATTAAGTTCAATGTCGTTCATGATGACCTCTTCGGTAGTTCGTCATTTCAATCCCGCCAGCAAACGCTGTATCGTGTCGTCAAACATCGCGAACAGATCGGTCGCCTGCGATGTGCCGCCCACGCTGTAGGGCACGATCACGGCAGGTATGCGCGCGCGCTCCGCGATCCACTCCGATGGCCGCTCATCCTGATAGGCGGCGCGCAACACCATTCTTGCCGGATGCTGTTGCAGGCCGCTCAGCACATTGCCCAGATATGCGGCGCTAGGTTCCATGCCTGGCTTGGGTTCCAGTTCGGCAACCTGTTTCAGCCCCAGCCAGTTGTTCAGGTAGGGGAAGCCGCGATGTTGCACGATCACGGGCTGTCCTTTCAACGGTGCGGCCTGTTTTTCCCAACGCGCGATCGCGGCGCGCCATTGCTGGTCGAATGTTGCCAGCCGCCGCTGGTAGTAAGCAGTGTTGGCCGGATCAAGCTGAATCAGGCGTTTGCTCAACGCTTCCGCGACCGGCAGAAAATTGCGCGCATCGGTCTGAATGTGCGGATTGCCTGCCGCATGCACATCGCCATCGGCACGATCCAATCGGGTCGGGACCTCCAGCATCGCGACATATTGCGCCGCCTCGAAGTAGCCGCTTCTGCCCGCTTGTATCGCACTGTTGCCGGATTCGCGCAGCACCACCGGCATCCAGCCGACTTCCAGCTCCGCACCGGTGCATACCAGCAACTGCGCGCTGCGCGCCTTGGCGATCAGGCCAGGGCGCGCCTGTACCTGATGCGGATCCTGCAATGCGCCGGTGGCAATGTAAATGCGGGCTTGATCGCCCGCCAACTGTTGCGTAAGCGCGGCCCATTCCGGCTCGCAGGCAAACACGTTAAGTTCGGCATGGGCATTCCAGCTGATAACTAATAATAAAAAAATGGAGAGCAGCTTTTTCATGACAATATCCCTTAAATTTCGTCATTCCGCTTACGCTGGAATGACGGCGATTGATGATTAATACTGGTGCGCGCCGTGCGCTCCCAGACTCATGATGTATTGCAGGAATAGCTGGTTGTCAGGCAACCCTTGTCGCGAGTCGTCGCGCGCAAACTGCAGACGGAAGCGGGAAAATTCGCTGGGACTGTAATCCACCATCCAGCTGATACGCGACGGAGAGAACGCATAATTGGCTATGACGTTGCCCGCATTCAACGCCCCTACCGATGCGATACCCGAAGCCAGCCTGTCATAACGCAGGCCGGTGCGCCAAGTCGGCATGAACTGGTACACGCTCTGCAAGTACCAGCCGGATTGGGTGTTGGCATAACTGTCGGTGATGCTCGCGCCTGTGGTGTTGTATGTCAGCATCCCGCTTTCGTTGCGCTGAAAATATTCGCCCTGCACCTTGAGGTAGCTTTCGCGGGTGTTGCCGTTGTGCGCATATTTCCACACAAAATCCAGCCCGGCTGTCCGGCTATCGCCAGTAAAATTGTTGCTGACCAAGGCCCCATTCAAATCCGGCACGGCATTGCTGAGCGCATTTTCACGCCTGGTCTGATGCAGCGAAACGCCGGCTCGCCAACTGTGTTCGATGCCGATGTCATCACCGAAGTGTGCGAACAACACACCGGCTCCCGCGCCATTCTTGTTCTGCCTGTCGGTTCCGGGGTAACCCCGCCCGCGAGCAATCTCGCCACCGATCTCAATGAACATGTCGGCAGGCGCCAGCCATTTCAGCTGCATGCCATCGTCGCCGTTCTGGTTGTCCCACAGCACCCGATACACCAGCGGCTGGTCGACGAAATCCCAGACATGGGCATGCTGCTCGTTGAGATAACCCAGACCGGAGAAGAATCGACCGAACTTGAGATTCAGTCCGTTGCCCAATGCGCTGGATTGCACGAAGGCGTTCTCCACATTGATGCCACCCGCCGGATCGAGCGAGAACGTGCCGACACCACGGAACTGCGGGTCGATGTTGGCGGCAATGCCCAGCTCCGATTCCTTCAGCGCAAAGCCCCGCGTATAGGCGGTGTTGTTGGCGTTCATCGCAAAACCGGTTGCCGGAATCGCCGCATCCTGTTTGCGTTGCCCATAAGTACCGGACAGGATCAGCGCGATAGCCGGATTGAACGCACCTTCACCGCTCGCGGCGGCGGCACTGGATTGTTGGTTGATGCGTTGTTCCAGCACTTGTACCTGCTCGCGTATTGCTTGCAGATCGGCATCGTTTGCGGCGTACGCATCGAACGAACAACCCGATAGCGCGACAATAGCCACGCGCCAAAAAATATTTCTGAACATGACTTACTCCTGTTAAGCATGAAAAAACCTCGCGACAACGGCGAGGCTGTAAACGGCTTAAGCGGAGTAAGGAGGGGCGCGCGCCGCGAACGCGACGAAAGTATCGGAAGTATAAAAACTGCGGTTAGTGGAATGCAGCGTTTCAAAATTATCACTGCCGGTGAAATGGATGCCGCTGCTGCCGACCGCACTGCCGATTTGCGCATAGACCGCACACAGGTCGCAATGCTTGTCATGCGGCAGCGACTGATCCGAGCCTTGCGATTGTTCGGCCAGCGTGTGCGAAATACCATGCACCAAGCCGCCATGCTGTGCAAACAGCAAGGCGAAGACCAGCAGGATTTTGGGCAATGCACTCAACATGCGGCGCACTTTAGCGGAGCGCAGAAGCAGAGTCAATCGCACCACCCCACAGGAGTGGTCGGGGTGAGAGGATTCGAACCTCCGACTCCTCGTCCCGAACGAACTACCGCACCATGCTTCAAATCGTTTATCATCGGTTTTAATAGATATAAAACATTACTAATCAATTAGATAAACTTATTAAAGAATTTAATATTACCCCATTTAAGGTCACGTTTAATCATTTAATTACAATATAAAATGGGAATTTTCATTTTGTTAAAAATGCTATATTTGAGTACTGCTCTATAGATTATCAATAAATACAATAGCTTATCAATAAGTGCAATGACTGACCGGCGCGCCGATCATATTTATTTCTTTAATTTACTAATAAATGCAATAGGATCGGGCGCGCCGCTTGAGTTTGCGCCAAATAGATCATTTTAATTGGCGCACATAAAGTTATTGCGCGCCAATTAAAATGGCGCGATACTGTACGGCGCGCCACAAAAACATGTAAATAACATGCCAAAAATCGTAACATCTCATGAGTTAGATCAGGTTTTTAATCTTATCGCCCTTTATCCAGAAGGTATTGGCATAAATCGACTTACGCAGATGATCAGTGCAGATGTGGCGCGCCGCACTTTACAGCGCCGCCTCTCCACACTTATCGAGCAAAAACGAATACTCAGCGAAGGCGAAGGCCGCGCAATCCAATATCGAATATCGCCGAACATCGTTGGTACGGTTGACTTCGCACAGGGCACCACTTCAGCTCAGGGGACTGGAGAAACCTATATCCCTACTTCACATGAAGGCGAGGAAATCAAAACCTACGTTCGGCAACCACGCCACCAACGCAAGCCCGTAAGCTACAAGAACGAATTTCTTGAGCAATACCACCCCAACCAAACTACTTACCTTCCCGAATCGTTACGCACCCAACTGCATAGCCTGGGGCGTTCACCCGCTGAGCACACACCGGCTGGCACTTTTGCGCGCGATATTCTGAATCGCTTGCTCATCGATCTTTCATGGGCATCCTCAATGCTTGAAGGCAACACCTACAGTCGTCTAGACACTGAACGGTTAATCGAATTTGGCCAGGCAGCCGAAGGAAAGAATGCGCTGGAAACTCAGATGATTCTCAACCACAAGTCCGCCATCGAATATCTGGTGCACGACACCGAACACGCCAGCGTCACTCCCGAAACTATCATCGCCTTGCACGCCTTTCTATCCGATGGCTTGATGCCCGATCCGCTTACCTGCGGTCGCATTCGTAACCGTCCGGTGGAGATCGGCGGAAGCGTCTATCTGCCGATTGCCATGCCGCAACGCCTAGAAGAACTGTTCGTCATCGTGTTGGGCATGGCCGCAGAAATCCAGGATCCTTTCGAGCAATCTTTTTTCCTGATGGTGCACTTACCTTACCTGCAACCCTTCGAAGATGTGAATAAGCGCGTCTCGCGACTGGCCGCCAATATCCCGCTAATCCAGCACAATCTGTGTCCGCTTTCTTTCATCGATGTACCGCAACAAGCTTACGTGGATGCTGTGCTGGGAGTATATGAACTCAATCGTGTCGAGCTATTACGTGATGTATTTGTCTGGGCTTATGAACGCTCCTGCCAGCAATATGTCGCCGTTCAACAGCAACTGGTTCCGCCGGACACCTTCCGTCTGCGCTACCGCAAAGAACTGACCGAGACTGTGCGCGAAATCGTTCGAGGCGGGCAACCTGCCGATGAAACAGCGATACGCTCGACCTTGCCAAAGAGTGTGGCGCAGGAGG
Source organism: Nitrosomonadales bacterium (assembly GCA_016195965.1). Lineage (GTDB taxonomy): Bacteria > Pseudomonadota > Gammaproteobacteria > Burkholderiales > Gallionellaceae > Gallionella. Next base: position 1,052 of record JACPYR010000085.1, on the reverse strand, counting down.
ATCAGTCACGCTTTGTTACCTTGGCAATTGAAGAGTTCAAGACACTTCATTCCGGTAACGCAATTCGCTTTGGATTGCGCCCGTTAGAATTTGCCGCATGGGAAGAAAAATATCGGACATGACTTCCTTTGGACAACACCCCGGTAGATGAAATAGTGTGCACATGAAAGCCGCCAAATTTTCTTCCCGCTTCGCGGCACCCCGATAGCCCACATCCGTCGCCTTCATGCAGCAATGTCTGCGCTTAGGTGGCATCACGCACATTGGCGGCGGTGCCACCCAAGGTATGCACCAGCCCTGTCATTATATCGTCGGCAGTTACATCACTATTCGAAATCCAGTGTTGAACCACTCAAGTTAAACCAGCTCTTTGATCAAATCAGGATGTTTATCCAGCAGCTTGAACAAATTAATAACCGCCGCAACTGGCTTGGCCTGCCCTCGCTCATAACGAGAAAAAGCATTTTTCCCGCCGCCCGCCAATTTTGCTGCTTGAGCCTGGGTAAGTTTTAAGCGCTTACGAATAGACTCCAATTCACTGGCCACTTGACGATCAACTTGATCCCGAAATGCCAGCCATGCTGCTTCTTCAGCCGCGTCGTAAACTAAAACAGCTTCATCGCATTTGTCGCAAAAAGCCCCATGTATCTTTGCTTTATAGGGATGTCCTTTATAGTCTTGTGCACAGTCTTGCTGCCAGCATGCAACACACCTGCCGCGCAGATAGGGCAAGCTTGCCCGTTCCATTTGCTCTTTTTCATCTCATCGCTCCTTGAACGAAATCGCGGATTCAATTTTGAAGTGCAACGCCTGACTGTAAGAATACCTGAGCGGGCGTCAGAAATCCAAGCCGTTTTCTAGGTCTGTTGTTCAATCGTTTCATCGCGTGGTTAATCTCCTGCTGTGTGATGGTGGTGAAGTCCCTATTCTTGGGGAAGTACTGTCGTATCAGGCCATTCGTGTTCTCATTGGTTCCGCGCTCCCATGATGCGTAGGGATGTGCGAAGTAAAAGTCGGCATCCAACGCCTTGGCGATCTGCTCGTGCTCAGAG
>JACPYR010000075.1 GCA_016195965.1 Nitrosomonadales bacterium | reverse complement strand
TGGAGGTGGGACGAAAAAATTGGCGTAATTATACCCTGTCGTGGACAGGTAACTGCTCCTTGGATTTTAAACCGGACGGGTGCTAAACTGCGTCGACGCCGGTCGCTTTATGGTGACCAGCCCAAACCGGCGCCATCCCCGCCAGTCCCAATCACAAGGAGATACTCATGAGCAAGCCCATACATTATTTCGCCATCGCCTTCTGTTTTGCCTTGGGCGCGTCGCTGGCCAGCGCCGAACCGAGTGCACATGGTGAACACATGTACGACAGCATGCACGACGAACACCAGTCGGGCGACCGCATGCCCGGCATGCACGAACATATGGAGGATCAGCACTTCAAGGATATGGATAGCAACGGTGACGGCATGGTTTCCAAGGCCGAGTTCGATGCTGCCCATGACAAGCATTTCAAGGATATGGATAGCAACGGCGACGGCAAACTCAGCCCTGAAGAAATGCGGGCAGGGCACAAAGAGATGCTCGAACAGGGCAAAAACAAACGCTTCGATGCTGCGGACATCAACCACGATGGTGCGCTGACACGCGAAGAAGCCAAAAAAATGCCGATGCTATCCAAACATTTCGATGAAGTCGATGCCAATAAAGACGGCAAGGTAACTCGGGAAGAACTGGATGCCGCGATGGAGAAAATGCGCAACAAACGTGACGGCAAGCAGCGTTCCGGCTGGTAGTGTAGTGTTGCATTCTGTTTGAAACTTAACTTCTCCAGTGGGAGCGGCTTTAGCCGCGATTGGTCGATCGAGTTTACTGTCCGCATCGCGGCTAAAGCCGCTCCCACAAAGGACTTGCTCGATAACTCCATTCAGTTTAATCAACAGTGCAACGCTACAGTAGTTACTCGCACGCAAAGACCCAGGCCAGCTACAAGCTGGCCTGGGTCTTTTACAAACTGCTCATGCGCAAACCGGTTTATTTGTGGTGCGACAGCATCCACGCCACGGTCGTCTTGATTTCTTCATCGCTGACCGCAGCCGGAGTGCGCGGCATAGGAACGGAACCCCATACGCCCCCTCCGCCGCTACGCACCTTAGCTTCCAATTTTGCGGGCGCATCCTTGTCACCCGCATACTTGGCCGCGATATCTTTCAGCGTGGGGCCTACTGTCTTGTTGTCCAGTTTGTGGCACGTGCTGCATTTGTTTTTGTTGAATAGCGCTTCCCCGTCAGCTGCCGCAAATGCGCTGGCTGAAACTGCCAGAGCCGCCATCATTGCAATCGTGTAATGAGCATTCATCATATCCTCCTCATTTAGTGAAACTCCAGCGTTCAATACGCCCCTAGAGATATTCTCAAGGAAACATGTCACGCTTGGTGAATGATATGGCATGTTGCCATACAGCGCAAAACATATCCTTGCGATTTGCAGCCTTAATCAATCGCCCGAATCGGTTAAACTGGAATATTTATTGGCGATACAGGCAAGGCGAAACATGCAAGCTCCCATCAAAGAATCCAGAGCGCAACTCTCTATCTGGCTGGCTATCGGCTACACGCTGCTGATTGTCTACGCCAGCCTGTCACCCTTTGCCGGATGGCGCGAACAGGGTTTGGATTTCATCGAGGTGCTGCGCGCCCCTTTTCTGCTCACTTACAGCGCGTTCGATGCCACCGTTAATTTATTGGCCTATATCCCGCTGGGTTTATTGTTTGGCCTGGCGCTACGCACACACTTCAGCGCCCTGGGCTGCGTGATGCTGGGCATGTGCCTGGGCGTGGCGCTTTCAACCGGCATGGAATACCTGCAGATGTACTTGCCGACGCGCGTCAGTTCCAATATGGATTTGTTGACCAATAGCGCAGGCGCACTGACCGGCTCATTATTGGCGGTCAGCATCACTTCATGGACCTGGCTTTTTTCGCACCTGATGCGCTGGCGCAGCCATTTGTTCCGCCACGGCAAGGAAATGGATTTCGGGCTGGCTTTACTGACGCTATGGATGTTCGGCCAGATCAACCCTTCCCTGCCGATGTTGGGCAATGTATTTATCAGCGGGGCGTCGCACCGCCCTTTTGTGACCTTGCCACATGCGCCGTTCAATATCTGGGAAAGCGGCGCTGTCGCGCTGAATTTATTGATGCTGGGCACGCTGATGCTGACCCTGCTGCGCATGCCGCACAATATCATTACAGCCTTGCTGGCGATATTAAGCTTGGTGGCGCTGCTCAAATTCATCGCCGCCGCACTGCTGCTGAAATCCTGGGCGCTGCTGTTATGGATCAAGAGTGAAGCGGTCCTGGGGATATTGCTGGGCATATTGCTGTTGCTCGCGGTGCTGCGCCTGCCGCGTCATGCAGCGCTTGCTATCGGCATTTCAACGGCCTTGTGTTATATGGCTATCGTCAATTTCGTATTCGACGACAACATCCCGTCTTCCGCCATGTCCATATATCATTGGCACTACGGGCATCTGCTCAACTACAACGGCTTGGCGCAAAGCATCACCCTGGTTTTTCCGCTGCTGCTGATATTGCATCTTGGGCGCATCTGGAAAGTATAATCCCGCCTCTTTCAAACACGCATCATTAATTTACCCGGTTACGACCATGAGTCATTTCGACAAACATGTTTTTTTCTGCACCAATCTACGCGATGACGGCGGGGACTGCTGCGGCAAACACGGCGCGCAAAAAGCACGCGATTATGTGAAAAAAAAAGTCAAGGAACTGGGCATCTCCAGCCACCTGAATAAAATCCGCATCAACTCCGCCGGATGCATGAACCGCTGCGACGAAGGTCCGGTGATCGTGGTTTACCCCGAAGGCACCTGGTACACCTTTGTTGACGAGAGCGATCTCGATGAAATCATCGAACAACATTTGCAGAATGGGCGAATAGTAGAACGCTTGAAAATTTAACGACAAACCGAGTCGCCCCGATTTTTAAATCACCCCTCCACTCCCGATTCATCCGGCACATGTCGAAGAAAAAATTTCATTTTCCCAGACGCGCTGTCCAGATTGCCACTCTGCTGATCATCGCGCTGATTCCGGCCGTCGGATTATTCAGGATCGACCTGGCCTCGGCCAGCTTCCATGTGCTGGATCGGCAGATATGGTGGTCAAATTTCGCCTTTATATTTGGGCTTTCCATCGTGCTCGTCGCCGTGCCCATCCTCAGCTATGTGACGATTAGTGCGGTCTGGTGCGGCTGGGCTTGCCCGCAAAACCTGCTGGTGGAGTGGGCCAACAACCTGACCCATCAATTCCTGGGCAAGCGCGCCGACGTGCGCGTGGATGGCAGGGGCCTGGTCGTTGCGCACGCCAAGAACAAGGCCTTCAACTGGCTGATCCTCGGAACAACCTTCCTGGTTGCCTCTCTGGCGCTGGCGCTCATTCCCGTGCTTTATTTCCTGCCACCCGGCGATGTTTGGGACTTCATCACCTTCAGCGCCAACAATCAGGTCACCAGCTTTATCACCTTCCCGTATTTTTTTATCGCGCTGCTGATCTTCATCGACATGGCATTCGCCCGTTATTTCTTTTGCGACTACGCCTGCTTTTACCGCGTCGGGCAAATAATATTCAACAACAAAAATGCCCTGCATATCCGCTACGATGCTTCCCGTTCGCCCGATTGCGCAAAATGCAATTACTGCGCGACATCATGCATCACCGGCATCCAACCGACCGACATCAAATCAGGGGACCGCTGCATCGGTTGCGGCGAGTGCGTCGATGCCTGCAACCAGCTGCACGAAAAATCCGCAACCGTGGGACTGCTGTGTTTCCAGGCGGGAAGCGCTGGCATCGGCAAGCCGGGTGGCAAGGCGACGTGGCAACAAACATTAACGGCGCTATCCACGCGCTTCAATTGGGTGATCGGCATCTTTGCCATTCTCGGATTGGTCATGATGGGATGGGGAGTCTTGACGCAGAAACCGCCACCCCGGCAGCTATCTGCCGGGGAAACGCAACAAGCCCAACGCATCGAGCAAGTATGCAATAACCAGTGCGCGGCATTTACCACGTCCTGCACGGGGCACAGCATGGAAGGGTGTTACCGCGCATCGGCCTGCAAATGCGCATGCAACTTGCAACAAGACCCGGGCAATGCGGCTGGCGACTCATGGCATCAATGTGTGATCAGATATACGGCGCTTGCCGATAAACTCGGCAAGCGCGACAAGCGCCCATGAGAGAAAATATTCGTTTCAGAGACTTCCCGTGATTTTATTTTATTGCTCGCAGCAATCTGGATAACGATTCAAACATAGTTTTATCTTCGCAATGTGCCACGTTGAATCTGAACCAGGGTGAAGGTTCTTGATGGGGAAGGAACATTTTGCCGGGAGCTAGCATGATACCCAATTTAGCGGCGCTTCCGGCGATTTCTGCCGCATTGGATGTCTCGCTCAACCTTGCACAGATGAACATCCCGCCCGCCGGTTCGCAATACAACTCAAAGCCCAGTTTCTTGATGGTGGATTCCCGCGCCTGTTGCAGCTTCCCGCGCAGCTTGTCCAGATGCTTGCGGTAATGGCCATCGGTCAATAATTGATACATCATGCGCTCGCTGATTTCGGACGTGGTCAGTCCCGTATGCAATTTGATGTCGGACAAGTTGGCGGCAAGTTCGCGCTTGCAGGCAAAGTAACCGACACGCAGGCTGGCAGAAACGGATTTGGAAAAACTGCTGACGTAGATCACGCGGTTGAGCCGACCCAGCGTTGCCAAACGGGTGATCGCCGACGGATGTAAGTCTCCGTAAATGTCGTCCTCGACCAGCACTATGTCGTATTTTTCAGCGAGTTGCAGCATGCGGTAAGCATCTGGCTGGCTGATGCTGGCGCCGGTCGGGTTGTGCAGGATAGTGTTGGTAAAAAATATTTTCGGGCGATGCCGCTTGATCAAAATCTCCATCGCATCGGTATCTGTGCCATCGGCGTTCAACGGCACACCGACTATTTTGGCGCCAAACGATTTGAGTCCGCCGTAGAGTATGAAGTAACCGGGATCGTCCACCAGCACCGCATCCCCCGTGCGGACAAAGTATCGAGTAATCGGCTCGAGTGCATGGGTGACGCCCGCAGTCAGAATGAGTTGCGAAGTATCCGCCGCAATGCCGATATCGGATAGTCTGCTTTGCAATAAATCGCGCAGTGGCAGAGGTTTATTTTTTGCTTCCCCTTGCTTCTTCGAGTTCGATCTTGCAGAAGAATTCCGCTTCCAGCCACATCACGTTAATGATGCCGAACGCCATGGCCAGGCCCACACCCAGCATCCAAGAAAAGTACCACATGATTTTTCCTTCCGATAAATGTAATGGTCAATAAACGTTATGGTCATTGGCACGTACCATGTCGACGGTAATCTTGCCGCGCAGCACACTGTACACCCACGAGGTGTAGGCCAGCACGATAGGCAGGAAGATGAGCACCACCCAGAACATGATCTGCAGTGTCAGATGGCTGGACACCACATCCCATACCGTCAGGCTGCTGCGCGGGTCGGAACTCGACGGCATGATGAACGGGAACAGCGCGATACCGGCGGTGAAGATCACCCCGGCCAGCATCATGGAACTCGCGATGAAAGCCGAGATGGGTTTCATCGCGCCGGACAGGATGATGGCCAGCAGAGCGCCCACTATGCCGAGCAGCGGCGCCATCCACAGCAAGGAATGGTTGTGGTAGTTGCTCATCCACGCACCTGCGGCTTTTTCGACGGTCTTGTCGAGCGGGGTCGAAGCGACATTGGCGGGCAGCATCGTGATGATGCGATAGCCGTCGATGCCGTTCATGATCCAGACGCCAGCCAGAATAAAGGCCAGGATGAATACCGCACCGGCAATTTTGGTCGCGCGCCGCGCACGTTCCGCGATCACGCCCTCGGTCCTGACTTGCAGGTAGATCGAGCCGTGCATCAGCAGCATCGACAAGCTGACTACGCCGGCGAGCAACCCGAACGGGTTGAGCAATTGCCAGAAGCTGCCGCTGTAGGTGACCCGCATATCACCGTCGAAGCTGAACGGAACGCCCTGCAGCAGGTTGCCGAACGCGACGCCGAAGATCAGCGCGGGCACGAAGCCGCCGGCGAACAGGCCCCAGTCCCAGGCGGAGCGCCAGCGCGGATCGGCCAACTTGCTGCGATAGTCGAATCCCACCGGCCTGAAGAACAGTGCGAACAGTGTCAGGATCAGTGCGATATAGAAGCCGGAAAATGCGGTGGCATAAACGATGGGCCACGCGGCGAAGATCGCGCCGCCAGCGGTGATGAACCAGACCTGGTTGCCGTCCCAGGTGGCACCGATGGAGTTGATGATGACACGGCGCTCGTCATCGTTCTTGCCGAGGAATGGCAGCAACGTCCTGATGCCGAGGTCGAATCCATCGCTGATGGCAAAGCCCACAAGCAGCACGCCGACGAACAGCCACCAGATCAGCTTCAGTGTTTCGTAATCGAATATCATCTTCGTCTCCTTAAGCGTTGCCGTAGTTGCCGGTATGCAGGCTTTGTGGTCCGAGGCGCGCGTACTTGAACATCAGATACAGCTCCGCCACCAGCAGCAAGGTATAGAAACCGACGAAACCGGCAAGGCTGAGGTACACGCTGGAAGCTTCAAGATTGGAGGTGCTCAGGTTGGTCGGCAGGATACCGCTGATGGTCCACGGCTGGCGGCCATATTCGGCGACGATCCAGCCCATCTCGGCGGCGATCCACGGCAGCGGGATGCCATATAGCGCGAGCCTCAGCAGCCATCTCTTTTCGGCGATGGTGCGCTTGGCGACGTAATAAAAGCTGGCGGCAAAAATGAACAGGATCATGAATCCGGCAGCCACCATGATGCGGAAGGTCCAGAACATCGGCGCGACGTGCGGGATGGTATCGCGCGCCGCCATCTTGATCTGGTCTTCGGTGGCATCCGTTACTTTCTGCGTATATTTCTTGAGCAGCAGGCCATAGCCAAGCTTGTCTTTGGTTTTTTCGAAAGCCACCTTGGTTGCATCGCTGCGGTCGCCGGCACGCAGCTTTTCCAGCGCTGCATAGGCAATCATACCTTCCCTGATTTTCGCTTCGTTTTCTACCCGCAACTCGGTTATGCCGGTGATCTCTTGATCAACCGAACGGGTGGCGATCAGGCCGAGCAGGTAGGGAATCTTGATTGCCGAATCGGTACTTTGGGTCGCCTCGTTCGGGAAACCAATTGCAGTGATCGCTGCGGGGGCTTTTTCGGTGTGCCATTCGGCCTCGATCGTCGCAAGTTTTACGCGCTGCACTTCGCCTGCAGTATAGCCAGACTCATCGCCCAGCACGATCACCGACAGCGCGGAAGCCAGGCCGAATCCGGCTGCCACGGCGATTGATCTCAGCGCAAATGCCTTGTCCCGGCCGATCAGCAAATAATACGCACTGATGCCGAGCACGAACATCGAGGCCGTCACGTAACCTGCCGAAACGGTATGCACAAACTTGACCTGCGCCACCGGATTGAACAGCAGCTGGGTAAAGCTGGTCATTTCCATGCGCATGGTGTGATAGTTGAATTCGGCCCCGACCGGATTCTGCATCCAGCCGTTGGCGATCAGTATCCACAGCGCAGAAAGGTTGGAGCCTACCGCCACCAGAAAGGTAACCATCAGATGTTTTACCTTGGACAGCCTGTCCCATCCGAAAAAGAACAGCCCGACGAAGGTTGATTCGAGGAAGAATGCCATCAGCCCTTCAATGGCAAGCGGCGCGCCGAAAATGTCACCGACATAATGCGAGTAATACGCCCAGTTGGTACCGAACTGGAATTCCATGGTGAGTCCGGTCGTCACCCCGAGCGCAAAGTTGATGCCGAACAGCTTGCCCCAGAACCTGGTCATGTCCTTGTAGACCTCTTTTCCGGTCATCACATAGACAGATTCCATAATGACCAGCAGGAAGGACATGCCCAGGGTGAGCGGCACAAAAAGAAAATGGTACAGCGCAGTAGCGGCGAATTGCAGCCGTGATACGTCAACAAGTTCCTGGGATGGAATCACGGTTATGCTCCTTTCAGGGTTGCTTGGATAAAATTTTTGAGGCTACTGATTGGTCATCGAGGCTGATGTCTTGTGGGACAGAAAACCAGACTGCCCAGATGATGAACAAAATAAAGGCCTTCAATACGAGTGCCAGTGTTATCTCTTGCCACAAATGCGAATGTTTTGTCTTATCGGACATCGCGTACCTCTGGAAAGGTGAACGTGCCAATCAATTGCATATGAATATATGCCAATGTACGGTCAAGCAAAAAATATTTTTTAACCGCTTTAACAGCATTTTGAGCGACGAAATCTACGCTTACTCAAGGCTTGCGTCAATATCTGTCCAGTGCAGTGTCAGATTGATATCTTGTAATGTAAGGACTCCGGTTAACTGGACGATAGCTGTATTGGCAGGCATGGCACTGAATTTTTTTGGCGACTGGCTGCTGGGAGTTCGGATCGAGGTATTCAGGGGAATTGCCACTTTTAATTTTTTGTGGCTAGCAGATATTTTTTTAGTGCCTTTCCTGGTCGGGCTGTTGGTCGCAAGAATCCTCGGCAAACACGCGAAATGGCTGGCCTGCCTGCCACCTCTGTTTGTGCGCTTCCTGAGTTATTTATACCTGTACTACTCCGACACGAGCCATGATTTCTTTTTCAACTTCCATCTTCACTATTGAGGGTTGTGTCATTCTGGCGGTAGAGTCGGCTAATATAGGCGCCATTCCCGGAGAAGTTTTGGTGCGCGTATATCGCCGCAAGAATGACGCAAAATTTAATGCGCGACTTTCAGCGCAACAGCGATACTGAGTAACAATAAACTTGTTCCGCAAACATGTGCGTCAATTTTTTTGTTTTTTAAGCCTGTCCTTAAGGTACGGATCATGATCAAATTTCCATGGCTGGTTATTTATTCCATCATCGCCTTCAATATCACCGCGTTTACCGTAGTGCTGCAATTGGATTGGCTGAATTTTAACTTTATCATCGCAAAGATCATCGCATGGATATTTACCCTGGCTGCTTGGAGGCTGGCCTACATCAAACGCCATGAATACTTCATAATCAAATAACGAGAGCAGATTTAACCATTTCAATTGGGGAACATATGAAAGACGTCATCAGCCAATATCGCATCGAGCAGGAACCTTATTACCGCGAAGTTTCCGACGAAATCGCCGTGTATGAGGCAGCCTACTCCACGCGCATGCCCATGATGTTGAAGGGACCGACAGGCTGCGGTAAAACGCGCTTCATCGAATACATGGCCTGGAAACTCCAGCGACCTTTGATCACCGTCGCCTGCAATGAAGACATGACCGCTTCCGATCTGGTGGGCCGCTTCCTGCTCGACGCCAACGGCACGCGCTGGCAGGACGGCCCGCTCGCCATTGCGGCGCGTTACGGCGGCATCTGCTATCTCGATGAAGTGGTGGAAGCCCGCCAGGACACCACCGTAGTCATACACCCTCTCACCGACAACCGCAGGGTGCTGCCATTGGAAAAGACCGGCGAACTCGTGCATGCGCATCCCGATTTCCAGCTGGTCATTTCCTATAACCCCGGCTACCAGAGCATGATGAAAGATCTGAAGCAATCCACCAAACAACGCTTTGGCGCACTCGACTTCAACTATCCAGAACATGCCATCGAAGTTGAAATCGTGGCCCACGAAACCGGCGTTGCCAGGGCAATTGCCGAGAAGCTGGTGTCGATTGCGAAAATGGCGCGCAACCTGAAAGGCCACGGCCTGGATGAAGGAATTTCCACCCGGATGCTAATCTACGCGGGCAATCTGATCGCAACCAATGTCGCGGCAAAAAAAGCGTGCGGTGTCGCGCTGATATCGCCGATCACCGACGATCCGGACATGCGGGACGCGCTCGATTCCGCAGTGACCACATTTTTCGGTTAACGCGCGCCGCCATGATATCCGGCCTGATGCGTCTGTTTCAGAATCACAGCGATCGGACAGAGTCCGGGGTCATCCAGCTCAAGGAGCGCACGCCCACCCAATTGGGCGATGTGCAACGCCGCATCAGGATATATTTGCAAGCACTGTGGGGCTGCGATTTCGCGATCAATTCTTTCGATGCCGTCCCGCAAACACAGGGCATAGGCACCCCCTCCATCAAAGACTCTCTGATCCACGTGCCGACGTGTTATTACGACGTCACTCTGGATGGCGTCACGTCCATACCCGGCCAGGAAATCTATCGTGCCGCTACCGCACACGCCGCAGCCCATCTGATCTATTCCAGACACCATTTCGCCCCGGAGTCGGTGAACAAATTGCAAAGGACGATGATTTCGGTGATCGAGGATGCGCGGGTGGAAACTCTGGCGATACGCCAATTCCCTGGCCTCAAGCAGCTCTGGTGCAGACAGCACCCGGGCTCTCAAAGCCATAACCAAACTGCCGGCGATTACCTCGACCGCCTCGCGCGAGCATTGCTCGATGATACCTATCAGGATGACGATCCGTGGATCAGCCAGGGACGCGTCCTGTTCAATGCGGCGAACGATCTGGAGAGCCATGCCGCTTCCATCGACATCGGCCTGATGCTGTCGAAATCGTTTCTGCAAAAAAATATCAAGTTCAACGCTCGCTCGGACAGACTCGCTGCACCCTACCGTGACGACAACCAATTCTTGTGGGATCCTGTCATTGCGCCCATCGAAGAACAGGATGCGCCGACCGTTGCAGCGCCCATCAAATTATTTCTGGACAGCGACAAGATCGAGAGCACGGAAAAAGATATCAAGTCTGAGCAGATGCAAGCATCGATCAAGGCTGCGTCGATTTCGGACACTTACAGTTATCCCGAGTGGGATTATCGCGGCCAGATCGAGACTCGATCCTGGGTGATGCTGCGTGAGCGAGACCCGGACAGCGGCGACCTGCGGGTCATTGCAGACATCACCACCCGCAACAAACACCTCATCACACGCATGAAAAATATACTGGAAGCGATCCGTTACAAAGGCGTGCATCGCATCCGCAAGCTGGAAGAAGGCGACGAGCTGGACATCAATGCCGCCATCCGCGCATTGGCCGACCTCCGCTTGGGCTTGCCGCCCGATACCCGGGTCATGATGCGCTCGGCTCGCAAGACTCACGATATGTCGGTGCTGGTTCTGCTCGATCTTTCCCGCTCGACGAACGAGACCGTGCATGGACACGACCATACCGTGCTGCAGTTGACCCAGGAAGTTTGCATCCTGTTTGCCGAGGCGCTGGAAACCACCGGCGATCCGCTCGCCATCTACGGCTTCAATTCCAGGGGCCGGCATGACGTCGATTTTTTCCGCTTCAAGGGCTTCGACCAGCCCCATGACGACAACATGAAATCCAGGATCGCCGGCATGACTGGCAAGCGCTCCACACGCATCGGTGCGGCCATCCGCCACGCAACCCACCACCTGAATCTGCAGAAATCCGCCAAAAAACTGCTGATGATCATCACGGATGGAAAACCCTACGATATAGACCAGCCCGACCCGCGCTACCTGTGCTTCGACGGAAAACATGCGGTCATCGACGCTGGCCGCACCGGCATACACAGCTATTGCCTGAGCCTAGACCCCAACGCCGACGAATACATCACCCAGATATTCGGCGCACGCAACTACATGGTGGTAGATCACATCAGAAGCCTGCCGGAAAAAATGCTACAGATTTATGCCGCGTTTAGCCGGTAACAAGCAGATGCCATCCGAAATGGCCGATGGACGCATGCAGTAGTCACCCCTATATCCACCCGGATCGCCACCTCATTCAGCCTTCGAAGCGCTATAATGAAATCTGGTAGCGGCAACTGAAACTCCGATACCCAATTTCTGGCTGCACATAGGCAATAGAGTTTCCCGGCAAATATCGGCATATGTATGCAGACAACTTTTAGATCATTCTTGCGGCGGCCTGCTGGCCACCTGAGTTTTGTCCAGCGTCTGGTCGCGGGCATATTCCTGATCAACCTGCTGGTCATTGGCTTGGCCGCTTTTACCACCCATGAGGATCTGCTGGAGCATGAAGGGCACGCTCGAACCACCACTCAAAATTTGTCGTTGCTGCTGTCGCGCGATCTCGGCGCAGTGTTTGACCGCAGCGATCTGGTCTTGCGCACCGTAGCCGACGAGATCGAGCAACAGTTCGCCGCAGGCGCCATCCGGCAAAAGCGCCTTACTACCTTTCTGAAACAGCAACAGTCTCATTTGCCCGAGGCTATCAGCCTGCGCGTGACCGATGAAAAAGGCCTGGTGCTATATGGCGAAGGGGTGAAACCCGGCACACCCGTCGATATCAGCGATCGCGAACATTTCATCCGGCAACAGAATAATCCGCAGGCGGGCCTGGTAATCGCCCAGCCCGTCATGGCGCGGATCAGCAAGCAATGGGCGATTCCGCTATCCCGTCGCATCAACCTTCCCAATGGCGACTTTGCGGGCATTGCCTACATCAATATTCCTGTCGCCTATTTCGTCAAGAAATTCGCCACCTTGAATTGGGGCGCCAATGGTGTAATTGCCATGCGCTCTGCAAACCATATTTCCATGGCCCGGTTCCCGGAGATCGCGGAGGGAGCGGGGACCATTGGACAGTTCGCGATTTCCGATCAACTGCGCAGCCTGCTCAAGGACGACCCGAATAACGTTACCTATGTGGCGCCTTCCCCTACTGATGGCATCGAACGGATATTCTCCTACCAAAAATTTGCGGATTATCCGCTGTATGTTGTTACGGGGTTGGCTAAGCGCGACATCCTGGCCGAATGGCAGTGGGATGCGTCTCGAACAGCCATATTCGTCGCTCTTTTCATCTTGACCTCCATCCTGTTTGCCTGGCTTCTGGTTCGCTCCTGGCATCGCCAGCTGGCCGTAGGCGAAATTTTGCGCGCAAGCGAGCAGCGCTGGAGCTTCGCGCTGGAAAGCGGAAATTTCACGGTCTGGGACTGGAATATCCCGACCGGCAAAGTTCAATTATCCAAACTCGGCAAGCAATTATTCGGATATGGCGAAAATGACATCGGCGACCAGATGACTGAATGGGCTGCGCTTTGCCACCCCGACGACAAGGAGCATGTGCTTGCCTGCATCAAAGATCATTTCCGTGGCAAGACACCAAGTTTGCATGTCGAGTATCGCGTGCGCTGCAAAGACGGCAGCTGGAAATGGATACTCACCCGCGGCCTGGTAATGGATCGGGCGATGGATGGCAAACCGCTGCGCATGATCGGCCTGCACTCTGACATTTCCGAACGCAAAAAGCGCGAGGAGGAGTTGCGCCTGTCGTCCACGGTGTTCAATCTTGCCAACGAGGCGATGATCGTGACCAACCCGCAAAACACCATCCTTTCCGTCAACCCGGCATTCACGGCGATTACAGGTTATGCGCCGGAAGAGGCAATAGGCCGCAATCCAAAAATGCTTTCCGCGAAGCAGCAGACCAAAGAGTTTTACCAGGAACTGTGGACCAGGCTGACCCAAACCGGCAGCTGGTCGGGCGAGGTGTTGAACCGCAAAAAGAATGGCGAACTCTATGTTGAGTGGCTCTCCATCAAGCGTGTGCTCAACGAAAATGGCGAACTGACCCACCACGTGGCCGTGTTTTCAGACATCACTGCCCGCAAGGATGCCGAGGATCGCATACGCCATCAGGCGCTGCATGACTCGTTGACCGATTTGCCCAACCGGACCTTGCTTACCGAACGCCTGGAGCGGGCTATCGTCCGGGCCAAGCGTGACAATTCATATCTCGGCCTGCTCTTCTTTGATCTGGATAAATTCAAACCCATCAACGACAACTACGGTCATGAAGTGGGCGACTGGCTGCTCAAATCTGTTGCCCTTCGTGCCGTTGGCTGCATACGCGAGTCCGATACCGTGGCCCGCCTGGGAGGGGATGAGTTTGTCGTCTTGCTGCCCAAACTGGCGAACACCCAAGATGCCTTGGCCGTGGCCGAAAAGATACGCGATGCACTCGCCCAACCCTTTATCTTTGCGGAAACTTCTTTTGAAATTTCCGCAAGCATCGGCGTTGTCATATATCCCGAACACGGCGCAGACGAAAAGACACTGGCACGCAACGCGGATGCGGCGATGTATCGCGCCAAGAAAGCCGGGCGCAACCAGGTGGTGCTTTATCAAGCCGGGATGAACACCGATTGATTATTTTTGAAACTGCGGCCGTCTTGCCCCGGCCGCAATCAACATCACCAGGGAAGCGGATTGCGGGTGATGGCCACCAGCACGATGTAGGCAAAAGTGGCTTGTGCGGCCAGCCAGGCAAGAAGCCGCGTCGAATTCTTCAATCCTTTGCGTAGTGCGGCAAAGCCCAAGCCTATATACAGCAGCAACCCGATAATCTTGGCGGTCAGCCATGCATCCACGAAGGGATATTGGCCTAGCATGTACGCCAGTCCTGCCGCGCTGATGAGCAATAGCGTATCAACGACATGCGGCACTATCCTGACCCAGCGTTTCAACATGATGGTCGAATCCGTCAGGCTCCAAACGCCGCGCAGAAAAAATAGCCCGTAGCTGCCGGCTACACAAACAATATGCAAGGTTTTTAACAACTGAAAAGTCATATATCCTCGAAATGTCCGCCGATCAATCAAGTTGCGAATGCGCACTTGATCGACACCAGGCCATCGGGTTTACCTAGGTATGGGTGATCACGATAACATGGCATAATGATGCGCGCTGTTTCGACACGCCCCCTCTGCACATATGCTCTTAACACGGAACCCTACTCCCGATGAATACACATTATCCTGCAAAAAGCTGCGAGATTACCCGCCTCGTGACTCACCCCAAATTAGTGGCCGCAACTATCGCCGGTTCCAAGACGCAGCAACGGCGCGACGGCCTGTACGCTTACCCGAATGAAACTTTCGAACTGGAAGGTATCCCTTTCGTGGTGACTTCCGTTGAGCGCAAGCGACTTGGTGACATGACCGATGCAGACGCTCAAGCCGAAGGCTACCCCAATCTCGACATGTACAAGCAGATCATCCTGAAAATGCATGCGAACATGTCCTGGGATGAAGAAGCGCTGGTCTGGGTGCACACTTTCAAACGCAACGGTTGACGATGCCTGCACAAAAGAATATTTCCATCCCAGGCGCTGCGGGCAACATCGAAGGCGTCGTTCACCTGCCCGACAGCGAGCCGCTCGCGATCGCCGTGGTGGCTCACCCGCTGCCCATCATGGGCGGCACGATGGACAACAAAGTGGTCACCACGCTGGTCAAGGCATTTGTGGAACTGGGTTACGCCACGCTGCGCTTCAATTTTCGCGGGGTGGGCAGGAGCGCCGGCAGCTATGACGAGGGCAATGGCGAAACGCTGGATGCGATCACGGCAGCCCTGTTCATGCGCGACTCATTCCCTGACTTGCCGCTGCTGCTGGCGGGATTTTCTTTTGGCGGCTATGTGCAGGCGCGTGCTGCCGCCGACTTGCAACCGCAGCAACTGGTGCTGGTCGCACCGGCTGTCGGGCGCTTCGCGATGCCTGACGTCCCCGCCCACACCCTGCTTGTACACGGCGACATGGATGAAGTGGTGGAATTACATGAATTGTTGAAATGGGCGCGCCCGCAACATTTGCCGGTGATAGTGCTGGCTGGTGCGGAACATTTTTTCCACGGACGACTGACGCAATTGAAGCATATCGTGCAGCAGCATTTGGGCGGAGCACCCAAGTGAGCGCGGTGCTGAACGCGCGCAATCTGCGCAAATCCTACGGCGACCAACTGGTGGTAGACGGCTTCAGCATCACGCTCGACAAGGGCGAGTGCTACGGCCTGCTCGGCCCGAACGGCGCGGGCAAGACCACCACGCTGCGCCTGCTGCTCGGACTGACCGATCCTGATGGCGGAGAACTCACCCTGCTCGACCACGCTGTGCCACGCCATGCGCGCGAGGCGCGGTTGCGCGTCGGTGTGGTGCCGCAGGTTGACAACCTGGACCCGGATTTCACCGTGGCGGAAAACCTGCTGGTGTATGGCCGCTACTTCGGGATGAAAGATGCCGAGATCAAGGCGCGCATTCCCGCGCTGCTGGAATTCGCCAATCTCACGCACAAACGCGACGTAAAAATCCCCACGCTGTCCGGCGGCATGAAACGCCGCCTCACGCTGGCGCGCGCGCTGGTGAACGACCCGGACATCATCTTCCTCGACGAGCCGACCACCGGCCTCGACCCGCAGGCGCGCCACCTGATTTGGCAGCGCTTGCACGAACTCACCGTGCAGGGCAAGACGCTGCTGCTCACCACGCATTTCATGGACGAGGCCGAGCGTCTGTGCCATCGCCTCGCGATCCTCGACCATGGACGCATGGTGGCCGAAGACTCGCCGCGCGCACTGATCGCGCAGCATATCGAGGCGCAGGTGGTGGAGATATTCGGCGAATCCGTGGAAGCATGGGCCAGCGCACACGCCGCACATTATGCGGAGCGCTTCGAGGTGAGCGGCGAAACGGCATTCTGCTACGCGAACGACGCGCAGCCGCTGCTTGCGCATTTGCAAACGCAAAGTGGCCTGCGTTATTTGCACCGTCCTGCGAACCTGGAGGACGTGTTCCTGAAACTGACCGGCAGGGAGTTGCGCGAATGACGCGCATTTTATTTTGTGGGAGCGGCTTCAGCCGCGAAACCAAATAAATCGCGGCTGAAGCCGCTCCCACACATATGCTGCTTTTATTGAGAATTGGAATTAGATGGCAACACATCATTTTTCCCCGCCGCGCCTAAGCTTCAGGTTCTTCCCGATCTGGCGGCGCCACCTGCTGGTGTGGCGCAAGGTCGCGGCCACTTCCATCATCGGCCATATAGCCGACCCGATGATCTACCTGCTCGGGCTGGGTTACGGCCTGGGCAGCCTGCTGCCGGAGATGGGCGGCACATCCTATATGGTGTTTCTCGCTGCAGGCACGGTGTGCTACAGCACGATGAACAGCGCCAGTTTCGAAGCGCTGTATTCCGGCTTCTCGCGCATGCACGAGCAACGCACCTGGGAGGCCATCATGAACACCCCGGTTACGCTGGATGACATCGTGTTTGCGGAAATGCTATGGGCGGCCAGCAAGAGCCTGTTATCCGGCGTGACGGTGCTGGCGGTGATCTGGCTGCTGGGGCTGTCGCATTCTTTGCTGTCGCTATGGCTGATCCCGCTGGCGCTGTTGGTCGGGCTGTGTTTCGCCGCGCTCGGACTGATCATGACCGCGCTGGCGCCGAGCTACGATTTTTTCATGTACTACTTCACGCTGGTGATCACACCCATGATGTTATTATGCGGCGTGTTTTTTCCGGTCACGCAGCTGCCGCCGCTGTGGCAAAACGTCTCGGCGATGTTGCCGCTGACGCACGCGGTGGACATCGCCAGACCGCTGCTGATGGGCGTTTCGCCTCCTGCCGCGCTGTCACATGTTGCGGTACTGCTGGGCTATACGCTGTGCGGTTTTTATGTGTCACTGGTGTTGTTCCGGCGGCGGTTATCCAAATAGGATAATAAACATGTTATGGGTATAGTCGCCCCGCATCATCTTGGTGAACCAGGCAATGGCGGCCTAACCAGCTCGCGCGCAATAACCGGCGGGCATTGCGCCGGATGCTTGCATTCAGAGTAATAAGCAACGCTTGCCGCTCTATAATTTGCCCGCCTTGCATCTTCCGTAAAACCCGTCATAATGTCTAAACTTTGTATAAACATGGTGCACTAAGGAGCATGAACATGACCGAGGCCGTTCTCGACATCAAGCATTGGGGCAACAACCTGGGCGTGCGGCTGCCTGCCGCCGTAGCGCGCGCAGCGCATTTGCATGCGGATCAGCGCGTGCGGGTTTCCGTGGAGGATGGGCGTGTCATCATTTCCCCGCTGGAAAATGAGCCGCTCACGCTGGAGCAGCGCCTCGCCCGCTTCGACCCCGCGCGCCATGGCGGCGAGGTCATGGCAAGTGTCAGCCTGGGCGAGGAGAAGTGGTAGCCCGCTCCGGCGCGGTTTGGACGCCGGACCGGCAGGAGGTGATCTGGATAGATTGCAATCCGCAGGCGGGACGAGAGATGCGTGACGTACATCCGTTTCTGGTGCTTTCCCCGCGCAGTTTCAACGAACGCACTTCGCTGGTGATCGGCTTGCCGATGACTACCGCAGAATATAATGCAGACAATCCTTTTGCCGTGGCAGTCGGCCCGGCCAAGGGACGCAAGGCCGCAAAAACGAGTTATGTGCTGTGCCACCAGCCCAAGTCGTTCGACTGGCGCATGCGTGCGGCCCGTGCGCACCCGATGAGGCGCTTGCCCGACATCAGGTTTGCGGAGGTGTGCGGCATACTGAACCAGATTATCCAGATAAAATAAACTCATTCGGGGAGAACGTTATGCTATGGGTTAAAGCCTTCCACATCATTTTTGTCGTCAGCTGGTTCGCCGGACTGTTCTACCTGCCGCGAATTTTCGTCAATCACGCGATGGCCAGCGAACCCGCCGAGATCGCGCGGCTGAAGCTGATGGAGGGCAAGCTGTATCGCTTCGTCACGCCGATTGCCGTGCTCGCGCTGGGTTTCGGCCTGTGGCTGTGGCTGGGCTATGGCTTCAGCGGCGGGTGGCTGCACGCAAAACTTGCACTGGTGCTGGTGCTGATCGCCTATCACTACTATTGCGGCATACTGGTCAGGCAATTCGCCGCCGACCGCAACACCCGCAGCCACGTGTTCTACCGCTGGTTCAATGAAGTTCCGGTACTCATCCTGATGGCGGTAGTTATCCTCGTCACCGTGAAACCCTTTTAAGCTATTCCTATGCCCGATTTTTTCGCCCCCTGCCCGCGCGGCCTTGAAACCATATTGCACAGTGATCTGGAAGCGCTGGGTGCACAGAACGTGCGCACCGCCGAAGGCGGCGTGCATTTCTCCGGCGACTGGGCGCTGTGCTATCGCGTCAATCTGGAAAGCCGCATCGCGAGCCGTATCCTGTGGCGTGTGAAAGACACGCGCTACCGTGGCGAGCAAGACATCTACAAGGCTGTGTTTGAGCTGCAATGGCAGCGCTGGTTCGACGTGACCCGCACGATACGCGTGAATACCACTGCGATACGCTGCCCGCTGAAAAGCCTGGAATTCATCACGCTGCTGGTCAAGGATGCGGTGTGCGACCGCTTCCGCGAACACTGTAACGAACGCCCCAGCGTGGACACGCTGACACCGGACATACGCATCCATGTGTTCATCGAGGACGACAGGCTGATGCTGTACCTGGATACATCGGGCGACGCGCTGTTCAAACGCGGTGTGCGGTCGCACACCAACATCGCGCCTATCCGCGAAAATCTGGCGGCTGGAATTCTGCGCCTGGCAAAGTGGCAGCCCGGCACGCCGCTGCTCGATCCGATGTGCGGCAGCGGCACGTTCCTGATCGAGGCGGCGCAGATGTCGCTGAACATCCAGCCCGGCATCGCGCGCAGCTTTGCGTTCGAGAAGCTGAAGAATTTCGATGCCGCGCTATGGAACAACATGCGCGAGCAGGCGATCGCCGCGCAATTGCCCACACGGCCTCTGGAAATCTACGGCAGCGACCTGTACGGAGACGCGCTGAAAACCGCAGGGCGCAACCTGCAAGAAGCGGGGCTGGTAGATTGCGTGCAGCTCAAACAGGCCAACGTGCTGGAAATCTCGGCGCCTGCCGAACATGGCATCCTGGTGGCCAACCTGCCCTACGGCGAACGCATGGGCGAGCTGGACGAACTGGCTGAGCTGTACCCGCAACTGGGCGATGCGCTGAAGAAAAAGTTCGGCGGCTGGACGGCTTATTTATTCACCGCCGACAAGGCCATCCTGAAATTGATGCGCCTGTCCCCGTCCAGGCGCACCCCGCTGTTCAATGGCGCGATCGAATGCCGTTTGCTGGAATACAAGATCGTGTCCGGCAGCAATCGGCCCAAGTAGATCGCGCTCAACCCGAGCACCAAGCGGAACACTGACGTTATTCCAATTCGCATTAGAAAGGAGAATAAGGCGGCGAGTCCGAAAAGCTTTTGGCCGGGCACCCGGATGAGGCGACGAAGGCAGCACATATAGTGCGGCTATAACCGGCGACTTTGCTGACGTTTCTTGTCAGCGTAGTCGAATGGCTAGTAGCTCTATCAGGAGCCGAAGACGAAGGCAACACAGTTATCGTTTTTAATGCGAATTGGAATTATTGTAGTGTGCATTCTGCTGGGACTTAACTTCATCCTGTGGGAGCGGCTTTAGCCGCGATTGACCGCTGGATTTTACTGTCAGCATCGCGGCTAAAGCCGCTCCCACATAAGGACATGCTTGATAGCTCCAAGTTTCATCAACAGTGCAACGCTATACTAGTTCAACCGCATATTTTCGGTACCGCTCATCAAGTCACGATCGACGGTCAGTTTGCTTTCCAGCTTGATGCGCAAACGCAAATCGTTGACCGAGTCCGCATTCTTGAGCGCCTCCTCGTAGGCGATCTCGCCAGCCTCGTATAGTTTGAACAGCGCGCCATCAAAGGTCTCCATGCCCAGCTCGCGCGACTGCGCCATCACGCCCTTGATCGCATTCACCTCGCCCTTGAAGATCAGGTCGGCGATCAGCGGCGAGTTGAGCATGATTTCCATCGCGGCAGCGCGGCCCGATCCATCTTTTTTAGGGATCAGCCGCTGCGAAATGAATGCCTTGACGTTCAGCGACAGATCCATCAACAGCTGGACGCGGCGCTCTTCGGGGAAAAAGTTGATGATGCGGTCCAGCGCCTGATTGGCGCTATTGGCGTGCAGTGTGGCCAGGCACAGGTGCCCCGTTTCCGCAAAAGACACGGCATACTCCATCGTTTCGCGGTCGCGGATTTCGCCGATCAGAATCACATCGGGCGCCTGGCGCAGAGTGTTCTTCAGCGCGTTGTGCCAGGACTCGGTATCCACACCGACCTCGCGGTGCGTGATCAGGCAGTGGTTATGGTCATGTACATACTCCACCGGGTCTTCGATGGTGATGATGTGGCCGTAGCTATTCTGGTTGCGGTGTCCGAGCATCGCGGCCAGCGTTGTCGATTTTCCGGAGCCGGTTCCGCCGACCACGATCACCAGCCCGCGCTTGGTCATCACGATGTCTTTTAGCACCTGTGGCATACCCATCTCGTCCAGATCGGGAATCTTGGTGGTAATGGTACGCAACACCATGCCCACGCGCTGCTGCTGCATGAACACATTGACACGGAAGCGACCGATGCCGTGCGGGCTGATCGCAAAATTGCATTCGTGGCTCGATTCAAACTCGGCAGCCTGGCGGTCATTCATGATGCTGCGCGCCAGCTCCTGGGTGTGCTGGGTGGTAAGCGCCTGACTGGAAACCGGCGTCATTTTGCCATCTACCTTGAACGCCGGAGGAAAGCCCGCCGTGATGAACAGGTCGGATGCGTTTTTGCTTATCATGCCGCGCAGCAAGTTGTGTATCAGCTCGGTGGCCTGGTCTCTTTCCATAATATCAATCCCGATTATTGGTTGCTGGCTACCCGCTACAGGCTGATCGCTCCTTAGCCGGGGAACATGTCCTTGTTGGCGGCCTTGGAACGCGCTTCCGCAGGAGTAATTTTATTTTCCTTGATCAGGTTGGCCAGACACTGATCCAGCGTCTGCATGCCGATATTGCCCCCGGTCTGGATCGCCGAGTACATCTGCGGCACCTTGGCTTCGCGTATCAGGTTGCGGATCGCCGGGGTGCAGATCATGATCTCATGTGCGGCAACCCGCCCGGAGCCATCCTTGGTTTTGAGCAGGGCCTGGGAGATTACCGCACGCAGCGATTCGGACAACATCGCGCGCACCATTTCCTTTTCGTCGGCAGGGAACACGTCGATGATACGGTCTATGGTCTTGGCCGCCGAACTGGTATGCAGCGTACCGAACACCAGATGGCCGGTTTCCGCCGCCGACATCGCCAGGCGTATGGTTTCCAGGTCGCGCATCTCGCCCACCAGGATCACGTCCGGGTCTTCACGCAGCGCGGAGCGCAGGGCGTTCTGAAAAGACAAGGTATGCGGGCCGACTTCGCGCTGGTTGATCAGACATTTTTTGCTTTCATGCACGAATTCGATCGGGTCTTCCACGGTCAGGATATGGCCCAGTTCACTTTCGTTCTTATGATTGATCATCGCCGCCAGCGTGGTCGATTTGCCGGAACCGGTTGGGCCGGTCACCAGCACCAGGCCGCGCGGATAATCCGAGATGGATTCAAAAATTTTGGGGGCTTTCAAATCTTCCAGCGACAGTATCTTGGAAGGGATGGTACGCATCACCGCACCCGCGCCGCGGTTATGGACAAAAGCGTTGACGCGGAAACGCGCCAATCCGGGAACCTCGAAGGAGAAGTCGATCTCCTTGTTCTCCTCATAAGTCTTGCGCTGCCCGTCGTTCATGATGTCGTACACCAGCGCATGCACCTCCTTGTGCTCCAGCGCGGGCAGGTTGATCCGGCGTATATCGCCGTGCACGCGTATCATCGGTGGCAACCCTGCGGAAAGATGCAAGTCGGACGCCTTGTTTTTGACGCTAAAGGCAAGCAGTTCGGTGATATCCATTATAATCGTCCCGGTTTGATGTAAGGGCCTTGTGCCGTTTGAATCAGGAATGTTAGCTCCCCGAGATTATGACAACAATCGCTTCCAACTTGCAAGCCGTGCGCGACGCGATAACATCGGCGGCTGCCGAAGCGGGACGCAACGCCGGCGAAGTCAAGTTGCTGGCGGTCAGCAAGACCTTTGCCGCGGACGCGCTGCGCGAAGCTTATCTGGCCGGTCAAAGCAGTTTTGCGGAGAGCTATGTCCAGGAGGCGCTGGACAAGATCGCCGCGTTGCGTGAATTGCCGATCGAGTGGCATTTCATCGGGCCGATCCAGAGCAACAAGACACGGGGCATCGCCGAGAATTTTTCCTGGGTGCACAGCGTGGACAGACTGAAAGTCGCCGAGCGCCTGTCCGAACAGCGACCCGTCCACCTGCCGGCATTGCAGGTGTGCCTGCAGGTTAACGTCAGCGGCGAGGCCAGCAAAAGCGGAGCGGCGCCCAATGAGGTGATAGCCTTGGCACACGCAATCGCAAGCCTGCCCAGGTTGAAATTGCGCGGGCTGATGGCGGTCCCCGCACCTAGCGCTGACATCGCCGCGCAGCGCCAGCCCTTCGCGCAATTGCGCCAGTTGCGTGAGCAGTTGAACCGGCAGGGCCTGCAACTGGATACGCTGTCGATGGGCATGTCGCATGATTTTTCCGCCGCGATCGCGGAAGGCGCAACCATCGTGCGTATTGGTTCAGCGATTTTTGGCAACAGAATTTATCAAAAGGAAACATTATGAACATTTGCTTCATCGGCGGCGGCAACATGGCGACCGCACTCATCGGCGGGCTGCTCACGCGTAGCTATAACCCCGCGCAACTGCGTGTGGTCGAAATCAACGCCGACAACCGTACCAGACTACAACAGGAATTCGGCGTGCTAGCCACTGCAGAACTCGCCGGAGGAATAGCAGGCAGCGAGGTGATCGTACTCGCGGTGAAACCGCAGCAGTTGCGCGACGTTGCCGCACAGCTTGCCCCGCTGCTATCCGGTCAACTCATCATATCCATCGCCGCAGGTATCCGTGCCGCAGATCTGGCGCGCTGGCTGGGTACGCAAAACGTCGCTCGCGCAATGCCGAACACCCCGGCGCTGATCCGGAGCGGTATCACCGGACTGTATGCGCTTGCTGGAGTCACATCGATACACAAAGAAATTGCCGAGAACATCCTCAACGCCGTGGGCGGCACCGTTTGGTTGCAAGAGGAAACCATGATGGACGCGATCACCGCTGTGTCCGGCAGCGGCCCGGCATACTTTTTTTATTTCATCGAAGCGCTCGAACAAGCCGGAAAAGAATTGGGCCTGCCGGAACAAACCGCGCGCAAGCTTGCTCTGGAAACAGCCTTTGGAGCTGCCAAACTGGCGTGTGAAAGCACGGAAGACCCCGCCACCTTGCGCGCCCGTGTCACCTCAAAAAACGGCACCACCGAACGCGCGCTGCAGAGCATGGAAGCGAATCACGTGAAGCAACACATCATCACGGCTGCCAAGGCTGCCGCCGCACGCTCTAAGGAGATGGGCGACGAACTGGGAGGAGGAAGCTAAGATGCTGAACCAAGCCCTGCTGTTCCTGCTCGACGCGCTGTTGCAGCCGTTTGCCGCGCTGCTGCTGTTACGCTTCCACCTGCAATGGCTGCGCGCGCCGATGCGCAATCCGCTCGGCGAATTCATCATGACGCTGACCAATTTTCTGGTGTTGCGCGCGCGCCGTTTCATTCCCCCCGCGTTGGGCTACGATGTCGCCTCGCTGCTGCTGGCATTCCTGGCAGAAATGCTTTATCTGATCGCCTCGCTATGGGCACAGGACTATGCGTTTGTCGGCTTCCCGCTGGCCGGACTGCTCGCCCTTACCGCCGTCAAACTGCTCAAGCTCAGCGTGTACCTGCTGATGGGCGCGCTGTTCGTCCAGGCGATATTGTCGTGGGTCAACCCGCACTCGCCGCTGGAGGGACTGCTGAATGCCATCACCTTCCGCTTCCTCGCGCCGCTGCGGCGACGCATTCCTCCGCTGGGCAATGTCGATCTCACCGTGCTGGCGCTGATCATCGTGTGCCAGCTGATTCTCATCGTGCCGCTGGGCTGGCTGGAAAACATGGCCTTCAGATTGCTCTGATGTGGTATCGCTGCGATGGGGATAGCATCACGCTGACGCTGCACGTCCAGCCGGGGGCAAAACGCAGCGTAGTGGCCGGGCTGCACGGCGACGCTTTGAAAATACGTCTCGCCGCTCCGCCCATCGAAGGCCGCGCCAACAAGGCACTGCAGAAATTCATCGCGGAATTATTTGTGGTTCCGCTGCGGCAAGTGGAATTGATACAGGGTGAGCAGTCGCGCCACAAGGTGGTGGCAATTACGGGCAGCAAGATCGAACCGGAAAGCTTGCTCAGCGAGGCCTAAAGCACCAGCCATTCCCGATGGAATACAGCCGGATATCATCGGGCGAAAAAAAGCGGCAGGTAACAATACCTGCCGCTTTGCCTATCAGAAAGCGATTAGAAGCTACGTACTACCGTCAGTGCATAGGCATCTTCGTTGGCGCGAAGGATGTCTACATTGTCACCCACGCGCACCCGATCCCAGCCCAAGCCGACCGAGTAATGTGCATTCAAGCGATATTCAACGCCAACGCCATAGGTGAGATCGCTACGGCTGGCAGAGATACCGGCAGCGGCATCCTTCGTGGTAGCGGACGCATAACCCAAGCGGCCATAGGCTTCAAAAACCTCAGTGATCGGCACGATACCGATCACTGCTGCGGAAAGAACCGTAGTCCTTTCCGCAATCTCTTTCAGCATGCCCGAGTCTGCATAAGCCACTTCAACAGCCAGATGCTCGGTATAGCGATGGCCCAACATCACGGCAGCGCCGGTGCTGGATGGATTCGCATTCAATCTGCTGATCGCCACGCCGACATAGTTTTCTGCATGACCTTCGGCATGCCCCTCCGTATGGCCGCCCTCATGACCTTCCGCTCGCGCAACCGCAGGTAAAAGTGACGCGCACACCATCGCAAGCGCGATAATCTTCTTCATTATTTTCTCCCCTAACGTTATCAAAATTCAGTTTTTATCCTGAAAAACTTAGTTAGCCACAGAGAACACAGAGATCACCGAGATAAATCAGACGGTTGTACCAAGAGATTGACGCATCTTTGGGGTGAGCATATAGAAGCGCGTGGAATCGCCGCTCTCTCTGTGTACTCTGTGATCTCTGTGGCTTGAATTGCGGTTTTTAGGTTTATTCTGAGGGGTAGATTATACATTTGTTACATAGAGCCGCAAAATTTCGCCCGCACGGGCAGTACTCATAAAAACTGCCTGTTCGTTCAACCCGGATAATTTATTAGACCGAAAACTTGTCATCCCCGCGCAGGCGGAAATCCAGCGAGTCAAACACCCCGCGTAGCGGACATAACCTTGATGTTGACCCGCTGCGCGGGAATAACGGAGCTAACGGATTAGGCTGGGTTCAAGCTGATTGCTTATTTGTGGTGTTCGTCATGCCCTTCAACAGCCTTGCCTGACAGGGCGGCCTTGACCTTGGCCGGGTCGGTTTCTCCGTTCACGTTGATGATGTTCAGCTTGCCCGCACCCTCTTTCATTTCGTCGGCAAAGTCGTACACCGCGCCCAGCACCAGCAGGTGGCCTGCTTTTACCTTATCGCCGAAATCTTCCAGCGCTGCGGCCACCTGGTTGTTCACGTTGGTCTTCACACCGGCAATGTTTTCCACGCCCTTGTTGATCTTGATCGTATCCAGCTCCTTCTGGATCGCGGGTTCCAGCTTGGAGTAATCGCCGCTGGCGGCTGCAATCGCACCGCACTTGGAGTGGCCGATGATCAGCAACAGCGAGGAAGCGAGGTGATTCACGCCGTATTCGACCGAGCCCTTGGCGGTGGCGATCTGGTTGCCGATGTCGCGCACCATGAACAGGTCACCCTCCGGAGTCTTGTCCAGCATATTGGTATGCACGCGCGAGTCGGAGCAGGTCACCACCGTGGCCTGCGGGTGCTGGCCCTTGGCCAGTTCCTGGAAAAACTTCTCGCCTTTTACCTTGTCGTATTCGGCATTCACCGCCAGGATTTCCTTGATGAATGCCTGCGCTGCGGCGGCATCGCCATGCGCGTGTTCGTCGGCAAATGCTGGTGCGGCGAAAAAGACTGCCGCCAGTAATGCGGCGAATTGTTTCTGGAACATCTTGCTTCTCCTCATTAATTAAGTGTGGTTAATTTACTGCTGCTTGATTTTTTACAGCGAATTATAAATCTAACAGAACTATGAAACAGTAAGCAACCAATATAACTTTACCTCCTTCAACATCATGATGCTCTCCTCCGTGCGCAGTCCACTTCGGGATACAATCTCACCGATGTGATCGATGATCGCATAATGTTTTTGGCAGAGGAGCCGTCGTGACAACCAAAGGAGCCACCATCAAGTCAGCCGCAAACCTTGCCTCCGCAACGCTGCCGAAAGATTCCCCACCTGGCTTCACGATAGTCGGTATCGGCGCTTCCGCCGGGGGACTGGAAGCGTTCGAGCAGTTCTTCCGCCATACTCCTCCCGACAGCGGCATGGCCTTCGTGTTGGTGTCGCATCTCGATCCCGGCCACGCCAGCATACTCACCGAAATCCTGCAACGTTCCACCAGGATGCCGGTAGTCGAGGCGCAAGATCAGATGAAGGTGGGGCTCAACCGCGTCTACGTAATTCCGCCCAACCGCGACATGGCGATTTTTCACGGCGCGCTGCAACTGAGCGTGCCGGAACAACCGCCCGGACAGCGCATGCCGATCGACGCCTTCCTGCGCTCGCTGGCCGAGGATCAGGGCGAACAGGCTGTCGGCATCATCCTCTCCGGCACCGGCACCGACGGCACGCTGGGGCTGCGCGCGATACTCGGCGCGGGCGGTATCTCGCTGGTGCAGGAACCGGCCTCGGCGAAATACGACGGCATGCCCGGCAGTGCGATCAGTGCCGGTTATGCCACCCATATCCTACCGGTGGAAAAAATGCCCGAAGCGCTGCAATCCGGCATACGCGCGCTGAACAGGCCACCTCACACGCCGCCAGCCTCGACCAGCGGCCTTAACCGCATCCTGATGCAATTGCGTAGCGTTACCGGCCACGATTTTTCCCAATACAAAAAAAGCACCATCGGTCGCCGCATCGAGCGGCGCATGGCGATGCACAATATCGAGAACAAGGAGGTGTATGCGCGCTACCTAAAGGAGCATCCTTCCGAGGTGCATTTATTGTTCAAGGAACTGCTGATCAACGTCACCAATTTTTTTCGCGATGCGGAAGCCTATGCTGTATTGAAGCAGGATATCCTGCCCCAGATGTTCGCGGACAAGTCGGAAGACTACGTGTTCCGCATCTGGGTGGCGGGTTGCGCCTCCGGCGAGGAGGCTTACTCGATCGCGATCCTGCTGCGCGAATTCATGGACGAGAGTCAGCGGGAATTCAAGATACTGCTCTACGCTACCGATTTGGATGATGACGCGATCGCGGTGGCGCGCGCCGGATTATATCCGCCGAATATCGCCCAGGATGTCGAACCCGAGCGGCTGCGCCGCTACTTCACCAAGGAGGACAACGGCTATCGCGTGAAGAAGAATCTCCGCGAGATGGTGGTGTTCGCGATCCAGAACGTGATCAAGGACCCACCCTTCACACGGCTCGACCTGCTCAGTTGCCGTAACCTGATGATCTATCTGGAACCGGAAATCCAGAACCGCTTGATCCCGGCTTTTCACTACGCGCTAAAGCCGGGCGGCATGCTGTTCCTCTCCCCGTCGGAGAGCATCACCGGCCACACCGAGCTGTTCACGCCGCTCAACCGCAAGTGGAAATTCTACCGCGCCACAGGCAATACCGCTTCCACCCGCGCGGTTATGGGTGGGGGGCTGGTATGGGTCAAAAACCGCAACGCAAAAGGAAGCGATGAAGTGACAAACAAGACCAGGGAAACCAATTTTGCCGAATTGACCAAACAGGCACTGCTGCAGTCTTATGCGCCGGCCTCGGTGGTGACGGACACAAAGGGTAATATTCTTTTTGTGCATGGCGACACCGGAAAATATTTGCGCGCGGCGCCCGGCCAGCCGACGCTCAACGTGGTCGATATGGCACGCGATGGGCTGCAACTGGAATTGCGCTCCGCACTGTTGCTCGCCGCTGCGGCTTCGGAATCCCCCCAGGAAACTGCCCATTACGGCATGGCTAGCCATAGCCGCGAAGTATCGGTCAAGGCCAACGGTCATTTTCAGTTAGTGCAGCTCAGCGTGCGCCCGCTGCCTGCCGCAGCCAGCGGCGAAAAGTTGCTGCTGGTGAGTTTCCAGAACATGGCACATCCCGCACCCGGAAATTTGGCACCCAGCCCGACTGGGCCCGACGAAAAGGTATATAGCAAGGACGAGACAGGCTCGCTGCAACATATCGAGGAGCTACAGCTCGAACTGGCCTACACCCGCGAGAACCTGCAAGCGACCATCGAAGAACTGCAGGCTTCCAACGAAGAACTCAAATCCACCAATGAGGAATTGCAGTCAACCAACGAAGAGCTGCAATCCACCAACGAGGAACTGGAGACCTCGAAAGAAGAGTTGCAGTCTCTCAATGAAGAACTGGTCACGGTAAACGCAGAATTGCAGGCCAAGATCGAACAGCTGGCCGGAGTGCAAAACGACATGAAGAATCTGCTCGACAACGTCAATGTCGGCACGATCTTTCTCGACCAACATCTGGCCATCCGGCGCTACACCCGCGATGCGACTCGAATCTTCCGTCTGGTCGCCACCGACGTGGGCCGTCCGCTGGGCGATGTTAAATCGGATATCGAAGGTGCGGACCTGCTGGTCAACGCGCAGACCGTGCTCAACACCTTGGTGCCATGGGAACACGAGGCGCACGCCGTTGACGGCGCATGGTATCTGGCGCGCATCCAACCCTACCGCACGCTGGACAACGTGATCGACGGCGTAGTACTGACCTTCACCGACATCACCCGGCGCATTGTGGCCGAGACCAAGATGCAGGAAGCGCGTGAGCTGGCCGAAGGCATCGTCAATACGGTGCGCGAGCCGCTCATCGTGTTGGATGGCAATTTACACGTAGTCTCCGCCAGCCGCTCGTTTTACACCTATTTCCAGGTCACCCCTGAAGATACCGTGGGTCGTCCGATCTACGAGCTGGGCAACCGCCAGTGGAATATTCCACAATTGCGCACACTGCTGGAAAGCATCTGGTCGAGCGACCAGAGTTTCGAGGATTATGAAGTGGAGAGCGACTTCCCTGTCATCGGCCACGCCAGGATGATGCTCAATGCCCGCCGCATCATAGGCAAAGCCGGCGGCATGCAATTGATCCTGCTGACTATGGCCAATGTCTCCAATCCCAATCCGCCAGCAAAATCTCCGGCATGATCATGCTTGTCTCATCATTGATCGTCGCGGATATCATCTCAGCGCTTACAGCCCCACCAGGGTAGCTGCCGGGTCGAACTGCCTCACCTTCGCCAGTATCTGCTTCCCGTTGGTCGCTGCGGAGTTATAGAGCACCTTTAAAGCATGGGGGTGAATGTGCTGATCGAAATCTGCCGCAATCACGCCGGCACAAGCCATTACTGCGTCCTCAATTTTGCTGCGTCCTTCCGCTGACAATTCCGGATGCACATAAATCATGATGTCTGGGGTATCCATGACACACTCTCCTTTCATCCTAAAAACCGCAATTCAAGCCACATAACCAGCCACTTGGCTGCCGTATTTTGGCGGTCTAGTGGAATGGCTAGTCGTTTTATCAGAAATCACAGAGTACAGAGAGAGAGAGAGAGAGCGCGCGCGCGCGGCAATTTCACACGCTTCCATATACTCACTCAATAGGTGCGTCAATCTCTTGTTCAAACCGTTTGTTTTATCTCGGTGATCTCTGTGTTCTCTGTGGCCAACTAAGTTTTTCAGGTACATGTTGTAAAAATACAGGGCGACGTTCAACTCAAGCCGCCGAGATACTGGATGTTCGCAGCTTGTTTACCCTTGGGGCCGGGCACAATTTCAAAGGTGATTTTTTGCCCTTCTTTCAGCGTCTTGAAACCTTTCATATTGATTGCGGAATAGTGCGCGAACAAATCACCGCTTCCGTCATCCGCACTGACAAATCCAAAACCTTTCGTATCGTTGAACCATTTTACTGTACCGGTTTTCATGCGATTTCCTTTCCTGACTTTTGTATATGCCCCAATGTTCCTTATTGATCCGGCGCGATGAGGCTTGAAGCCCGTTCGCATTGAGCCTGTCGAATGGCTGAACAGTGTTAATACTTCTGCGTGCCGGATCAATAGTTACATTTCAAGCGCTGCTTTGCGGATCGGCTCAATCACCACTCTCCGGATAAGGTGTTGCCGCGCTATGCCGGAAAAAATGAAAGCATCCATCCCGCTCTTGTATTTTGATTGAACGGCGATAGGAAACCATCAGTAAAAAATGGGATTTTCATAAATGAATATTTAGGTCCCCATAGGGATATTCCCACCCGCCATTCACATGAATGTCATGCATGCAGATTAAGCTGCCCGAGCCGACTGCATGAATATGCCCCGGGCATAAATCCAGCGGTATTTTTCCCGCTAATCGCCGCATTGAATTTCATTGCCATTGCAGATAATTGCGCCGCGTTCTTCATGTCGAACAAAATGATTAACGGGCAGCAAACCCTCTTTGTCACATGGGTTTTATCGATGATGCGCAACAACAAATCGGAGCCGTGGATGAATAAAAAATGCTTCCCCCGTTGCATAGAGTCACGCTACTATGATGCGCATGCATCCGCTGAAATAAAGTAGGCCATAATAATTAGGGACGACAGCGATGAAGACACGACTGTTTATCACTGATGATCACGATCTGGTACGCGCTGGCCTGGTTCAGTTTCTGGGATTGTCCCCCGACATTGAAGTAGTCGGTGAAGCTGCCGAAGGAAAAGAGCTGCTGGAAAAATTGCACACGACGATAGTTGATGTGCTGCTGCTGGACTTGGTCATGCCAGGGCTGTGCGGAACCGAGTTAATCAGCCAGATCAGGAACGCTCATCCCGGCATACGCATCCTGGTCCTCAGCATGCACAATGAAACACGGGTAGTGCTGCGCACTCTGAAGGCCGGCGTATCCGGTTACCTCTGCAAAGATTGCACACCGCAAAATTTGCTGGAGGCCATCCGTAAAATCAAAGAATCCGGAAAATACCTCAGCCCGGCATTGGCCGAACAGATTGCATTTGCCTCGGAATCCGCCGATCAAAATCCGATCGAGCATCTGCTTTCCGAACGTGAAAGGCAGATATTCCACATGATCGTGGACGGCAAGAGCATCAAGGATATCTCCAAGCAACTTGCCATCAATGCCAAGACGGTCAGCACACACAAGTTCAACCTGCTCAACAAGCTGGGCGTAAAAAGTGTTGCGGATTTGGTGCGTTATGCGATACAGGAAAAACTATGAAGGAGCGCTTGTGGATAACAATACCATCGATCAAGATATCCTGAAGCAAGAAGCCGAGGCGAAATTCGCCCTCGCTTTGAGAAACGCCGCCGAAAAGAAACTTGAGCTCATGCCGCATGCCGACATCCCCGCCCGCCCTGTAGTGGAAGTCCTGCATGAGCTGCAGCTATACCAGATCGAACTGGAAATGCAGAACGAAGAGTTGCGGCGCTCGCAGAACATCTTAGAAGAATCGCGCGACCGTTATGCCGATTTTTATGACTTTGCGCCGGTGGGTTATATCACGCTAAACCGCGACGCCCTGATCGATGAGATCAATCTCACCGGTGCAAAAATGCTGGTCGACGAACGACACAAATTGTTGGGCAAACGCTTTTCTTCTTGTATCGCGCAGGAAGACCGCGATCGCTGGCATCGATATTTTATAAACTTGCTGCAGCATGACGACAAGGCATTTTGCGAACTGGCCATTCTGCAGGGCGGGGGATCCAGCCTGCAAGTCCGGCTGGATGGCATACGTTTGCTAAGAGAAGACAATTTACCGTCAGTGCGCCTGGTGCTGACCGACATCACCGAACGCCATCGTGCCGAAAAAGCCGCACGCGAAAAGGAAGATTTCTTCCGGATGATAGCCGAGAATACCGATGATTTTGTCGCAGTGCTTGATCTGGAAGGACGGCGGCTCTACAACAGCCCGTCTTACATCCGGCTGTTGGGCGATCCCGACAGCCTGAAAGGGTCCGACTCGTTCGCCGAGATTCATCCCGATGACCGCGAGCATGTCAAACGCGTATTTGACGAAACAGTGCGCTCCGGGATCGGGCTGCAGATCGAGTATCGCTTTTTGCTTGCAGATGGCCGCATCCGCAACATGGAATCGCTGGGCGCACTGATTAAAAACAGCCAGGGCCAACCCTCGCGTGTCATAGTCGTGTCGCGCGACATCACCGAGCGCAAACAAGCCGAGGAACAAATCCGCAACCTGGCTTTCTATGACACCCTGACGCGGCTGCCCAATCGCCGCATGCTGGATGACAGGCTGATCCAGGCCATGGCCGCCAGCAGACGCAGCGGCCGCTTTGGCGCACTGATGTTCGTGGATATGGATAATTTCAAAGCGCTGAATGACCAGTATGGGCACCGCGCGGGCGACCTGCTCCTGAAAGAAGTCGCGCGCCGCATTAACGGCTGTGTGCGCGAGGTGGATACTGTCGCGCGTTTCGGCGGAGATGAATTTGTAGTCGTGCTCAGTGAGCTGGATATCGATAAATCCGAGTCCGCCAGGCTGGCCGGCATTGTCGCCGAGAAAGTTCGTTCTGCGCTGGCCGAGCCTTATCTGCTGTCCATCCCGCAGGGCGGCGGATCGGAAACGGCCATCGAGCATCATTGCTCATCAAGCATAGGCGTCGTGCTATTTACCGATCACCAGACCAGCCCGGAAAATGCGCTCAAATGGGCGGATATGGCGATGTATCAAGCCAAAGAGGCCGGGCGCAATGCGGTTCGTTTTTATGCTTAATTCGACATGGCCGCAATGCTGCAAAACTGAATCGGCTCGTCAAAAATAACACCCCGACCGCCGATTGGCGGAACTTATTTTGACGCGCTAATCATCCGCTAATTTTCATTTTCTAAGGTGTGCCCGCTTGATAAGGTCGGCGGTTGTTTCAAAGCAAATCCGTCAACTTTAACAAGTACGGCACACTATCTTTCCAGCATGGAACTTCCAGACGCAAATCATGGTCGGATGCGTTCAGGGTTTAGCCCAAGGCTTTTTGACCCGCCGCCGCCACAATAATTTAACCTGGGGAATTAAAATTTGAAACTCGGCAAAAAGCTCCTTTTGACCGCCCTCATCCCGATGCTGATCGTCCTGCTCTCGGGCGGATTGGTGATGTGGCAAACCAACAGGATGCTCGAAAACTTCGCTGTCGTCGACGACACCTATTAC
Source organism: Nitrosomonadales bacterium (assembly GCA_016195965.1). Lineage (GTDB taxonomy): Bacteria > Pseudomonadota > Gammaproteobacteria > Burkholderiales > Gallionellaceae > Gallionella. The sequence goes on along the minus strand of JACPYR010000075.1, from coordinate 23,278 downwards.
AGCAGCGCCCTCGCCGCATTGGAAATGCAGGTGGATTTCAAGGAGCAGGTCCAGCAATGGAAGGATATGCTGCTGCGCATCAACAGCCCCGATGAACGCAACAAACACTGGGCGGAATTTCAGCGCGTGGAAAATGAGATAGACACGGACGGTGGCAAGCTTGCCCTGATGCTGGGAGATTCCAAGGCTGCCCCGCTGATTGTGGATTTTGTTGCCAGCCACAAGAAAGCCGGTGAAGCCTATCGAAAATCGCTGGGGTTGCTGCTGGGAGGGCACTTTGATGTCACCCATGCCAACACCATCATCGGCGAAATTGACAAGCAATTGTCCGAGAAACTCAAAATATCGGTCAACCTGATTTCTGAAGAATCTGATGCCTTTTCACGGAAAACCCAGGACGATGCGTTGCGCGCGACGATATTGAGTTTCCTGGGCATGTTTCTTACCCTGCTGATCGCCGCAATTCTTTTCCTGCGTTCGCTCAACAAGCATGTGCTGTTTCCCATCGGCCTGCTATCCGATTTTGCCCGCAAATTCGGCACCGGTGACCGCAGTCAATGCATCTACTTCAAATCGGACGATGAGATCGGAACGCTCACCGAAACGTTCAATCAGGCCTGGGAGCGAATCGAAACACTGGTGACCAATCTTGAAACATCCAAGACGCGATATCGCAATCTGCTGCAAGGAATAGACGCGATCATTTGGGAGCTGGATCCCAAAACCAACAAGTACACCTTTATCAGCCAACGCGTCGAAGAGCTGATGGGCTACCCGCTATCGAGCTGGCTCAGTGAACCCGGCTTTCTGGACCAACACTGCCATCCCGACGATCTTGCCATCTGCCGGGAAAAAATCCGCAATACCCTGGAAGAGGGCGCCACCAGCGAATATATCCACCGGGCAATTGCGGCGAATGGCAACGTCGTCTGGCTCAACAACCGCATCAAGCTGATCCGCGACGAGCAAAGCAAGGAGAGTTTCGTGCTGGGCGTGATGGTAGACATTAGCAAAATGAAGCAGTACGAAGACCGCATGGCTTATCTGTCCAGCCACAGCGAACTGACCGGCCTGGCAAACCGCAACTTGCTCGTCGACCGTCTTGAGCGCGCCATCGCTCATGCCACCGGCAAGGGCAACATGGCCGCTCTGCTGCTGGTCAACATCGACCGCTTCAAGCTGATCAATGAAAGCCTGGGGCACAAATTGGGTGATGAACTCATCAAGTCGATCGCGCAAAGGTTGCAGGCCATCATAGGCACAGACGACACGCTGGCCCACCTTGGCGGAGATGAGTTCGCCGTGGTCTTGCGCGATGTCCACAAACCCGAAGATGCTGCAGAAGCCGCACGGGAAATTCTGCGCCTGGTTGCCATGCCCATGGAAATCAGCGGCAATGCTCTGGTCACCAATTGCAGCATAGGCATAGGCATTTATCCCAAGGATGGCCGCGACGCCAGCACGTTGCTGAAAAATGCCGGTTCCGCGTTGACCAGCGTCAAGCAGCAGGAGAGAAACAATTATAAATTCTACACGGAACAGATGAATGCCAAGGCCTTGTTCTCGCTGAAGCTCGAAAACAAGATGCGTAACGCGATCGAAAATATGGAGTTCGCACTTTACTATCAGCCGCAAATCAATATTACCGAAAACCGCATAGTCGGTGTTGAGGCCCTGATACGCTGGATCCAGCCCGGCGAACCCATGGTTCCACCATCGCACTTCATACCGCTGGCCGAAGAAACCAACCTGATCCTGCCCATAGGCGAATGGGTGCTCAGGGAGGCGTGCCGCCAAAACAAGGCATGGCAGGACAAGGGAATTGCGCCCTTTTGCGTCGCCGTCAACCTCTCTGCCAGCCAGTTCGCCCAGCCCGACATCACCGGACTGGTGGCGCGAATACTCGACGAAACCGGATTAGACCCGCAATATCTGGAGCTGGAAATCACCGAAAGCGTGATGATGCAGGAAGTGGAATTGGTGATCAAAAACCTCAAGGCTCTTCACAGACTGGGAGTCAAACTTGCCATCGATGATTTCGGCACGGGTTATTCAAGCTTGAGCTACCTCAAACGTTTGCCGATAGACAAGTTAAAGGTGGATCAATCTTTTGTGCAGGATATTGCCGTAAATTCCGATGACGAGGCCATCGTTGCAACCATCATCTCCATGGCCCATAACCTGAAGATAGGGGTCATTGCGGAAGGGGTGGAAACCGAGGCGCAACTGCAATATCTGCGCGACAGACAATGCGATGAAGTGCAGGGTTACTTCTTCAGCAAGCCCTTGGCCGCCGACTTGCTGGAAGAGTACCTGTCCAGCGGCGGGCCGTTCAGCACCGGGATGCAATCAAAACAGGTGCCTATCCAATCCATGCCGCGCTAGTATAGCGTTGCACTGTTGATTAAAATCAATTGAGTTATAAAGCCGCTCCCACTGGAGAAGTTAAGTTCCAAACAGAATGCGACACTAGCAGCCGAGCTACATTAATATCACGTCGTATTGCTCCTGGCTGTACATCGTTTCCACTTGCAGCGAGATCGGTTTGGCGATGAAATCGGAAAGCATCGCGAGCGCCTGCGATTCTTCGTCCAGAAATAAATCGATCACCTGCTGCGAACCGAGTATGCGGTATTCGCGCGCGTTGAACTGGCGCGCTTCACGCAGTATCTCGCGCAGAATTTCGTAGCACACCGTCTGCGCAGTTTTTACTTCGCCGCGCCCCTGGCAAGTCGGGCAGGACTCGCACAGCACATGCGCCAGGCTCTCGCGGGTGCGCTTGCGCGTCATCTCCAGCAAACCCAGCGCGGAAAAACCATTCACGGTGATGCGCGTGTGATCGCGGGCCAGCGCTTTCTTGAATTCTTCCAGCACCGCATCGCGGTGTTCCTGGCTGTCCATGTCGATGAAATCGCAGATGATGATGCCGCCCAGGTTGCGCAAGCGCAGTTGGCGCGCGATGACCTGGGTGGCTTCAAGATTGGTTTTGAAGATGGTGTCATCGAAACTGCGCACCCCGACATAACCGCCGGTATTGACGTCTATCGTGGTCAGCGCCTCGGTCTGATCGATGATCAGATAGCCGCCTGATTTCAAATCCACACGCTTGGACAAGGCGCGCTCGATCTCTTCCTCTACGCTATACAAATCGAACAGCGGGCGCACACCGGGGTAGTGCTCGATACGTTCGACCGCGATAGGAATATAGGCTTGCGCAAATTCCAGCATTCTTTGGTAGGTGGTGCGCGAATCAACCAGAATGCGCGTAGTTGCAAGACTGACAAAATCACGCAGCACCCGCAGGCTGATGTCTAGCTCCTGGTACAGCAGCTGTGGCGCCCCGGCAGTTTTTGCTGCGATTTGCAAATTGCCCCACAGCTTGTCCAGGTAAGCGATGTCGGAGGCAAAGGTAAGCTCTGCCGATGCTTCCGCCACCGTGCGGATGATATAGCCGCCTTTGTGCTCGGGCGGCAATACGGCCTGCAGTTTGGCACGCAGGGCATCGCGCTGCTCCTCGCTCTCAATGCGTTGCGATACGCCGATGTGCGCCTCCTGCGGCAAATATACCAGCAGGCGACCGGCCATGCTGATTTGGGTGGACAAGCGCGCGCCTTTACTGCCTATCGGCTCCTTGATGACTTGCACCAGCAGCGTCTGCCCCTCGTGCAAAACTTTTTCGATCGGCTTGACCGGTTCACCGTTGAGATTATTTTCCCAAATGTCCGCCACGTGCAGAAATGCCGAGCGCTCCAAACCGATGTCGATGAAAGCCGACTGCATCCCCGGCAACACACGCATTACCTTGCCCAGGTAGACATTGCTGACGATGCCGCGATTGCTGCCGCGCTCGATGTGCAGGTCTTGCACCACGCCTAGCTGCATCACCGCGGCGCGGGTTTCTTGCGGTGTAACGTTGATCAGAAATTCTTCGGTCATAGCTTGTCACTCATGGAAATTCATGGCGCGGGGTAATTAAAATGCTTCAGCAATTGCACGGTCTCGAACAACGGCAAGCCCATCACCCCGGAATAACTGCCGGAGAGATGCTCGATGAACGCCCCTGCGTGTCCCTGTATACCATAGCCGCCGGCCTTGTCGGTATATTCGCTGGTGAGCAGATAGCGGCGGATGCGTTCTTCGTCCAGCATGGCAAAGCGTACGGTCGAGGTGGAAAGCGCAACCTCCAGGTGTTCTTTAAATGAAATCGCAACTGCGCTGAACACCTGATGTTCCCGTCCTGAAAGCTGGCGCAGCATCACTGCGGCATGCTCCGCGTTTTCGGGCTTGCCGAATATTTTGCCGTCCAGCGTAACGGTCGTGTCGGCAGCCAACACCGGAAACGGCGGCAAATTGCGCATCTTCAGCGCATCAAAACCTGCCTGCGCCTTGGCTTGGCAAACACGCCGGACGTATCTTTCCGGGTCTTCATCGGCATAGGGAGTTTCATCCACTTCGATGTTGCGGCGCGGATCGGAACGCAACAACAGCAGCTCGAAATTAACGCCGATCTGTTTCAACAGTTCGCGGCGACGCGGGCTCTGTGAGGCAAGATAGATACGCGGCTGAAGGCGTGCCTGAATAATGGACATAATTATTTCCTATTCCCGATGATAGGGGTGATTGTGCAACAAGCTGTTTGCACGATACAACTGCTCGGCCAGCAATACTCTCACAAAACCATGCGGCAAGGTAAGCGCGGACAACGCCAGCTGTTGCTGCGCTGCCTGCTTGACCGACTCATGCAATCCGTCAGCCCCGCCGATGATAAACGCCACATCCCGGCCCTCGCGCATCCAATCCCGCATCTGCGCGGCGAGTTGTTTGGTGGTGGGCTGCATACCGCGCTCGTCCAGCGCGATGCGCAAACAGCTTTGCGGCAACGCAGCAAGTATGCGCTGCGCCTCTGCTTCCATGATCTGCGCCGTAGTCTTGCCGGTGGTACGCGGCTCGGGTTTGATTTCCAGCAGCGTAAGCTGCGCCTCGCGCGGCATGCGCTTGGTGTATTCGTTGAAGCCCGCCGCGATCCAGTCCGGCATCTTGTGACCAACCGAAACGATGATGAGCTTCATATGACTAAAACCCCATTCAAGCCGCCCGAGTCACAGCCCACACAGCAGGCTGTGCAATTCGACATTTTTCCCTGTGCGCTCTGTGGCCCGGCGCTTTTTTAGTCCCATGTTTATTTTGGCGCCGGAGCCAACTTGGGCCGCGCGGCCTGCGCCTTGCTCCACAGTTCTTCGAGGTTGTAGTAATCGCGTATCGCGGGCTGCATGATGTGCACCAGCACTTCGCCCAGATCCACCAGTATCCACTCGCCGCTCTCCTCGCCTTCGCGGCCATATATTTGCTCGCCACGCTCCTTGAGCTTGACCACCAGATTGTCGGCAAGCGCCTTGGTCTGGCGGGTAGATTGAGCGCTCGCGATGACCATGCGCTCGAACATCGTGCTGAGCTTGCTGGTATCGATCACGGTTATATTGTTGGCTTTAACATCTTCGAGGGCGGAGACAACGGCTTGGGTTTTTTCTTCGGTGGTTAGCATTAGCAAGTAGTATATAAATGATGTTGATGGATGTAATCGGCGACCGCGTTGGGCAACAGATATCGTATGCTGCGGTTTTCCGCTACCCGGCTGCGTATCAGCGTGGCGGAAATCTCCAGCTTGGGAATCGCCAATTCGACAATTCCGCCAGCCGGTTGTTGCGAGAGGGCCTCGACGGCGCACAGGCGCTGCTGATAGTGCGATTGCAATTGCGGCATGGCCGTATGGATGCGCTCCTCCAGTGTGAAACCGGGGCGGTAGCCCACCACGATATGCGCCAGCTCGAACAATTGCTCCCATTCGTGCCAGCTGTGCAACTGCAGGAATGCATCGCCGCCCATCAGCAGACACAGCGGCTGAGCTGCGCCCAACTCGGCACGCAGTTCTCGCAGGGTATCCACCGTATAGCAGGGCGTAGTACGCTGTATTTCCCGGCCATCCAGCACGAAAGCCGGTTGATCGGCAATCGCCAGCTGCACCATCGCGCTGCGATGCACTGCAGATACTTGCGGCAAATCGCGATGCGGCGGAGTCCCGGCGGGAATGAAACGTATCTGTCTGAGCCTGGCCAATTCAAGCATTTCCTCGGCGAGACGCAGATGCCCGTAATGGATAGGATCGAACGTCCCGCCCAGAATACCAACAGGCATGTCGATTTCTTTTTTGCTCACCGAATGCAGCGCCCACTCATGCAATGTCAGGGATTACAGCGCCAGCCGACGGGTATCCGCCAGCACTTGCGAGAGAAACACGATAAATCGCGCCGCCGCCGCACCATCGATTACGCGATGGTCATATGACAACGACAACGGCAGCATCAGCCTGGCGACGAAAGTATCATCCTGATGCATAGGCTTGATGACGGCCTTGGACACGCCCAGAATCGCCAATTCCGGCGCGTTGATGATGGGGGTGAAGGCCGTCCCACCGATCCCGCCCAGGCTGGAAATCGAGAAACAGCCGCCCTGCATTTCTGCGGCGGTGATTTTTTTCTCGCGCGCGCGGGCGCTGATTTCAGCTAGCTCCCTGGCAAGTTGCACCAGGCCCTTCTTGTCCACATCGCGCAACACCGGCACCATCAGCCCGTCCGGGGTATCCACTGCCACCCCGATATGGTAATACTGTTTTAGCACCAGATTTTCGCCGCTGGCATCCAGCGACGCATTGAATTCCGGAAATTTCTGCAACGCCACGACGACCGCCTTGAGCATGAAAGCCAGCGGTGTGATTTTGATATTCTGTTTTGCGTATTCCACCCCCAATTCTTTGCGGAATGCCTCCATTTCGGTGATGTCGGCCTCATCGAATTGCGTGACATGCGGAACGGTTACCCAGTTGCGGTGCAGGTTCGCGCCGGAAAGTTTCTTGATGCGCGACAACGGCCTGGTTTCGATTGCGCCGAACTTGGCGAAATCCACTGCCGGCATTGCCGGCACTTGCAGGCCATTGCCGCCTGCGGCACCGCGCGGCTGCGCGAGCGCGGCCTTCACATACAGCTGCACGTCGTCTTTGGTGACGCGGCCTTTTTCGCCGCTGCCTTTGACTTGCGCAACCGGCACACCGAGTTCGCGCGCGAAGCGGCGTATCGCCGGGCTGGCGTGCGCCTTTCCTGCGGAAGCGTCGCCGCCTAGCTGCGGCACACCCGCAGCCCTTGCGGGTTCAGCGCGCTGTGCCGGAGCGGCAGCCGGCTTTTCGGCAACTGCGGTTGCAACTGCGGCTGCCGCAGCGGGCTTGCTCGCCTGCGGAGCGCTGGCCGCCCCGCTGCTTTCCAGCAACAAAATCAGCGATCCTTCCGACACCTTGTCGCCGACCTTGATCTTCAATTCCTTGACCACGCCCGAGTAAGGCGACGGCACTTCCATCGCCGCCTTGTCGGTTTCCAGCGTCACCAGGTTATCTTCCGCCTTGATCGTGTCGCCAACCTTCACCATCACTTCGATGATGCTCACATCCTTGTAGTCGCCGATGTCCGGCACCAATACTTTTTTAATCTCTGCCACTGCTTGTCTCCCTGACCTAAACAGTCGTTGGGTTGGGTTTGTCTGGATTGATGTTATACAGCTTGATCGCACGGCTGACATCGCCCGCCTTGATAGCTCCCTCGTCGGCCAATGCCTTCAATGCGGCGACCGCGATGTAATAGCGATCCACCTCGAAGAACTGGCGCAGCTTCTTGCGCGTGTCGGAACGTCCGAAACCGTCCGTGCCCAGCACCTTGTAATCTTTGGGCAGGAAGCCGCGTATCTGGTCGGCAAACGAGCGCATGTAGTCGGTCGCGGCGATCACCGGGCCGCTGCGACCTGCCAGGCATTGCTCGACATAACTGACGCGCGGTTTCGCTTCTGGATGCAGCATGTTCCAGCGCTCGCAATCCAGCCCTTCGCGGCGCAATTCGGTGAAGCTGGTCACGCTCCAGATGTCCGACTCAACACCGAAATCCTTCTTCAGCAATTCCGCTGCGGCTATGGCCTCGCGCAATATCGTGCCGCTGCCGAGCAATTGCACCTTGGGCGCATTCGCCTTGGGCTTAGACTTGCCCTCGCTGAACAGATACATACCCTTGATGATACCCGCCTCTGCGCCCTGCGGCATCGCCGGGTGGGTGTAGTTTTCATTCATCACCGTGATGTAGTAAAACACGTCTTCCTGATCGACATACATGCGACGCATGCCGTCCTGAATGATCACCGCCAGCTCATAGGCGAACGTCGGGTCGTATGACACGCAATTCGGAATCGTGGCCGACATCAAATGGCTATGGCCGTCTTCATGCTGCAAGCCTTCGCCATTCAGCGTGGTACGGCCCGCTGTGCCGCCCAGCATGAAGCCGCGCGCGCGCAAGTCGCCCGCAGCCCAGGCCAGATCGCCGACGCGCTGGAAGCCGAACATCGAGTAATAGATATAGAACGGAATCATCGCCACGCCGTGGTTGGCGTATGCGGTAGCGGCCGATATCCATGACGACATCGCGCCCGCTTCGTTGATGCCCTCCTGCAATATCTGGCCGTGCATATCCTCTTTGTAGAACATCAGCTGATCGGCGTCCTGCGGCGTATAGAGCTGGCCGACCTGAGAGAAAATACCGAGCTGGCGGAACATGCCTTCCATGCCGAAAGTGCGCGATTCGTCCGGCACGATGGGCACGATTTGCTTGCCGATGTTTTTGTCCTTGACCAGAGTCCCGAGCATCCGCACAAACGCCATCGTCGTGGAAATCTCGCGCTCGTCGGTGCCTTTCAGCAACGCCTCAAAAGCATCCAGAGCCGGTATCTGCAGCGGCTCGGTGACCGGCTTGCGCTGCGGCACCACACCCATGGCCTGGCTGCGCTCCCTGAGATACTTCATCTCCAGGCTATCCTCGGGAGGGCGGTAAAAATTCAGGCTGGCCACTTGTTCGTCGGTCAGCGGAATGTTGAAACGGTCGCGGAATTTGAGCAGCACCTCGCCGGTCATTTTCTTTTGCTGGTGGGTGATGTTCTGGCCTTCGCCCGCCTCGCCCATGCCGTAACCCTTGACCGTCTTGGCGAGAATCACGGTTGGCTGGCCTGTGTGTTTGCTGGCTGCGGCATATGCGGCGAATACTTTTTGCGAGTCGTGGCCGCCGCGATTCAAGTGCCAGATTTCCTGATCCGTCATGTCGGCGACCATCTCCAGCAATTCCGGATATTTGCCGAAGAAATGCTGGCGCACATACGCGCCGTCTTTCGATTTATAAGTCTGGTATTCGCCGTCCACCACCTCCTGCATGCGTTTCTGCAGCAGGCCATTCTTGTCCTTGGCAAAAAGACGATCCCAGTGATCGCCCCACACCACCTTGATGACGTTCCAACCCGCGCCGCGAAACACGCCTTCCAGCTCCTGGATGATCTTGCCATTGCCGCGCACCGGGCCGTCGAGACGCTGCAGATTGCAGTTGATCACGAAAATCAGGTTGTCGAGTTTCTCGCGTCCGGCCATCGACACGGCACCCAGCGACTCCGGCTCATCGGTCTCACCGTCGCCGAGGAATGCCCATACCTTGCGCCCGTTGGTCTGTGCCATGCCGCGATGCTCCAGGTATCGCATGAAACGCGCCTGATAAATCGCCATCAGCGGCCCCAGGCCCATCGATACGGTGGGGAACTGCCAGAAATCCGGCATCAGCCATGGATGTGGGTAAGACGACAGCCCATTACCTTCAGACTCCTGGCGGAATTTATACATCTGCTCTTCGCTGATGCGGCCTTCGAGAAAGGCGCGCGCATAAATGCCGGGCGACGAGTGCCCCTGAAAATACACCAGGTCGCCGCCGTGCGTATCGGTCTTGCCGTGGAAGAAATGATTAAAGCCCACGTCGTACAAAGTGGCCGCCGAGGCAAAGCTGGCGATATGCCCGCCCAGCTCCGACGAATCGCGGTTGGCATTCAGCACCAGCACCATCGCGTTCCAGCGCATCCATCCGCGAATACGGTGCTCCAGGTCCTGGTTGCCCGTGGAGCGCTGCTCGTCTTCCACCGGTATCGTGTTGCGGTATTGCGTGGTCGCGCTGAACGGCATGCCCGCACCGGAATCGCGGGCCTTGTCGAGCAATTGCCCGAGCAGGAAACGGGCGCGCTCGGCGCCTTCGTTTTCCAGCACGGATTCGAGGGCATCCAGCCACTCTTGGGTTTCTTGCGGATCGTAATCAGGTAATGATGCCATCTTTGCGTTCTCTCATTAATATTTGCAGCTGTTTATCTGGTAGTCCTTGCGACCGTTCGCCCCTGGCTTGCCGGCAAGCTTGCAGGCAGCCACATGGTTAAACATAACAAGCGATAGTTTCCTCTTCGGTGACTATCCACTCGACATTCACATCCGTTGCCTCCTGCGGAATTTGCTCGACGATTTGCAGCGCAAAAGCGGCGACGGCCAATGTGGGGCGCGGCGTCATATGCGACAGCAGTTTGTCGTAAAAACCGCCGCCATAGCCCAGCCTCACCCCGTGCCGGGTAAATGCCACCCCCGGCAAAAGTGCGAATTCTACCTCATTTAGCGAATTCAGCCTCTCGCAGCGTTCGACGACCGGCTCGCGTATCCCCCACAGCCCCGCTGCCAGCTGGCCTTCCAGGTCATCCACCCAATATAAATCCAGTTGATTGGTGTGGCGGTTCACACGTGGCAGGGCCAGCCTCCTGCCCTCCGCCAGCACCCGCCGCACCCACAGCTCACTGGCAAACTCCGCACCGAAATTCATGTAGCCCAGCACGCTGTCGGCCTGCCGGTACGCGGGCAGTTGCAACAGATGTGCGGTGATAGCAGCGCTGTGCGCGGCACGCGCGTCGGCAGGAAGTTGCTCACGCAACGATAGCGTGTTCTTGCGAATGGCTTGTTTGGTAGTCTGAATACTCATCGTGGACATCAGAGTGACTTATCAGATTCTGCGCGTATCGCCTCGAAGATTTCACGCGCCAACAACGGGAAAGCGGTGCGTTGAAACTCACCATCATCCATGTAGCGCGTCACGATTTTGTCGTTCTCGCTCATGCGCTGGACCATTAAATCTTCAACTAACTTGCGCACGCCCAACTGGAATTTGTCCAGCGGATTAGCCATGGCCGTCTGAATGACCTGTGCGTTACCGATGGCTCGCGCCTTGATCTGCTCGAAGAACAGCCGGTCTTCCTCGGTGAATGCCGTGCCAAACCGCTCGTTCAACACCTGGATGATTTCGGAGAGCGGCGCTTTTTCTTCCTTCGCTTTGCCGGTGCCGACATCCGACGGGCTGTAAACCCCTTCCGGCTCACCCACTTTTAAGTCAATCGGCCCGCTGGAAATCCGTTGCAGCCGGTAATATTGCAACTCCACTTCATTGCCGATCTTGACCGTCGTGTTATCGCGATCCAACGGCAAATGCGGCAGCAGGAAACGGCCATAGCTGTAGAGCATCTCTAGGACCTGGTCACCGTAAGGCAGTATCTGGCTCAGGAAGGAATACATACGCACATACCCGCCCAACTTGTCGCGGAAGGCGGTACGCACCTGATCATCCTCGATAGCCATGAAACGATCCACCGCCGGTTGCAAATGCCGCTGCATGTGCGCATGGTCGGCCGGGTTCTGGCGATCCGGTGTGCGGTAGAAAATGCGAGCAAAGGCCTCGACCTCGCTCCAGTGGTATACCTGTACTTGATCCAGCTCATGCTTGATACTCGGCAGCATCTCTGGATTCGCCGACTCCTGCAAACTGGTCGAATCAAAATAAGGTTTGAAGGCAGCGTAAATGTCTTCCGGTTTGTTTACGAAGTCGAGCACGAAAGGTTCGTCCTTGCCCGCAATCTTCCGGTTCAGGCGCGACAGGGTCTGCACCGCCTGCACGCCATCCAGCCGCTTATCCACATACATCGCCACCAGCAAGGGTTGATCAAAACCGGTCTGGTATTTGTTGGCGACGAGCAGCACCTGATAGTCGCTGGAAGTAAAACGCTCAGGCAACTGGCTTTCCGGAATCGGCTTGCCAGTCACCACATCAGGATTCATGCCAGGCTCAGTGTATTCGATGCCCGTGTCCGGATCTTTCACCGTGCCGCTGAAAGCCACCAGCGGCCTGATGTCGGTGTAGCCGTTCTCCGCCAGATAGCGCTCGAATGCCAGTTTGTAGCGCACTGCCTGAATGCGGCTGGAGGTAACCACCATGGCCTTGGCCCGTCCGCCGAGCTGGTGGCGCGCATGGCCACGAAAGTGCTCGATCATTACCTCGGTTTTCTGCTCGATGTTGTGCGGATGCAGCTCCTTGAACTTGGCTAATGCCCTTGCACCCTTCTTCTTCGGGATGGCCGGGTCATCCTCGATGGTCTTCACAAACTTGAACCAGGTGTTGTAGGTCGTGTAATTGCGCAGCACGTCGAGGATGAAGCCTTCCTCAATAGCTTGGCGCATCGAATATGTGTGGAAGGCTTCTTTATTGCGACCAAACAGCTCCAGCGTCTTGCCCTTGGGAGTCGCGGTGAAGGCGAAAAAGCTCAGGTTTTTCTGTTGGCCGCGCGAGGCCATGATCTGGTTCAGGCGATCTTCCCAGTCGGCTTCTTCCTCGCCATTCTCGGGGGCGGCTTGCGCACCAAGTATCGCTTTCAGCTCGCGCGCCGTTTCTCCGGACTGGCTGGAATGCGCCTCGTCCACGATCACCGCATAACGCCGCGCGGCAATCGCCGCCTGCCAAATTCCGGCCTGTTTTTTTTCATCAATGCTGGCCTTGTCCTGGCTCTCCGCGCCGCTCGCATGCAACAGGCCGCGCAACACAAAGGGGAATTTCTGCAAGGTAGTAATCACGATCTTGGTGCCGTCGATCAAAGCCGCAGCCAGCTGCTTGGCATCCTGATCTATCGCCTTGACCACGCCCTGCGCGTGTTCGATCTGGTAGATCGCATCCTGCAATTGTTTGTCCAGCACCTTGCGGTCGGTGATCACGATCACGCAGTCGAACACCTTCTGATCCTGCGCATTATGCAAACTCGCCAGCCGGTGCGACAGCCACGAGATGCTGTTGGTCTTGCCGCTGCCCGCCGAATGCTGGATCAAATAATTGTGCCCCGCACCTTCATCGCGTGCGCCGGATACCAGCGCTTGCACCGCATCCAGCTGGTGATAGCGCGGGAACACCATCTTCTCGGTGGTGACCAGCTTCTTGCCGCCGCGCCCGTCGTCCACTTTCTGTTCGTCTTTTTCGATGAACAGAAAATATCCCAGGATGTTGAGAAAGCTGTCGCGGGCGAGTGTCTCCTGCCAGAAGTAGCCGGTGCGGTATCCGCTCTCATGCTGCGGGTTGCCCGCGCCGCATTGAATCTGCCCCGGATGGCTGCCCCGGTTGAACGGCAGGAAGAACGTCTTCTCCTTCGCCAGCCGCGTGGTCATGTGTATTTCGTCCGGGTCGGCGGCGAAATGCACCAGCGCACGTTTCTTGAAGTCGAACAGCGGCGCACGCGGATCGCGGTCGGCCTGGTACTGCCGCACCGCATTGCGCCAGCTTTGTCCTGTGCCGGGATTCTTCAACTCGATGGTCGCCACCGGCAAGCCGTTCAGCGCCAGCACCATATCCGCCGTGCTGTGGTCAGCGGGATGGCAAGGCACTTGCCTTGTCACCGTGAGCTGGTTCTGCCCATACAGCGCCAGCACATCCGGCGACAAATCGTGCGCGGGCTTGAAATAGGCCAAGTGGAACAGCTTGCCGTAAAACTTGAAGCCGTGGCGCAACACATGCAGCGCGCCCTTGATCTCCAGTTCCTTGATCAAGGCATCCAACAACATGGGATGGAGGTTGTCGCCGTGCATCGCCGCCATCTCGCCCCACAGCTTGGGTTGTGTGGCCTTGATGAAGGCGAACACCCGCGCCGGGAACAGCGCCCGCGCCTTGTCCCATTCGGCATTGGTGCCGGGTGTCCAGCCGCCTTGCTTGAGCAGCAAGTCCTCAACGTGGGACTCAAAAGCGCGTTCAGTAGTTTGTCCGGACATCAGCAAGGCTCCTTCAGATGGTCCCATCGATCTCGTAAGCGCGGTACTTCAGCCACTTGGCGATGCCGTCGAGGTCGGGGAACAGTTGTTTGTCGAACACCCCATACTGGTCGAGCCGGCGGCGAATGTCGTCGTGCGCGTCGTGCCTGATGATGATCTCCAGATAGTCCTTGTCATCGAGTTCCTGCATGGACTGCCAGCAGGCCATCAGCACGCCGTCCTGCGCACGGATGCGCGGTGAAACATGAGGTGGATCATAGATGATGTTTTCGGTAATCTTGAACGGACTCGGAATGTCGTATGAGACCGACTCTCCCTGATACGGGCCCAAGCTTGCCTCTCCGAATAAATCAGACCCGGCAGAACGCAACACACCATCGTAACCGTCTTCTTTTTTACTATCATCTACTGCATCAAAATCCCCGTAGGCATCATGTTTCGATTCATCTGCGAGTTCAGTCGCCGCATCGCCAATTGGTTTGACCAGTTCCGTTTGTCCGCGCTTGAGGTCGGCGTAACGCTTGGGGTTGGAGATCAGCACATACACCGCGCCATCGATCGGGTTGTCCTTTTCGCTTTGGCGCACCGCAAAATAAAGCGCCACCAGCGGGTTGGTTGTCCAGTCCATGAACCGCGTCGGCAGGCCGTGATGCTGCGCAATCGCGAGTTTCTCCCAGTCATTTTCCGGGCGGTGCTGTACGTAAGTCAGCAGATGGTTGCTGAAAATCTCCAGCACCTCGCATTCCTTCTGCTCGCGCTCGGCCAGCGTCAAGGTGCTCAGGTGCGGGTAGCGAGCTACCGAAGGTGTCAGCGGATAACCTTGCTTCGCCAGTTTGCTCTGTCCACGAAAGTAGAGACGGCGTTTCTGTTCGCCATTGGCGGCTAGTTCCTTGTGGATGGTATTGAGGTAGTCGTCGAAACTCTTAATGGTTGCCAGCACGCTCATGCCGCCGCCCTCCGGACGTCGATCTTGCCGGTGACGGCAGAAGTAATCAGCGCCTGGCGGTATTCAGTGAGGCGATCGATTGCGGCTTCCACCTTAGCGGTAAGCTGGTCGATGCGCGCGGTTTCGCGGTCGAGGTAGGCAGCGATGGCTTGTTGTTCTTGCAATGGTGGCAGGGCAACATTCAGGTTTCCTAGAACTCCCATGCCAATGTTTGGTTGCGTCCCAAAACTCCATGATACTTGAATTAACCCTTGGAAGTATTCACTACACAAAGCGTGAAAAATAAAGTGCGGACATGCTTTTATCAGATTACAACGGACAGCCGCCAAAGGTGACCAGACGTTAAATTCATCGTCAAAATCTACGATAGCAATTTTGCCGGTCGTCGATCCTGACTTCACGATGAAAATATCATTTCGTTGTGGAAGATATTTACGCCCATAGTACATATGGTCGTCCTCTGAAATATAGCCGCGAACCGATGAAAGATGAACTTTTCCATCCCATACAGCTTCTACAGACGCGAATGGAACTCCCTCTGGAGCAAACTCAGGCGTCTCATGTGGCCCGTCCGTAATGGGTATGGCCACAATGCGTTTCAATGCGATGGCCTGCCAGTGAAACGGTATGTCTCCAAGCCAGGCAAACCCAGAATCCTTCATCGCCGGATGTGGTTCCAGCCCTGCCGCTTGCGCCGCCTCGGGCGGCAGGCCGCGCGTGACGGCGCGGGCGATCAGCGCGCTGCGCTCCTCCTTGAGCGTGTCTATGAGCTGTCGCTTCTTTGCCAGCAACGTGTCGATTTTCGCGGTCTGCGCATCGAGGAAGTTGGTGATGGTTTGTTGCTCTTTGATGGGCGGCACAGGCAACCATAAGTCCGCATACTTTTCAGCACTTACATTTTGTATGGTTGCCTGAATGCAAGATGATGATAGCCACTGCCAATAGTTGCTCGAAGCGGTGAAATATCTCAGGAAAGAAGGCAGCAATTTTCTTTGCTCTAGTCGTGCTCGAATCAAATATCCCGCATATGCACAACGCCCCCAAGCAGACCTATACAAAAATGTTTTACCGCTTGTCGCGCCACTTCTGGCAAATAGTACGTCCCCATCTTCGAGAAGATATGGCTTTGCCACTTCTTCGGGTAGTGAACGAAAAGTTTCATCACGCAACGAGTCATGCTCATCTATATCGGTGATTCTGACGTAACGGGGTAACTCAGGATCATCAAGTTCAGCAGATTCGTTAGCACCATATTGCAGGCGCTCACTGAGCAAATGTCTCAATCGGTTTGAATTCCAGTGTGCCGGTATACGGGGCAGCCAGTCTGAGCCGCTGGGCTTGTAGCTCTTGTATGCGGCGAACTTCATGCCGTCGTATCCCTGCAATTCATATGAGGCATGCACACGGAGCTATTCCGGCTATGCCTGATACAGCCAGCCACGTTCTTGCGCCTTTCGTGTCAGAATTTTTGCCTTCTTCTCCACTTCGCTTTTGCTGAATGCGGAAAAATCGATCGACACATGTTCTGGAAACGGTATGCCGTCAGCGTTGACCGTCAGTTGCTCTGCGGTGCAATCATCAAGGCTCACTCCCATTACGCCATCCGAGCGGAGGCCTAATGTTGCGGTGTAGTGTTGCCACGCGGCCTGCGCTTGTATTTTGTCGCCATCGTATACAGACAACAGGTTTTCGTCTTTGGGTGTGGGGCGGAATGCCTGGGAGGTGACTCGTCCGGCTTGAATGAAAGAAGGATTAATTTGACGCAGCAACAAGGTTTGGGGTGTCATGCTTGCACTCCTCCTATGTTTTTCAGCGCCTCATTTAAAGATTGCCATCCCTCAACAGTGCTCAGTGCCAAAATGTGCTCTTGAGTTTGGCGATCAGTAATGTTCAACGCCTGATACTCGCTGCTCTGGGTCTCCAGATTGATTTCCAGTGTAGCCTCCCAATCGCCCAGACTCCATTCGGCCTGTACGCCGCCTTCAGGGGTGGGGTAGAGGTGCGGCAAAGGCAAGTCGGCATCAAAATGGGCATCAAACAAAACTGCCAATCGTTGCAGTCTTTCTGGTGACGGTGCTTGGCCTTTGCCATCCAGCCAGCCATCTTTCAGTGCCGCCAGTTCTTCCAAACGCAGCGTCACATCCAGCGGGTCTAGCGGACTGACGTGTTCAACCGTTTCAAATTCCTTGAGGTGATCCTGGCGGTCTTTTTTCGCCACGCCCTGAATGAGTACATGCGCGCCTTGACGATAGTCGCGAAAAGCGTCCAGCACGACACCCAGATGCTGATCGTTTAAAACAGCTTTCAATTTTGTCCCGTCGCGCAACTCCAGTTCAAAGCTGCGACGCGCCTGATCGGCCTCGGAAATTTTGCCGCGTAGCGCGACCTCTTCGGTCCATACATCAACTTGAGCGGATCGGATCAGGCTTTTGCGGACTTCAGGATTGAGCCTGACTGTGCCGCCATTTTGGCTGAACTCCATTGCCTCTCCCTCGCGCAGACCACGGCCAAATCGGTCAAAGTAACTGAGCAAATAAGGGGGAAGTCGTGGGGCAACACCTTGCTCTGCACAGGAGATTGCCTCGACGATTTCCGTCCGCGCCTGTTCAAAATAGACGGCATTCTCAGCGGGGAAAAGTCCGGCGAACATCAATACAATGGCGGGGATGGCGCTTCCTTCCTCAACGCCGGCCAAGTGCAATTCCAGACCTTTGCTGAAGTTGCGCTGGATTCGTTTGCTGTCCGGGTGCGCTTGCCGGAATTTCCACTTGGCCACCTCGATCAGCATTTCTTCCAGCGCCGCGAAGTCTTTCAGCAATTCCAGCGGGATGCTGTGCTCGCTAAAGCGAGCACCGTCCAAGCGCGGCTTCAAAAATTCCTGATTCATGGCATCACCTCAAATTTATGCTTGGTCATGGCATCTGCTGAAAAAAGTAACCCCCCAGTTTGAGCGTCACGGCAATGAACTGACGGATAGGCTTGGGGGGTGTTGTTGGCGCGAAGTATATGCGCAATGCGCGTACTTGAACAAGTATGACCGTGGCACAGGGTCATGCGGTCACCTCGGCCAGCAGTTGCATGATGTCCTGCTCCAGCGCCTTGATTTCGTTTTCAATTACGGACAGCTCGCGCGGCGGCTCGTAGCGGTAGAAGTGACGGTTGAGCGGTATCTCGTAACCAACCTTGGTCTTGCCGTGATCGATCCACGCGTCCGGCACATGGGGCAGCACTTCGCGTTCGAAGTAGGTCTGAATGCTTTCCTTGAGCGGCACGTTTTCGGTGTCGCGCAGCTCTGGGTCTGGCTCGGGCAGACCTTCCCGGTCGCGGCAAACTTCGGCGGTTTCGTCGCGCTCGCCCAGCGCGTTGATCACGGCCTTGAGCTCGGTAGAAGTCAGGCGCACGTCGAGTTCGCGGTCGATGGGTTTGAGCGCAGACAAAAAGACTTTGCGGTCTTTGATCATGTCGGGGTGATGTTGGCTGAATTCGGCCAGCAGCTCGCGGATTTGTTGCTGGCGCTTTTCGCCGGCGGCGATGTCGATCAGGCGCGCGGCTTCGTCCTTCTTCGCGCTGCTGGCGAGATTCCTGAAAGCGGTTTCGATTTCCAGCCGCTCGATGCGTTCCGCTGTGGCGTGGAAATTCAGGCGTAGCGGGCGCTCGACGGTGATCTTGTGGTAGCCGAAGTCTTCGTTATCGAAGATTCTGCTGACGACGAGCTGCTTCCAGGTTTGATCTTTGGGTGCGTCATTGGTGGGCGCTGCGTTGGTCAGGGTGACGACCTTGCCATCCTTGTCGAACAGTACCCAGCGGGTATCTTTGCCCTTTTCCTGGAATTGTCCGTGCAGGCTGGTGATGTCGCCGATGTAGTCCGGGTCTTTGGGTTTATCCATCGGGTCGCCGATGCGGCGGCGTTTGTTGCCCAGGCTTTTTTCCATCGGCACCCAGTGGTTGCGGGCGTCGATGAGTTGAACTTTGCTCTTGCGGTGTTTTTCTTTGTGGTTGGTGAGCACCCAGATGTAA
Source organism: Nitrosomonadales bacterium (assembly GCA_016195965.1). GTDB lineage: Bacteria > Pseudomonadota > Gammaproteobacteria > Burkholderiales > Gallionellaceae > Gallionella. The sequence goes on along the minus strand of JACPYR010000075.1, from coordinate 4,310 downwards.
GTCGAAATGCCGGTATTGTAAAAGAGCTGCTCGGGTAATGCGACGACGGCCTCCAGCCAATCGTTCTCGACGATCCAGCGGCGGATTTCCGATTCGCCGCTGCCCGCATCGCCGGTGAATAAGGGCGAGCCGTTGAACACGATGCCGATGCGGCTGCCGCCTTCCTGCGGGCTTCGCATCTTGGCGATCATGTGCTGGAGGAAAAGCAGGGCGCCATCGTTGATGCGCGGCGTGCCCGCGCCAAAACGGCCCTGATAACCGAGGGTGTCGCGCTCGTGTTCGATATAGCGCTGCTGTTGCTTCCATTCCACACCAAACGGCGGATTGGCCAGCATGTAGTCAAAGGTGCGCCGCTGGCCCTGCTCATCGCGAGCAAAGGCGTCCTTGGTGAAGGTGTCGCCTTGCGCAATATTGTCGGCCTCCTCGCCTTTGATGAGCATGTCGGCGCGACAAACTGCCCAAGCTTCGTCGTTCCAGTCCTGTCCGTAGAGCAAGGGATTGGCTTTGCTGTTGAGCTTGAGTATGTATTGCTCGGCAACCGATAGCATGCCGCCCGTTCCGCAGGCTTGGTCGTAAATGGTTTTGACGACATGGCTGCGGCGCAAATCCTGTTCCGGCGACAGCAGCAGGTTGACCATCAGCTTGATGACTTCGCGCGGCGTGAAATGCTCTCCGGCTTCTTCGTTCGATTGCTCTGCACCGATGCGGATCAGTTCCTCGAACACATAGCCCATCTGCATGCTGTCGATGTGATCGGGCGAAAGGTCAATCTTGGTGAATTCCTGCACGACTTTGAACAACAGATTCTTATCCCCCATTTTGGCAATCTGCTGATCGAAGCCAAAGCGCTCCATGATAGCTCGCACATTGGGTGAAAAGCCATTGATGTAGCTATTCAGATTGGGGGCCAGGTTGCTCGGATCATCCAGAAGTGAATTGCGATCTTGCTGCGACGGAGCAAATTCCAGCTTGGACAGGTTGTAGAACGGATAGCCGGTCGCCGCATTCATCTTGCTGCGGATGATGCTTTCAGGCTTGCTCTTGAATTCGTTGAAAGTCGCCAGCGCCTGCACTTTGGTCGGGGCGAGCAGGCAATCGAAACGGCGCAGCACGGTGAGCGGCAGGATGACCTTGCGATATTCGTTACGCTTGTAAGGGCCACGCAGCAGATTGCAGATGCTCCAGATAAAACTGGCGAGTTGACTATGGGTTTCGGTGTTCATTCAGTTTGTTATTCCCATTCCATAAATTGCCATGAAGTTGATCGGTTTGCCGGCGTCGGCAAACCGATCTTTTTTGCACTAACCCAGAAACAAGCGGTACGCCGGGTTACCGCTCTCGTCCCAGTAACGATAGCCTAGCGTATCGAGGAATATCTTCAGCGCCTTCTTGTCGTGGTGCGGCACCTGCATGCCGACCAGCACGCGACCATAATCCGCGCCGTGGTTGCGATAGTGGAACAGGCTGATATTCCAGCTGTGGTTCATGCTGTTCAGAAAATTCATCAGCGCGCCGGGGCGCTCGGGAAACTCGAAGCGGAACAGGATCTCGTCCTTGGCTTCGGGCGCATGGCCTCCGACCAGGTGGCGCAGGTGCAGCTTGGCCATTTCGTTGTTGCTCAGGTCCAGCGTCGCAAGCTTGCTGCGCTGCAATTTATCTACCAAATCTGCGGTTTCCAGCTGGTCGCGCACCTGGATGCCGACAAACACATGCGCGACTCTGGAATCGGCGTAGCGGTAGTTGAATTCGGTGATGTTGCGCTTGCCGAGCAGCGCGCAAAACTTGCGGAAGCTGCCGGGCGTTTCCGGGATACTTACGGCCAGAATGGACTCGCGCTGCTCGCCGATCTCGGCGCGCTCCGCCACGAAGCGCAGCCGGTCGAAATTCATGTTCGCGCCTGAGGCGATCGCGACCAGCGTCTCGCCCTTGAGGTTTTCGCGCGCGGCATACAGCTTGGCCCCCGCGATGGCCAGCGCGCCTGCCGGCTCCAGGATAGACCGGGTATCTTCGAACACATCCTTGAGCGCGGCACATGCGCTGTCGGTGTCCACCAAGATGATCTCATCCACCAGCTTGCGGCACAGGCGGAAGGTTTCCGTGCCGACCTGCTTCACCGCTACGCCATCGGCGAACAGGCCGACATGATCGAGTGTGACGCGGCGTTTGGCTTGCACCGAACGCTTCATCGCATCGGAATCGACCGGCTGCACGCCGATCACTTTTATTTCCGGGCGCAACTCCTTGACGTAGGCCGCCACGCCGGCGATCAGCCCGCCGCCGCCGATCGGCACAAAGATCGCGTGTATGGCCTGGGTATGCTGGCGCAGGATTTCCATCGCGATGGTGCCTTGCCCGGCGATCACATCGGGGTCGTCGTAGGGATGCACGAAGGTCATCTGGCTTTGCTGCTCCAGCTCCAGCGCATGCTGGTAGGCGTCGGAATACGAATCGCCGTGCAGCACTACTTTCGCCCCGCGCCCGGCCACCGCCTGGATCTTGATTTGCGGCGTGGTGGTGGGCATCACGATCACTGCCTTGCAGCCCAGCTTTTGCGCGGACAACGCCACCCCCTGCGCATGATTGCCCGCCGATGCGGCGATCACGCCGCGCTTGAGCTGCTCAGCCGTGAGCTGCGCCATTTTGTTGTATGCCCCGCGCAGCTTGAAGGAAAACACCGGCTGCATGTCCTCGCGCTTGAGCAAAATCGTATTGCCGGTGCGCGCGGAAAGATTGGGCGCCGCTTCCAGCGGCGTCTCGACCGCCACGTCATACACCCTGGCGTTCAAGATGCGTTTCAAATAACCATTCATGATTTAGCTCGGCTGAAAAATATCCGCGAAGATTAGCACAAATCGGTGCCAAACCGCCGCTGGAGCTACTGACCGCCAAGGCATGCAAAATATCTAAGCCATCAAGCAGAAATTAAATTCCATGGATAGAGGAACTATAGGGCATCTCAAAACTCTTACTGCGGTTCATTATATGAGATGGTTGGTTCGGTGATTATTCGCCAAATTGCCCGTGCAACTGATTGATGCAAGAAACCACTCCACCCAGCGGCTGAATCTGCCAGAATGCTCGACAGTTATATTCTTAAGGGTAAGTTGCCTGCCTGGAGCCGTGCTAGTTTGTGCCGCTATACTATTAAAAGAACGTGGACAATCATGAAGTGGTTGTTGTCATTTTTAATCGCTCTGCAACTTTCCGGCTGCAAACAAGCGCATGACCATGATTATCAGCCCAGCTTCGGCAAGCGGCCTGATGCGGGCACGCGCGAGTATGTGGTTGGCATCGCACCGTTCTACAACCCGCAGTGCATATTGGCAGTATTTGGCCCTATTCTGGATACCCTCAATGCACGCATCCCTGAAGCTCATTTCAAACTGGAAACTTCGCTCAACCACGAGGAGTTCCTAGAAAAACTCAATACCGGCCATTTTGATCTCGCCTTTGCCAGCCCATACGATACAGTTTTAGCGCTCAAGCATCATTACCATGTGTTCGCCACAATGGGCGAAGATGCGAGTTTTCGCGGCCTGATCGTGGCCCGCAAGGACAGCGGGATAAATACGGTCGGCGACCTCAAGGGTAAGAAAGTCGCTTATTCCGCCGCGACTGAATTGGCGACGGCCATCATGCCGCAATATTACCTGCACACCCATGGCATCGACGTTAACCGCGACATAAGCAATGTCTACCTGGGCTCATCGGATACCGTGTTGCGGGAAATCTGGTCCGGCCATGTGTCAGCCGGAGGAGTCGGAACGAAGCCGTGGCGTAAATTCATCCTGAACCATCCCGGACAGGCCAGCCAACTGGAGGTTAAATGGCAAACAGAGCCACTCGTTAATGACGCCTGGCTGGCCCGCCAAGACCTTGCCCCTGCACTGGCGGACAAGCTTTTCGCCACCTTGCTGGATTTGCATAACGACGCAGCAGGCCGCCAGATGCTTTCCCTGGCGCCGGGCGCCAAATTCGAGGCTGCCAACGATGCAGACTATGCCAAAGTCCGCAATTTCCTTGAAACTTTTTCCCGTAACGTGCGGGAAATTGAGCGATGAGCCCTGCCTCCATTGCCCGTCGGCTGTTTAACCTGATACGCGCATACTTGCGACGCTCCCTGCGCCGCCAATTGATGTTCGGGTTCGGGGGAGCAACGCTGCTGCTGATACTGACCTCGAGCTATGTGCTATATAACCAGCAACGCCAGGCGCTGTACCTCGACACCGTGGATACCACCACATCACTCGCCGTTGCGCTGGCCAACAGCAGCTCCCAATGGTTGCTGGGAAATGACGTAGAAGGCTTGC
>JACPYR010000073.1 GCA_016195965.1 Nitrosomonadales bacterium | reverse complement strand
ATGCTGCGCTTGCTGCAACTGAATTTGTTTATGCGCCGAGATTTACTTCGGTTGTTACGCGGAGATCCGCCAGAGCGAAATCCTCTCGCAGAGCAGTAACTATGTTTGATATGAAAATCTGTGGGACAGCAGTGAGTCTGACCCTATTGATTACATATCGCGATCATGAGTGACATGCCATGCAAAGCAGTTAGCTAGTTTTAAAGGAATCTTCGGGGCGTTCTTCAGAATCCATTCTTTGATTTGTTGTTCTTCGTAAATTGACGCAACACCTCCCCATGAAGTTATGTAACCGCTTGACAGTGGGTCACTTGGATAGAAAAGAAATGCCTCATCTGATTCATGAGTATCAATATAAATAATACTCCAACCATGACTCTTAAAGGACTGAAGTACGTCTACAGTTGAAACGTTTAATTCTGTTGCGATTTTGTGTGCCAGTACAGATTTGCGTTTACTGCTTAGGCTACGATCCACGCCATCACATGGGGAAGCGCTCACACCATACGCGATTATGGAGAATAGACCGACCATCAGCCACCTCAACAACAGCGAACGAACTATCACTCTAAAATTCTGAAAAACATCAAAAACCTTTAGGGCACGAAGAAAGATAAGCATATTGCACCTCACTGACCAGATGAGACCGGAAGTTGATAACGATAATAACCTATCAGCTTTGAATTCGGCGTAATAAAGTAACTCGTCGTGAATTCACCGAACGGCATTCCTTCCCTGTGAGCACTGAAAACATGGTTATTTTCAGAGTACATGGACATATGCGCTGTATAGAGTACGACATCAGCCGCTTGCGGCACTTCATATACATCAAGTTTCCTAAACGGAATATCTCCTTGGGTCGCAGCATCAGCGAAATTTTTACTATTTCTATAAGAATAATCGTAACCGCCCTGAACGTAGATTCCGTGCACACTGCCTGAACAATCGGCTGCCACCTGCATCTCAGCCTTCGACCCTTCATTTATCGGAGCATAATTCGTACCAAACCAATCCCGACCTTTTAATAACAGTTGGCGGCCTTCGGTAGCAGGCAGGCCCCGCCCATTATTTAAAGTAGGAAAATGTATCACACCCGGAATCAATGCACGAATCAATGGGGTCAGACTCCATTGATTTTCTCACCTATCCACCACCCACTCACCGCCGCGCTGCTTGATCTCTTCATGCATCGCATCCGGCGCAAGGTCGAGTTCGCCCGGCCAGGTTACCGCACCACCGACCACAGTGACTTGCCGGAATTTTGCCGGATCGCTCAAGTGCGAGAACACGCCACGAAAGAATCCCGGCAGGAAACGTACTACGCCCTCAAGGCCATCCTTGAAGCGAACCCACACGGCGTGGTCGTCAACTACACGAACCTCAGTTACTCTCCAGTATGCAGACATAATTTTTACTCCAATGGCGCAATGGGTTTGGGTTGTTGTTTAGCTTCGCAGAGTTCCCAGTCTTCGAGTAGTTCCGCTTGATGCAGCTCTGCCCAATCGAGGACGAGATTCATTGCTCGCCTTGGCAACTTGCCTTCTGCCACTTCCAGCGTGCGAATGTTGACGATTGCTTCGTGGTCGCCGTACTTGCAGTGGAAGTGAGGCGGCGCGTGTTCATTCCAGAACATCTGGATGATGATTCCGAAGAACTGGCTGATGGTTGGCATGTTGCTTACCGCGCGTTTGCTTCGTCGCGATTGAAGCGATAGCCGCGCGTGGAAAGGACCGCCGCCTTGAATGCGTATTTTCTCTTTTCAGGTTTGCATGTTTGCATGGTCACTCTCCGTTTGAATGAGGGCATTCTAATCCTAGCTCAATATGTTAGCCGGCAACCCTCTCCCCCAGCCCCTCTGATGAAACACCTAGCCATTCGACTGGTGAAACAACTAGCCAATCCACTAAGCCATCCAACAACGATGACTAAGTGGCTGGTTATAAGCGAGCATACAACGCTCGCCAAGTTCACCCGCAAGGGGTACGCCGTGGTTGTAGGGGCTGATGCCAAAGGTAGGCAATGTTCAACGCATAAAAGATGCGTGAAAAGTTGTCACAGCCCCAACAACCACGCAGGCTGGTTATCGCCCAACCGCTTTCTTGTCCGCCCATTCTATCTTTATCGGCTGATAGGTTTGTAACGAATACGTTTTGGTTTGGCACCTTCCTCACCAAGACGTTTACGTTTATCCGCCTCATACTCCTGATAGTTGCCGTCAAAGAACGTCCACTTGGAATCGCCTTCGCACGCCAGGATATGGGTCGCAATGCGGTCGAGGAACCAGCGGTCGTGGGAGATCACGGCGACGCAGCCGGCAAACTCAAGTAACGCGTCTTCCAGAGCGCGCAGGGTTTCCACGTCTAGGTCGTTGGAGGGTTCGTCGAGCAGCAGCACATTCCCGCCTGAGATCAGCGTCTGCGCGAGATGTAGTCTGCCGCGTTCGCCGCCTGAGAGCTGGCCGACGATCTTGGCCTGGTCGCCGCCTTTGAAGTTGAAGCGGCCGATGTAGGCGCGCGCCGGGGTCTCGTATTTGCCCACGGTCAGAATCTCGTGGCCACCGGAGATCGCGTCGAACACGGTCTTGTCGTTGTCCAGCGAGTCGCGCGCCTGATCGACGTGGGCGATCTTCACGGTCGATCCGATCTTCACGGTGCCGCTGTCCGGTTTTTCCTTGCCTGTGATCATGCGGAACAGCGTGGACTTACCCGCACCGTTAGGTCCTATGATGCCGACGATTGCACCGGGCGGAATCTTGAAGCTGAGGTTGTCGATCAGCAGGCGGTCGCCGTAGGCTTTGCTTACGTTCTCGAACTCGATCACCTCGTTGCCCAGACGCTCGCCCACCGGGATGAAGATCTCCTGGGTCTCGTTGCGCTTCTGGTGTTCCTGCGAATTGAGTTCCTCGAAGCGGGCGATACGCGCCTTGGATTTCGCCTGGCGTCCCTTGGGGTTCTGCCGCACCCATTCCAGCTCCTGCTTCATCGCCTTCTGGTGAGCGTCGATCTGTTTGCTCTCCTGCTCGAGGCGCGCGCCCTTCTGCTCCAGCCAGCTGGAGTAGTTGCCCTTCCACGGGATGCCGTGGCCGCGATCGAGTTCGAGTATCCACTCGGCGGCGTTGTCGAGGAAGTAGCGGTCGTGGGTCACGGCCACCACGGTGCCGGGGAAACGGACCAGGAACTGTTCCAGCCAGTCCACCGACTCGGCATCGAGGTGGTTGGTCGGCTCGTCGAGCAGCAGCATGTCGGGCTTTTCCAGCAGAAGTTTGCAGAGCGCGACGCGGCGCTTCTCGCCGCCGGACAGGTTCTTGATGATCGCATCCCAGTCCGGCAGGCGCAGCGCGTCGGCGGCAATCTCCATCTGGTGCGAGGCGTCTGCGCCGCCTGCGGCGATAATGTTTTCCAGGCGTGCCTGCTCGGCGGCGAGCGCGTCGAAATCGGCGTTCTCGTCGGCGTAGGCGGCATACACCTCGTCGAGTTTCTGCTGTGCCTGCATCACCTCGCCCAGCGCCGACTCGACCTCTTGTCTGACGGTGTGCTCTGGATTGAGCTGCGGCTCCTGCGCCAGGTAACCGATCTTGATGTTGGGCAGGTGCTGCACCTCGCCCTCGTACTCCTTGTCCACTCCCGCCATGATTTTCAGCACGGTGGACTTGCCCGAGCCGTTCAGGCCGAGCAGGCCGATCTTGGCGCCGGGGAAGAAGGACAGCGAGATGTCCTTGATGATCTGACGCTTGGGAGGGACGATCTTGCTCACGCGGAGCATCGACATTACATATTGGGCCATGGTTGTTCTGTTGTGCGGTTGACGAAAGCGCGTAGCTTACCGCAAAGGTCCCGTAACTTAAAATGGACAACTAAATCCGCCAGGTTGGGCTAACACTCGTTTGACCGGGTAACGCGTAAATTGACCGCAGCCAAAAATGCTGGAACACTGCGCGCTGATTGATACGGAACCGTGAGCATGAATCAGGGAGTAAATGAACCGCTGCGGCAGGGCCAGCCTGCTGCGGGCGAGGTGGAAGCGCTGATCGGCTTGTATAACGCGCAGCGCTTTGCGGAAGTGGAAAGCCGGGCGCGCATGCTGCTGGGCGTGTTTCCGGAAACCGCGATGCTGTGGAAACTGCTGGGCGCAGCGCTGCAAATGCAAGGCAAGGATGCGCTGCAGGCGTTGCAGAATACCGCGCGGCTTACGCCCAACGATGCCGAGGCGCACAACAGCCTGGGGGTCGTCCAGCAGGAACGCGGCCAACTGGAAAACGCGCTGGCCTGTTATCGCAACGCGTTGCGAGTCGCTCCCGATTTCGTCGAGGCCTATTACAACCTGGGCAACGTGCTGAGCGATCTGGGCCAACTGGAAAAAGCCGTGCTGAGCTATCGCAGCGCGCTGAAATTCAACCCCAATGTCGCCGTGATCCACAGCAATCTGGGCGCCACGCTGCAGGAGCTCGGCCTGATCGACGAGGCCATATCTAGTTGTCGCCGCGCGCTGCAGCTCGAACCGGGCTGGTCTGTGGTGCACAGCAACCTGCTGGGCATGTTGAACAGTTCATCAGGCCATACCGCTGCGGACTGCCTTGCCGAAGCACGGGAGTATGGCCGCAGGGTGAGCCGGACGGTGACCGCACGATTTTCCAGCTGGCGCTGCGCAGCGCAGCCACAACGGCTGCGCGTGGGCATCGTATCGGGCGACCTGCACAATCATCCGGTCGGCTACTTCCTGGAAAGCCTGCTGGCGCAGCTCGATCCGGCACGCATCGAGCTGTTTGCCTACCAGACCGACAACGCCACCGATGCGTTGACGACGCGGATCAGGCCGCGCTTTGCCGCATGGAAATCATTATTCAACCTGAGCGACGCCGATGCGGCGCGGCTGATCCAGGCCGATGGCGTGCATGTGCTGCTGGATCTTGCCGGGCATACCGAACAAAACCGCCTGCCGGTCTTTGCCTGGAAACCGGCGCCGGTGCAGGCGAGCTGGCTGGGTTATTTCGCAACGACAGGCTTGGCGGAAATGGACTATCTGCTGGCTGATGAAACCGGCGTGCCCGCAACGCAGCGCGGCAATTTCAGCGAAACCATATGGTATCTGCCCGATACGCGCTTGTGTTTCACTCCGCCCGAGACCAATCTGCCTGTTGCTGCCTTGCCCGCGCAAAAGAACGGTTACGTCACGTTCGGCTGCTTCCAGCGCCTGACCAAGGTCAGCGATGATGTGCTGAAAGT
>JACPYR010000074.1 GCA_016195965.1 Nitrosomonadales bacterium | reverse complement strand
GTTGTAGCCCAACGACCACAGCAGCCATATCCCGCCCACTGTGGCAAACGGCACCGAGAGCATCACGATCAAGGTTTCCGTCACGCGCATGAAGTTGAGATACAGCAGCAGGAAGATGATCAACAAGGTGATCGGCACGACAATTTTCATCTTGGCTTGGGCACGTTCCATATATTCGAACTGCCCGCTCCATGTCGCGTAGTAACCTGGCGGAAATTTCACTTTTTCTGATACTGCACGGCGCGCATCGGCCACGTACGAACCGATGTCGCGGTCGCGTATATCAACAAAAATATAGGCGGATAGCAGCGCATTCTCGGTGCGGATCGCGGGTGCGCCCCTGACCACCTCCACCTTGGCGAGTTGCCCGAGCGGGATCATCGCGCCATCCATACTTGGTATCAGCACTTCTCTTGCGATCTGCTGCGGGTCGCTGCGCAACTCGCGCGGATAGCGCACGATAACGCCGAACCGTTCGCGCCCCTCCACCGTGGTAGTCACCATCTCGCCGCCCAGTGCGGTGGAGATCACATCCTGCAAGTCGCCGATCGCCATGCCGTAGCGCGCCAGCGCAGCGCGATCCGGCACGATGTCGAGGTAGAGGCCACCGGTGATGCGCTCGGCAAAAGCGCTGGTGGTGCCTGGCACATTTTTGACCGCAGTTTCGATGTCCTTAGCCACCCGTTCTATCCCTTCAAGATCCTTGCCGAACACCTTGATGCCGATGGGCGTACGGATGCCGGTAGCGAGCATGTCGAGGCGCGCCTTGATCGGCATGGTCCACGAATTGGCGACTCCCGGTATTTGCAAGGCCTGATCCATCTCGGCGATCAGCTTGTCGGTGGTCATGCCGGGTCGCCATTCCTCTTGTGGCTTGAGGTTGATCACGGTCTCGAACATCTCCGGCGGAGCAGGATCGGTGGCCGTCTGCGCGCGCCCCGCCTTGCCATAGACAGATGCGACTTCGGGGAAACTCTTGATGATCTTGTCTTGCGTCTGCAACAACTCAGCCGCCTTGGTAATGGACATCGCAGGCAAGGACGCAGGCATATACAGCAGCGTGCCTTCGTTGAGGGTCGGCATGAATTCACTGCCCAAACGCATTGCCGGATAGAGGGTCAAGACCAGCAACGCCAGAGCTGCCGCAATTGTGGTTTTTTTGCGCCGCATCACCGTAGCGATAAGCGGGCGATAAGCCCAGATCAGGAAGCGGTTCAGCGGATTCCGGTGTTCCGGCATCAGCTTGCCGCGTATGAACAGCCCCATCAATACTGGCACCAGCGTGATGGACAGCAGCGCCGCCCCGGCCATAGCGAAGGTCTTGGTGTAGGCCAGTGGCGAGAACAGCCGCCCTTCCTGGGCTTCCAGCGTGAACACCGGCAGGAACGACACGGTGATGATCAGCAGCGAGAAAAACAGCGCCGGGCCGACTTCCTTGCAGGCGGCGAGAATGGCGCTTGCTCTAACGTTGGCAGATAATTCAAGATGAGTTCTATCTTGCTCCGCCCGCTCCAGATGTTTGTGCGCATTTTCTATCATCACGATGGCCGCATCCACCATCGCGCCGATGGCGATCGCGATCCCGCCCAGGCTCATGATGTTGGAATTCATGCCGAGCAGGCGCATCGCGATGAAGGCTATCAGCACACCGATGGGCAGCATCACGATGGCCACCAGCGCGCTGCGCACATGCATCAGGAACACGATACACACCAGCGCGACGATGATGCTTTCTTCAAGCAGCGTGCCCTTGAGGTTTGCGATGGCGCGCTTGATCAGGTCAGAACGGTCATAGACTGCTTTTATCGTCACGCCTTCCGGCAAGCCGGGGGCGATCTCGGCGATCTTGGCCTTGACGTTGCTGATCACCTCCAGCGCGTTCTGTCCAAAGCGCGCCATCACGATGCCGGACACCACTTCACCCTCGCCGTTCAACTCGGTGAGGCCGCGCCGCTCGTCCGGGCCTAGCTCGACGCGCGCAATGTCGCGGATCAGCACCGGCGTACCCATCTCCGATTTCACCACCAGATTTTCCAGGTCGGCTGCGCCGCGCAAATAGCCCCTTCCGCGCACCATGTATTCGGTTTCGGCCATTTCAACCACGCGCCCGCCGACATCGCGGTTAGAATCGCGTATCACCTGCGTGACCTTCATCAGCGGGATGCCGTAAGCGCGCAGTTTCACCGGATCCACCGTCACTTGATACACCTGCACGAAACCGCCGACCGAAGCTACTTCGGCCACCCCGTGCGCCTTGGTGAGCTGATAACGCAAAAACCAGTCCTGGATGGTGCGCAGTTCGGCCAGCGTCTTGTTCACGCCGACCACCGCATACTGGTACACCCAGCCGACGCCGGTTGCATCCGGGCCGATCTGCGGCGTAACGCCCTTCGGCAATTTTCCGGAAGCAAAGTTAAGATACTCCAGCACCCGCGAACGCGCCCAGTACAGGTCGGTGCCATCCTCGAAGATCACATATACGAAGGACGCGCCAAACACCGAGAAGCCACGCACCACCTTGGACTTCGGCACCGAAATCATCGAGGTGGTAAGCGGATAAGTAACCTGGTCTTCCACCACTTGCGGCGCCTGACCGGGGTATTCGGTGAAGACGATCACCTGTACGTCGGACAAATCCGGCAGCGCGTCCAGCGGGGTTTGGACTACCGTGTAAATACCCCCCAGTGTAATGAACAGCGTCGCAAGAATTATCAGGAAACGGTTACGCGCCGACCAGTCTATGATGGTGTTTAGCATGTCAGCGTCCCTCGCGCCCAGATGCAGCGGGTTTGGCTTGCACCTCTGCACCATGTCCCGGATGTTCTGCGGCTGGCTGGGCAGCGCCTTGCGCCTCCTGTGTGCCGCCGTGCGCGTGCCCTAAGCCGCCAAGCGCCGCCTTGAGGTTGCTCTCGGCGTCGATCAGGAAGTTGGCAGCAGTTACCACCCGCTCTCCATCTGCAACGCCATTCAGCACTTCCACATAATCGTCGCTGCGCGAACCCAGCTTGACTTCGCGCGGCTCGAAGCGCCCTTGCGCCAATTGCACCAGCACAATAGAACGCGTGCCGCTATCTATCACCGCAGAAACCGGCACGGTCAGCACCTTGCTTTTGCCGACCATCGCCATTTCAACCTGCGCGAACATCGCGGGCTTGAGCAACCCTTGCGGATTGGCCATCTCCAGACGCACCGCAACAGTGCGGGTGGCCGGATTCAGGGTCGGGTAAACATAAGTGATGACAGCGTCGAACAGCTTGCCGGGGTAGGCATTGATTTTCACCTTGGCCCTGGCGCCGGACCTGACCAAGGCAATATCCTGTTCAAACACATCGGCCACTATCCACACCGAGGACAGGTCGACAATCTGATAGAGTATTTCACCAGGCATGAAGCGCATCCCCTCGAAGGCTTTCTTCTCCAGCACGATGCCATTTTCCGGTGTATGAAAGGCAGTAAACGTCAGGCTGCGCTTAATTTTTCCGGATTTGACCAGGTCTTGCACCTGCTGTTCGGAAATATCCCAGTTCTTCAGGCGCTGCAGGCTGGCCTCGGCGAGTTGCTGCATGCTCTCCCTGGTATTGCCGTCCGCATCCTTCAATGCCGCAACACCCTGTGTTGCAACCGCATATTCACGCTGGGCCGATACCAGCTCCGGGCTATACACATCGAACAGCGCCTGTCCTTTTTTTACCGGCTCCCCAGTCGTCTTCACGTGCAACTTTTCTATCCACCCTTCAAACTTGGGAGCGATGTTGTGGATTTGCCGCTCATTAACTTCCACCCTGCCCACGGCACGCACGACCTTATCAAGTGACCGAAACTCCGCCTGTTCGGTTTTCACCCCCAGCTTTTGCACCTTGTCGATACTGATAGATAAACCTGTCGAAGTGGCACTACCCGTATCGTCTTCTCCTTCATACACTGAAACATAATCCATCCCCATCGCATCTTTCTTAGGTACCAGCGAGGTATCGGGCAAACCCATTGCATTACGGTAATACAAAATCTTGCGCGCCGATTCTTTTTGCACAGTGGTTGCAGTCCCCTGCGCTGCTGCCCTGTGATTTGCCCACCAATATCCACCAGTTCCTGCAACGGCTGCCAGAATCAGCGCCCCGATTACCATCACGGCAATATTTTTCATAGCTCTTCTCCCAACAGTCTTTCGATTTCAGACAGGCGCATCTGCGCGTCTGCCTGGGCTTTGAGTACCTCCAGCTTGGCATTCAATATTTGCCTTGCCGCATCCAGCAGCGTTGCAAAATCCACCTTGCCGGTCTGATAGCCGATCAACGCGGATTCAAAAGTGACATTCGCCTGGGGCAGCAAACCGCCCGCACTCAGTTGCTCGGTACGCTGAGCGGTTTCGATTCCCGACAGGCTCTCGGTTAACGCAGACAAGATGCGGTTGGCGGTAGCTTCCTTGCGCGCTCTGGCTGCCGCCAGCATGGCCTCGGATTCACGCTCCTGCGAACGGCGCGCCTCTTGCTGCACCGGTATGTTGAATTCGACCATCACGCCCCACTCGCGTACCGCAGTGCCAAACTGGGTCGGGGATACACCTAGCGTAATACCCGGATAGCGGTTTTTATAAACCAGATCGCGATTTTTTTCGCTGGCGCGGACACCCGCTTCGTCTACAAACAAATCCGGGTTGTGTTCCCGGATACGATTTTCCAGTGCCGTATAATTTTTTAAATTGGCGCTCGCGGGTATGTCGCGCAAGCTTTGCGGGGCAGCAAGCGGTTCGGTCATATGGCGCGACAACAAGGCATTCAGCCGCGCCTCGATTTGTTTTTTGGAATTCTCCAGCATGACCAGTTCGGTTTTCATGGTCGTTTGTTCAACCTGCGCCCGTATCGCATCTTGTTGTGCGGCAAGCCCGTTGGCATAACGCACCTGGGCAATCTGCTCCATCTGCGCTACCAGATCGAGTTGATCGCGGGTGATTTTTTGGTTGCCCGCAACAAAATAATACTGCGCATAAGCCGTTTTGATTTGCGCCGCCAATTCCGCCCACGTTGCCGCAGTCCTTCCTTGCGCCTGAGTGGCGCCTGCCTCTGCGGCTTCGCGTTGCAAATCCCGCTTGCCCAACCACGGCAAACTTTGCATCAGGGTGTAGCGCGTGCTGCCCACTTGCGATGGAAACAGGCTGGGGCTCTTGTCCATATCGCGATTGGTAATGTCCATCAACTCGGTACGCAACACCGGGTCTGGCAAGGCCGAAGAAGGCTGCACCCGCTGACGGGCAGCTTCCTCTTCATAGCGCATTGCCGCGAACTCCGGATTGTGCTCGCGTGCGTAGTCCAGCAATCCGCTGAGGTTGCTGCCCAGCAATGGGTTATCTGCGGCGCTGGCCGTAATAAGCCAGAGCGCATGCAGCATCAGGTAAGTCGACAGCAATAGTTTCATGTTCCGCATCCTGTTGAAGTTGCAATGCAATCAGGCAGCCACATAAGCAGCGATCTGGCTGCCTTGTTTGGACAGCCTGGACGAGTGGTCAGGAGTTACACCAAGCGGCCACCGAAAGGTGCGGGACGAGGATCAGATTATGAAATCAACAGACGGACTCGCCCCGTGTCAGGCGCGAACGATCGGCGGTGGGTCGAGGGAAGATAAGGTGATTGATTGGAACTGTGGCAAAGACAATTCAAACGAATTGGCCATGGGTTGAATTTCTGCGATCGCAATAGCTATAGCGGCCATATACCCGCAGTAAGCCTGATGGCAAACGCCGCAATTGTGCTGGGAAGAATCTTGTTGGTCCTGCGCCCCAGCAGCATGATCCTGGATCATGGCAAGCTGGGTATCGTGGGTATGCTGATGGATAGTTGCATGATGCGGGTGCTGCACGCTTGCCGGTACAGCCATGGCGTGGCAATCCCCGTTCTGGGTCTGCATGGCAACAGAAGCGGCCAATGCGTTACCGCTGAACAGCGGCAACCAAATGGCTAAAAATACCGCAACGATTTTTTTGGAGGAATAACACATTGCGGCACTCTGGCAAAATTCTGCCTGACTGTCAATCAGGTTTCATTTATGTTGGGCGTGAAACAATACGGCATTTTTCGGCGGCCTAAATAACTCAGAATAGCCAGCTTGCCTGCAACCACAACCGCGGATTGCGGCTCAATGTGATGGGTTCTGCGGTTGGCAGGCTATCGCTGGTGCGAAAAGCCAGATAAGTTTTGATCTGCCCCTCGCCCATGCTCGCATTCACACCCAAGCCTACACCTGAAAGGTGGCGGGTATTTGCGCCAGTTGTATATTGAAATCGGCTAATATCCACAGTGCCTGTGTCGTAAAACAATACACCTGACACCGTTGGCGCAACGTTATGGCGCAACTCAAAGTTCGCAACCCAACCTTGATCTCCGCTTCCCTCACCTTGCGGATACGCTCTCACAGCATTAACACCGCCCAGTGAAAACTGCTCCGAAGAGTTAAGATTTTTGCTGGCGCGCTGACCTGACAACGCCAGCGACAGCACCTCGGCATCATTCAGTTTTTTCAGACGATTGATATGGTAGGTCAAGCGCGTGAATGTCCCGTGACTGTCGGCCCCGTCAAACGCCAGAGAAAGATCATCCAGACCCAGCCGCCCCCTGATTAGCGAAAGGTCAAACAAAGTAACGCCTGAATCGCCCCGCGCGTCCTGGTACCGGCCATTCAAGCCGAAATTGACCGACTGCACCCGCTTGTCCGTTATGATTGAGGTCAAGTCAACGTTATCAACCAGCTTCTTGCTTTCCAATATCACGATACCCGAAATGCTGCGCACAGAACTACGGGCAAACGGATAAACCGCAAACAGGCTGCTGCTGCTGGCTGAGCCATGCGCCTGCAAGACTACCAACTCTTCTCCCAGGCGATAGCGGGTATCAAAATAGGCCGCCCCCAGCCGCAAGCCCCTGCCGCCCACCGGAACTTGGTAAGCGATGTAACCGTAGGATAATTTCTGGTTGCTCACCATGCTGCGCAAGGTGAGCTGATCACCAAAATCGAATGGGCTGTTGAGAACTAATTCTGCCCCCATTCGGTATTGCCCGGTATAGTAATTTCCGTAATTATCCGCTTCGATGTTTGCAATATAAGGAACGGACGCTGTCAGGTCAAAAACGATATCTGCAGTTCCAACACTGGCGCCGGGTTGCAGTACCGCGCGCGCAGCGCCCACCCCGGGGACTTCATTCAATATAAATAGTTGCCGATCCACAGGGGCAGCATGCAATACGTCGCCACTTTGCACATTACCTAAAAAAAGGTTGATGCTCTGATCAGATAGCCTCGATTGGTTATAAACAATCTTTTTGCCGATATAACCTTCCAGCACATTGATCACGACTTCGCCATTCTTGATTTCCTGCGGGGGAAGATAAGCTCGCGCCACCACATAGCCGTGCTCATGATAAAAGGTTGAAATGCGCACTACCCCTTCATTGAGCTCGTCCAGCGTATGTTCGCCGCCGACCAGATAGGACACCTGCGACTCCAGTTCAGCCGCAGAAAACACGGTAATCCCTGCCACATGAACTGCCTTTACCAGAACGCGTGCTTCATCCATATTTGAAACTGGTGGACTTTCACCTTGCGGTGGAGCAGCTTCACTCTGGGGAGCAGTCCCCTGGGGAGGTGCAGCCCCCTGGGGAGGAGCTGCTTCTTCTGGGCGAGGGTGATCTTCAGCGGGAAGCGGCTCACTTTGAATAGACGGTGGAGGTGCTATTTTCTCCGGTTTATTCAAATCAAGCCGCTGGCGAAGTTCGCGAATCAGCTGTCCCGAATCAGGGGTAGCCGGTACCGCCGCCATGGAAGGAAGACATAGCAGGATAGATGAGACTGCTATGACGAATCTGATTTTTTCTAGCACTCTATTATTTTTCTAGCACTGCATTATTTTCAGTACCGTGGCAACGGCTGAAAAAGGAAATATTTATAACCGGGATAAAATATTGTTCAAGCTACTGACCATCATCACTGTACCGTCATCGTGCCGTTATTAAACGTACCGATGACATAGTTACCGCCAGCACCTATCGTCAGGACCAGTGATCCTTGCGTGATTGGCGTGGTGCTACCCGACAGCACTCCCGTTACATTCACATACAATGACCCGGTAAATACCGATGACAGCATATCCGACCCAGCCAGCCCAGAGCCGCCCAACGAGTAGGTAAGCGAAGGTATTGTACTACCGAACATCATGTATTTATTATCCGCCGTCACTGCCAGGTTACGCGGTGCGATATTGACAGTCATGCCTGGCACGGGTTGAGTGATGCTGTAGTTTCTGCCATCCGGACCGGTCACGACGAGTGATACCGGCTTGGCCAAGCCGACGTTGGGATCAGCCATTAAACCGCCTAAACCTGCGGTATCACCAGCGAGCACGCCCGACAAGGAAGCACCGCTGATATTGGTTGTCAGGGTAGCGTCATATTCACGATTCGTCGCCAACGGGGTACCCGACCAGCTTATAGCTTTTTGGGCAATATTGGCCGAGACCAGTGGTTGCACCAAGGAGTAATTGGCCGCATCGGTGCCGCTGATGCTAAAGCCAGTCACTAGCACCGCCTTGCCGTTGCCCGCATTTTTGTCGGCGAACGCACCGCTGGCCGTACCGCTCAGCGTGACTACATCGGTCCCGAACGGTGTGATTGACCCGGCACCACTCAAGGTAACTGCCGTGGTTGCGTCATACACTTTGTTTGCGGCTGCCACCCCGGTGACCGCAAGATTAGCGGGAGTGATGTTGGCCGTATAAGCGCCCGTGGTGCCTAGGATATAGTTGCTGGCCAGCCCGCTGCCATTGGCTAGCACGAGTGTGCCCAGCGTCACGACCTTGCCGGTGCCAACGTTCTTGGAAAGCACCGAGCCACTACCGCTCAGCGTAAGAGTCTCGCCATTGATGCCGGCAACCGCGCCAAACGCGCTGCCATTCATGGCTGTCGTGGCGTCATAAACACGATTCGCAGTCATACTGGCGATGGTATATGGGTTGACCGTCAGAGTGCCGGTGGTGCTAGCGCTGGAAATAATATAGTTGCTGGCATTTCCCCAGCTGAACACCGGATCGGTGGCGAGAATAGCGTAATTACCTACGTTAGCCGAGGCAACCGCGCCCGTACTGACCAGATTCACCCCAGCAATTTTGTCGCTACCCACCAGACCAGTGGCAGTGAACGATGTGGTGCTGCCGAGGTTTAGCGTGCTGCCATAAATCTTGCTGGTGTTGTTGACAACGGCGCTCAACGTCAAACTTGCCGGCGAAATGTTCGCTGTCAAGAAACCTGTAGGCAGCGCGATACTGTAGTTGTTTGCATCTTTCCCCGCAAACGCCACGGATACATATTTGGCTATGCCAGCATCGGGTGTCGTCAAAACGCCTGCCATATAGGCGAAATCGCCAGCCACCAAACCTGATGTTGCAGTGGGTGTATCGAAAGTCACGCCGGTTATCGCTGTCGTTGTCGTGCCGTCATATGTACGGTTCGCCGCCGCCGGCGTGCCGGTCCAGGTGATCGGTCTTTGCGCAATGTTGGCTGTTATGCCTTGCGGCTGCACCAATGCGTAATTGCCGGCATCCGTACCGCTGATGGTGTAACCGGCGACATTGACAACGACACCGTTTGCGGCGTTTTTGCTGTTAAACGTGCCGACACCAACACCTCCCAGGCTGACCACATCCCCGGCAAAAGGATTGGACAGCGCCGCTGTGCCAGTCAGGCTTGCTGCGGTAGTCCCGTCATACACCTTGTTCATCGCGGTCACACCGCTGATCAGCAGAGGTGCGGCAAGAATATTGGCGGTATGGACACCACCAACCAAGGTGTAGTTGGTAGCTGAACCGGTACCGCTGCTCAAAGCCAGCGTGCCCAGCGACATCGTCCCCGAAGCCACCGAGCTGGTGCCTACATTTTTGGAGGTTACAGAACCGCTGCCGGTAAGGATCAGAGTTTCGCCATTGATACCGGTGGCAAGATTACCCGCAGCAAGACCGAAACCATGGAATGCGCCGGCGGCCAGTGCCGTAGTTGCATCATAGGTGCGCACACCGTTCAGGTTGATGATCGCGGGAGTAATCACTCCGGTTTGAGTTCCGCCCGTCAGGGTATAGTTGCTGGCCAGGCCGCCGTTCAGGCCGTTGCCCAACGCCAGCGTACCCAACGTCAAAGTATACGTCCCGACGTTTGCGCTCGCCACGCTGCCTGCGCCGGCAAGGGTCAGAGTTTCTGTGTTGACCAACGGGCTGAAGGTGAAGGCGGTTGCCGACGGAATTGCGGGTGGCGCTGCGACTTGCGCCATGCTGGTGGTGCCGTCGTATTGGCGTGTGCCGGTCATCGTAGCGATCACATACGGATTGATCTTGCCCGCGCCGCTGGCCGTGAGCGGCAAGATATAGTTGCTCAACAAGGTGCCCAAGTTCGCGGTGTAGTTCGCTGCGGCCAGGTTCGCGCTGACGGTGGTCGCGGTCACCACATCCTTGCTGTTGTATGCGCCCACGGTCTGGTTGACGGTCGCGCCTTCGCCTGTCACAAAGCCGGTTATCGCGTAGTTGGTCGAAGCCAGCGTCGCCGCAGTCAAGCCGTTATATACACGGGTCGGCGTGCCGGTGATCGCGGCGGTCAACGGCGCAGGGGTAATCGTGCCCGCACCGCTAGCTGTCGTCGGCAAGATATAGTTGCTCAGCAAGGTGCCGGTGTTCGCGGTGTAGTTCGTAGCAGCCAACGTCGCATTGACCGTGGTCGCAGTGACCACATCCTTGCTGTTGTATGCGCCCACGGTCTGGTTAACGGCCGCGCCTTCACCCGTCACAAATCCTGTTATCGCGTAGTTGGTCGAGGCCAGCGTCGCCGCAGTCAAGCCGTTATATACACGGGTCGGGGCGCCGATGATCGCTGCGGTCAACAGCGCGGGAGTGATCGTACCCGCGCCGCTCGCACTCGTCGGCAAGGTGTAGTTGCTCAACAAGGTACCCAAGTTCGCGGTGTAATTCGCCGCTGTCAATGTCGCGCTCACGGTCGTCGCAGTAGTGACGTCCTTGGCTGTAGTAGTCAGTGCAGTGCTGGTGTAGTAAGTACCGGCGGTCTGGTTAACCGCTGCGCCCTCGCCGGTCACAAAGCCGGTTATCGCGTAGTTAGTCGAAGCCAGCGTCGCCGCTGTCGTGCCGTTATAGACCTTGGTCGGAATGCCGGAGATTGCTGCGGTCAACGGAGCGGGTGTAATGGCGCCAGCTCCACTAGCAGTCGTAGGCAAGATATAGTTGCTCAGCAAGGTGCCGGTGTTCGCGGTAAAGTTGGCTGCCGCCAAGGTCGCGCTAACTGTGGTCGCGGTCACGACATCTTTGCTGTTATACGCGCCCACGGTCTGGTTGACGGTCGCACCTTCGGTGCCGATGAAGCCGGTCAGCGCGTAGTTGGTCGAGGCCAAGGTCGCCGCAGTCAAGCCGTTATACACCCGGGTCGGGGTGCCTATGATCGCTGCGTTCAATAATGCCGGGGTGATCGTCACGGTCGGTGCAGCACCGCCAGTCAACGTGTAGTTGGCTGCCAATCCGCCATTGAGTCCGTTGGCCAGCGCCAAGGTGCCCAGCGTCAGCGCCTGCGCCGTCGCGCTGGCGTTCGCGCTCAGCACGCTGCCCGTGCCGGTCAGCGTCAGTGTCTCGGTGCCGACCAGTGGGCTGAACGTGAAGCTGGTCGCCGTCGGGGTGGTGGGTGCTGCCGCCACCGGCGCGATACTGGTGCTGCCGTCATAGGCGCGCGTGCCGCTCAGGCTGGTTATCACATAGGGATTGATCTTGCCCGCTCCGCTAGCCGTGGTCGGCAGGGTGTAGTTGCTCAGCAAGGTAGTTCCCGTAGCCGTATAGTTCGCCGCAGCCAAGGTCGCAGTAACCGTCGTCGCAGCCGCCACGTCTTTGCTGTTGTACGCACCCACGGTCTGGTTGACCGTCGCACCGTCGGTTCCTATAAAGCCTGTCAGGCTGTAGTTGGTCGAGGCCAGCGTTGCCGCAGTCAAGCCGTTATACGCGCGGGGCGGCGTGCCTATGATCGCGGCCGTCAGCAGCGCAGGATTGATCGTTGCGACTTGTGTGCCACCGATGAAGGTGTAGTTGCTGGCTGTGCCGGTCGTGCCATTGCCCAGCGCCAAAGTACCCAGTGTGACTGCGTAGGGTGTCGCGCTGGCGTTCGCGCTCGCGACGCTGCCTGCTCCGGTCAGCGTCAGCGTTTCGGCGCCAACCAGGTTACCCAATGTGAAGATCGTCGATGCCACATTCACCGTACCGTCATAGGCGCGCACACCGGTCAGATTGACCGGACGGACGTTGATCTTGCCCGCGCCGCTCGCCGTGGTCGGTAAGGTGTAGTTGCTCAGCAAGGTAGTGCCGGTCGCCGTGTAGTTCGCCGCAGCCAAGGTCGCGCTCACCGTGGTCGCGGTGGTAACGTCCTTGGTGTTGTACGCGCCCACGGTCTGGTTGACCGTCGCGCCTTCGGTACCCACAAACCCGGTCAGCGCGTAGTTGGTCGAGGCCAGCGTAGCCGCAGTCGTCCCGTCATAAACTTTGGCCGGGGTGCCGGTGATCGCGGCGGTCAGCAAGGCAGGATTGATCGTCAATGTCTGTGAACCACCGATGAACGTATAGTTGCTGGCCAAACCGGTACCGTTGCCCAATGCTAGCGTGCCCAGCGTCACCGCCTTGCCAGCACCGGCATCCTTACTAGCTACAGTGCCTACACCGCTGAGCGTCAGGGTTTCATTGTTTGCCAGTGTACCTAAGGTAAAGATGCTGGCGACTGCGTTCGTCGTTCCATCGTAGGCACGTGTCCCTGTCAGGCTGACCGCATAGGGGTTCACTGTCAACGTGCCTAGGGACGAGTAATTGATCGTGTAGTTGCTGGCTGACCCGCTGCTGAAGACTGCGTTGCTGGTGGCAATAGGATAAGAACCTACATTAGCCGTGCTGACAGCCCCTGTACTCGCCAGGGTTACACTGCCGATAGTATCGGTGCCGATCAATCCGGTAGCCGTCCACGCGGTAGTCGGAGCAGCAATGGCGCCTAGCGTCAAGGTGCTGCCATAAGTCTTGCTGGCATTGCTGGCCGTAACCACCAAAGCCACCGAAGCTGCGGTAATCAGCGCAGTCTGTGAACCACCTGCAAAGGTATAGTTGCTGGCCAAACCAGTACCGTTGCCCAACGCCAACGTTCCGAGTGTCACTGGGTATGGGGTTGCGCTTGCATTGGGACTGGATATCGTTCCCGTACCGCTCAACGTCAGCGTTTCTGTTCCGACCAAGTTGCCAAATGTGAAGATCGTCGAGGCCACGTTCATCGTGCCGTCATAGGCGCGCGTGCCGGTCAGATTCGCCGGGCGCGGGTTGATCTTCGCAGTATGAGTACCGCCAGTCAAAGTGTAGTTGCTCGCCAAGCCAGTTCCGTTGCCCAATGCCAAGGTGCCCAGCGTCAGCGCCTGTGCCGTCGCGCTGGCGTTCGCGCTCAGCACGCTGCCCGTTCCAGTGACGGTAAGGGTTTCAGCGCCAACCAACGGGTTAAAGGTGAACGTGGTAGCCGACGGACTAGTCGGTGGAGCCGCCACCGGAGCAATGCTGGTGCTGCCGTCATAGACGCGTGTGCCGGTCAGGCTAACGACGTAGGGGTTGATGGTCGCTGTCAGACCGGCTGGTTGCACCAGTGTGTAGTTGCCGGCATCCACACCGGTAATCGTGTAACCGCTGACGTTCACTACTTTACCAGTTGCCGCGTTTTTGTCCGCGAACGTACCAACTCCGACACCGCCCAGAGCGACGGTATCACCCGTCAATGGGGCGATCACGGCAATGCCGCCCAAGGTGGTGGTTATCCCGCCGTCATAAATTTTGTTCGCTGCTGTCACGCCGGTCACGGCTAGGCTCGCGGCGGTGATGGTCGCGGTCAGACCGGCTGGTTGTACCAGCACGTAGTTAGCTGCATCCACACCTGTGATGGTGTAGCCGGTGACGGTCACTGCCTTGCCGACTCCGACGTTCTTGTCGGCGAACG
>JACPYR010000072.1 GCA_016195965.1 Nitrosomonadales bacterium | reverse complement strand
CATCCGCATCGGGCCAGGTCACGGACGTGACCGGCAACTTGTCCCGCTGCTGTTGAATTTTGTCCAGCTCTGCAATCAGCGCCTCCTGGCTCATGTTGGACACATCCATGTCCAGCTTGAACATGTCGCTTGCGATCTGGCGCAAATGATCCGGCGGCAGCGTGGCCAATGAATCCTTGTCAAACGCATAACCGTTGCTTTGCCAGGTGCGCGGCACGCTATGCTGGGAAGAAATCACGAATTCGCGATAATCGGCATTGGTCACTTCATATTTATCGATATAGTAAGCAGGCAGGTTAACCTTATGCGCCGGGTGCTCATCGACATACAGCTTATCCCTGAAGCCGTAAGGATTAAGCGCATTGGCTTCGCGCCACATCGCCGCATTTTGCTCCTTGTCGCTGCCCATCGTGAACTCGCCCGCCGGGATCAGCACCATGCCATCGTCCACAGGCAACGCGGCGCCTTCACTCTGTGATTTCTCTTCCGCCAAGCCTTGTGGAGCATGAGTCGCGCAACCGGCCAACACACAGCAAAAAATACCGCCTACCCAATATTTATTTATTATCATTTTCTTTAGCATCTTTAGCACACCGGAAACCGAAACTGGAATTTTTCACACTCTGTTTGAAATAGCTGCGGTTGAACACCGGCGCGGAAACCCCGCACTGGTAATAGGAGCAATCCCACCACGAGCCGCCTTTTAACACCTTGTACATTTCGCCATAGTTCTCGCTCGGCCAAGTGTTGCCGGGGTACTGGGTATACCAGGAATCGGTCCATTCCCAGACATTGCCTGACATGTCATACAGGCCATAGGGACTCTTGCCCCCCTCCAGGGAACCGACCGGCATCGTGTCGCCTTCCATGTTGAGCGATTTCCAGCGCACCGGCGAATTGACCCGGGTCACGTCGAAAGTATCGCCCCACGGAAAATCCCGGTCGTCTGCCGTTCCGCGCGCCGCCTTCTCCCACTCGATGTCGGTCGGCAAACGCTTGCCGGCCCACTGGCAATAGTCATGGGCATCAAACCAGGAGACGAATACCACCGGATGATCCACCTTGCCTTCCGGGTAGGTGCGGTTGCGGAAATGCGAGGGCGACTTGCGTCCGGTTGCGTCGATGAACTGTTTGTATTGCAGATTGGTGACTTCGTATATGTCTATCCAGAACGCATTGGTCTCGGCGGTATATTGCGGGCCTTCGTCTGGCAGGCGGTTATTCGTGCCACGGATATATTTCCCGGCGGGGATCAACGCCATCTTATGGGGTTCCTTGCCGATGCGTGTCTCGTTGTAATACATCGGCTGGCTCATGCCTGCCGTGGCTCCGGCTGGCGGCTCGATTTTCAGCTTGTTCGCATAAGGATCAATGAATTTCTTTTCCTCGACCTGCACGACGGATTCGCTGTCGCCGCTAGAATGGCATTCTCCGCAGTCATTGGCTTTGCCGTCATTAAAAGCCGCCACGCGGTTTTTTTCGTGGCACGCCTCGCAAGACTGCGTTGCCTGTGTGCTGTGCTGGTAACCACCCGTGTCATCTATCGCTGCGGCGCCGGCGCTGAACAACATAAAAGACAAAAACAAAACTGGCTGTTTAAATTTTAATGACGGCATCAGACGAGACCATGGGTTAAGAGGTTTAAGCTGAGGGCATTTTCCCATGATATCGGCGGGGATTCAACTATTCCCGGATATTGCCCCGGGCTGTGCCGCAATCGAGTCGCGCAGTAGGTTTTCGGGGGGGCCTCGGGTATAATGCGCGCCTTTGAAAATAACCCGATAGGAGAATGCCATGCCTATTTACGCTTACGGCTGTTCCAGCTGCGGCTTGCAAAAAGACGTGATGCAAAAAATGAGCGATGCCCCGCTCAGCACCTGCCCCGAGTGCGGCAAGGAGACATTGACCAAACAATTGACTGCTGCCGGTTTTCAGTTGAAAGGCAACGGCTATTACGTGACCGACTTCAAGAACGGCCCCCAGTCGAAGTCCGACGCCAATGCCGAGCCTACCTGCGCACCCTGCGCCAGCGCGGGTTCCTGCCCGATGGCCAGCGCCTGATCGATGAAAAAATACTTCATTACCGGCCTGCTGGTCTGGGTTCCATTTGGCATCACCTTGTGGGTGCTGAACCTGACGATAGGCACGATGGACAAGACCCTGTTGCTGCTGCCGGAGACCTGGCATCCCGACAGGCTATTGGGTATCCATATCCCTGGCTGGGGCATC
Source organism: Nitrosomonadales bacterium (assembly GCA_016195965.1). Classification (GTDB taxonomy): domain Bacteria; phylum Pseudomonadota; class Gammaproteobacteria; order Burkholderiales; family Gallionellaceae; genus Gallionella. The sequence goes on along the minus strand of JACPYR010000072.1, from coordinate 639 downwards.
ATCCTGACACTGCTGATCGTGGGGTTGACCGGCGTACTGGTGCGCAATGTGCTGGGCCAGCAGTTGCTGCATCTGTGGGAAGCCACGTTGCAGCACATCCCCTTCGTGAACAGCATCTACAAGGGCGTAAAGCAGGTCAGCGACACCCTGCTGTCGGGTAGCGGCAATTCTTTTCGCAAGGTGTTGCTGGTGCGCTATCCCCATCCCCAGGCCTGGTCGCTGGCGTTTCAGACCAGCGTGCCCGGCGAGGTGATCGGCAAATTCGACGAGGAATATGTCGCGGTGTTCATCCCCACCACGCCCAGCCCGGTGAACGGTTTTTATTTTTTCGTGCGCCGTGCCGACACGATAGAGCTGGACATGACAGTGGATACGGCCTTGCGCTCCATCGTATCGATGGGCGTGGCTGCGGACACATCGGAAACCGGGAAGCATCCGACCTATACGCCTAACCCGCTCATACCATAAATTGCCTTTAATATTTTTAAGAAACTGAATCATGCGAACTCATTATTGCGGACTACTGAATACCGACCAACTCGACCAGACCGTGAGCATCTGCGGCTGGGCGCACCGCCGCCGCGACCACGGCGGGGTGATCTTCATCGACCTGCGCGACCGCGAGGGCCTGGCTCAGAT
>JACPYR010000071.1 GCA_016195965.1 Nitrosomonadales bacterium | reverse complement strand
GTGCCGTGGTCGCCTCCCATCGCATCTATGGCTAATGTGACATCCACTAAGCGATCCTTGGCAAGGCTAACAGAAAAGAAAACGCAGCCGACCGTACAGGTCGGCTGCGCTACTTGAAGGCTTAGTCGCCCTTGGTCTTGACTACCTTCTTGCCGCGATAAAAGCCGGTTGGGCTGATGTGATGGCGCAAGTGAGTCTCGCCTGTGGTTGGCTCAACTGCCAGCGCCGGGTTGGTCAAAAAATCGTGGGCGCGGTGCATGCCACGCTTGGATGGGGATTTTTTATTCTGCTGAACTGCCATGGTAACTGCTCCTAAAATTAACTACGCTTCAATTTCGCCAAAACCGCAAAAGGGCTCTTTTCTTCTGCTGCATTTTCGCTATCTGCCACCTGACAAGCGCCCAATTCATGTTTGGACGCAATCGGCAGGCTTAACAAAATCTCTTCCTCCAGCAAATCCAGCACATTCAAGTGTGGGTCCGCCAAAATGCTATCAAACTCTTCCTCATCACCGCCGGCGCCGTTATCGTCCAACTCGTCCAAACCAGCCTGATCGCGCAGCAATAAGCGCGTATCGAGCTGCAGCGGAAAATCCAGGCTATTCATGCAACGTTGGCAACGCAACTGGCAATGACCATCCACGCTGATCTCGATCCAGGGTATGCCTTGTTTATCTACACCGCCTCGCACAACATAACGCAGGATTCCTGACAAATTCTCCAGTTCATCCAGCAAGCGCGGCAGTTCTACAACTGGCACTTCACCGCTAAGTTGCTGTCCATTTCTGGCAAAATCCAAGCTATCGATGAAAGGCCGTGCATACATGAGGCGCGCATGATATATTTTTCGCCGCCCCCTGTCAAAAGTCATGGCAATAGTCATGGCAAAAATCCTAAGGAATATCATTGAATTCTCAGTTGCTCGTGCTAGCCTCCAGCTCAATTTATCGCAGCGAACTTCTCAAACGCCTGCAAATTCCTTTTGAGATCGCCGTACCAAATGTGGATGAAACGCCGTTAGCACATGAGTCTGCGCGCGATACCTCGGTTCGCCTCGCACAGGAAAAAGCGCAGGCTGTGGTCAGCCACTACCCCGATGCGCTGATCATAGGCTCGGATCAGGTCGCGCTGCTGGAAGGACAGCAGCTGGGCAAACCGCATACCCACGACAATGCGGTTAAGCAATTGCGCGCAATGCGCGGCCAGACCACTTGCTTCTATACCGCGCTGACCCTGCTGAACAGCAGGACTGGCCAGTTGCAAACCGAAGTCGCGGAAAACCACGTCACCCTGCACAACCTGAGCGATATCGAAATCGAGGGATATTTGCGCAAGGAGCAACCCTATCACTGTGCCGGCAGCGCCAAGACAGAAGGGCTGGGCATCGCGCTGATCAGCAAAATGACCGGCGATGACCCTAACGCGCTGATCGGCCTGCCGCTGATTTTATTGGTCCAGATGCTGCGCCGCGAAAACGTGCGCCTGTTCTGAACATGAACACCGGTATGCTCTACCTGATTCCCTGCACGCTGGGCGACACCCCTGCCGAACAGGTATTGCCGCAACATGTGATCGCCGTGGCGCGCAAATTAACTCATTTCGTGGTGGAGCAACCGAAGACTGCGCGCCAGTTTCTTTCGGCACTGAAACCTGAACAGGCCATCCAGTCGCTGCACTTCGCCTCGCTCAACGAACACACCGCCGCCAACGAACTATCCGAACTGTTATCCCCGTTATTGGCAGGGCACGATGTCGGCATCATTTCCGAGGCTGGCTGCCCGGGCATCGCCGACCCGGGCGCGGAGCTGGTCAATCTGGCGCACCGCAAAGGCATCCGCGTCGTGCCGCTGGTCGGCCCCTCCTCTATCCTGCTGGCGCTGATGGCCTCCGGCCTGAATGGCCAGCGCTTCGCCTTCCATGGCTATCTGCCGATCGCGGAAGCCGATAGAGGCAAGGCGCTCGCCAAACTGGAGGCCGAGTCGATTAAACTCGGACAGACCCAGTTGTTCATCGAAACCCCGTACCGCAACGAAAAGATGTTCAATGCCTTGCTCGCGCACTGCCGCCCGCAAACCCTGCTCTGCGTCGCGACCGATATCACGTTGCCCGGCGAGAATATTCTGACCCGCACCATCGCGCAGTGGAAATCGCTGCCCAAGCCGCCACTGGACAAGCGCCCGAGCATATTTTTGTTGCAGGGAGCGGGTTAATTTAGTTGCCCAATCGCCCGCTTTCTGGTATTAAAGCGAACTTTAATAATTTATCCCGTTGGAGAAGTGCAATGCCGGTACAGCCACAAAAACCCGTCGCTCCCTACAAACCGAAGAAGGGCGAGGAGTACATGAACCCCAAGCAACTCGACCATTTTCGTCAGATAATGAACGACATCAAGGACAGCCTGGGCAAGGATATCGATCGCACCGTACATACCATGCAGGATGAGGCAACCGTGTTTGCCGATCCGAACGACCGCGCCACACAGGAATCGGATATGGGCCTGGAGTTGCGCAACCGCGACCGCGAACGCAAGCTGATCAAGAAGATCAATGAAATGCTGGCCAAGATTGATGCGGGCGATTACGGCTACTGTGACAACTGCGGCGTCGAAATCGGATTAAGCCGCCTCGAAGCAAGGCCGACCGCCACGCTGTGTATCGATTGCAAGACCCTGGACGAAATCCGCGAACGCCAAGTCGCCAAGTAATCAAGCAATCAACGCAGGATGATAAAAAGCCCCGCCATTCAGGCGGGGCTTTTTAGTTTCCGAGCCCTGCTGATTACTGCGCAGCGGCTTCTGGTGCAGCCAGCAACGCCTTCATGCTCAGCTTCATGCGGCCCTTGTCATCCACTTCCAGCACCTTCACGCGCACGATCTGGCCTTCCTTGAGGTGGTCGGCCACGCTGGCAACGCGCTCGTGGGCAATCTGGGAAATATGCAACAGCCCATCTTTGCCGGGCAACACATTTACCAACGCGCCGAAGTCGAGCAACTTGACCACCGGGCCTTCGTAAATCTTGCCAACCTCCACGTCCGCCACGATATCTTCAATGCGCTTCCTGGCCAGTTCGCCCGCCTCGCCGCTTACGCAGGAGATGGTGATGTTTCCGGTGTCATCAATGTCTATCGTCGTGCCGGTTTCTTCGGTCAGCGCACGGATCACCGCGCCGCCCTTGCCGATCACGTCGCGGATTTTTTCCGGGTTGATCTTCATCTTGATCATGCGCGGCGCAAATTCCGAGACTTCGGTGCGTGCGGTAGGCACGGCCTGTTTCATCAAGCCCAGGATATGCATGCGGCCTTCTTTGGCTTGAGTCAGCGCAGCCTGCATGATCTCACGAGTGATGCCGCTGATCTTGATGTCCATCTGCAATGCGGTCACACCAGCTTCCGTGCCAACCACCTTGAAGTCCATATCGCCCAGATGATCCTCATCGCCGAGAATATCGGTCAGCACCGCAAAGCGGTTGCCTTCCTTGATCAATCCCATCGCAATGCCCGCCACGTGCGCCTTGAGCGGCACGCCGG
>JACPYR010000068.1 GCA_016195965.1 Nitrosomonadales bacterium | reverse complement strand
TGGTATCGTTCTTCTCGGGTGAGATGTGTGTAGTTCATTTCTGCAATTTCGACTGGCCGGTCAAAAAGGCATGGATGCTACCGCATCCCGCCCACCCAACCGGCATTACTCAAAATTGCACTTCATCCTTGAATCCGCCAGTCTTTAAAGCCCTGCCAGCTATTGGGGATCGAATAAATGACTGACATGCTCCCACGACGTTCGCCCTGTCGAAGGTCGAATGGCAGGCACTGAGCGCCCGTCCATGGTTCGACAAGCTCACCACGAACGGGAACACAATGTCAGCGAGCGTAGGATGGGTTGAGCATCGCGATACCCACCATTCAATTATCGTTGGATATCGCTTCGCTCCACCCAACCTACGTATTACATCCATACTCTTATCAGCAACTCATCCATCTCAGCAGCGATACGGTCGCCCGCTCACTCCAGAATCTGGTATGGTTCCATCGTTACCGATTCGACGCGGTCGCCGAGCATGATCACCTGTCCTTCCCGGCGGCTATCGCCCGTTTCACTGAATTCGAAACGATAGCTGCGACGCACGATCCGGCGCCCTGACGAGTCACGAATCAGCGACATGCTGGTGCTGGCGACGGTGTCGTCCAGAAACTGGACCTCATCCCGGAGACAGCCGCTCTTGCCGGCTTCCCGTGCAATTTCGAGGATGCGCAGGCTGTGCATCCAGAACCAGCCCAAGGCGGCCAATACCAGCAGGGCAAGTAAACTCACGAAATCCATTTTTGTTCCCCGTTGTAACGATTGATCGGATTAGCCATGACTTCAGTCGATAGGCGCGAACCTCGGCACCGTCTTTCCATCGTGTTGCACCAGCTCAAAGAACGCATCCCTGGGCCGCGCCCAGACCACCCCTTCTGCGGACTTGTAAATCATCATGATGACGTTGGGATCAGCCTCCAGCCGCGCCTCGCAGACGATCTCGTAGACGCCGCCCTTGTAGTGCTGATATTTCATTGCCTGCCCTTCATGCTCATGCACCCGATTGCCTGCGCCTGCTCGCCAGCCAGCCGAACAGCGACAACATCGCCAGGCCGCTGCCGATCAATACGATCCCCGCGATCTCGGCCAGTTTGAATTCCTCGCCCATCACCAGCCGCGAAGAAATCAGCGCGATCACCGGCGTGCCCAACACCGAAAGGCTGGCCTCCCACGCGGGCGCCTTGTCGAGGATGAATATCCACAGCCACCAGCACAACGCGGTGCTGATGACGGACATGAAAGTGAGGATGCCGACATACGCGGCGGTCCAGTCGGTGGGGCGTTCCGGCACCAGCAACGCGAGCAATAGCAGCGGCACCGCACCGATGATCGACTGCCACATCGTGAGCACCAGCAGATCGACCTGCTGTTTCGCGCGCAGGCGCTTGACCAGCACGGTGCCGACCGCCCAGCACACCGCCGCCATCACGCCGAGGAATTTGCTGAACAGGCTGGAGTGCATCGCCCAGGGCTCGATGATCAGCAGCAATCCGCCCAGCGTGCTCGCCGCCGCTAACCATTGCCTGCCGTGCACGCGCTCACCGAGTATGGGCCAGGCCATCAGCAGCGTCCAGATCGGCATCGTGAAAATCAGCACCGCTGTCTTGCCGGGACCGCCCTCCACCAGCGCCCAGGTCTGAAAAGCCATGAAGCCCGCGCCCTGCGCCAGCGAGATGGCCAGCGTCGCACCCGGTGCGGCAAGCGTGAACGGCTTGCCGGTGAATTTCACCACGAACAGCAGCGCCAGTGCCGCGCCGGTACAGCGCTCGGCCGCAAACGCAAACGGCGGCGCATAGGTCAGCGCCTGCTTGGCGATGACCCAGGTGTAGCCCCATGTGACGGAAAGGACGAACAGGGCCAGCGGCAACAGCCAGCGTTCGCGCGGGGAAGTGGGTGACATGAAATTCGTTGGCGAATCGTGAGGCCCGCATGATACCCGAATACGACAGGGGCTCTTTCAGCTACCGGGATTTACCCTCGGCCTGGCACTACGCAATTTGTCCGGACTCAAGATCAGCGCGATATAATCTATCGCGATCCGCCTTTCCATGATCAGGAGATTCTCATGACCGAGCGATACTTCACCAAACAAACCTTCGCTTTCCTCTCGGACCTTGCCGCGAACAACAACCGCGAGTGGTTCGAGGCGCACAAGCAGGAATACGAAGACCTCGTGCGCACGCCTGCGCTGAATTTCATCAGCGACATGTCAGACCAGATGCCCGCGATCTCGCGCCATTTTCTGGCTGCCCCCAAGAAAGTCGGCGGCTCGCTGATGCGCGTGCAGCGCAACCTCCGTTTCAGCCGCGACAAGACGCCCTACAAGACCAACATCGGCATCCAGTTCCGCCACGAGGTGGGCAGGGATATTCATGCGCCGGGCTATTACCTGCATGTCGAACCGGGCGAGTGTTTTGTCGCTGTCGGGCTGTGGCACCCGGAAGCGGATGTGCTGTTTAAAGTGCGCGAAGCCATCGTGAAGAACAGCGATGACTGGGTAGCGGCGCGCGACGACAAGCTGTTCCGCAAACATTTCGATATTTTCGGAGACCAACTCGCCAATGCCCCGCGCGGTTTCGCGAAAGATCATCCGCTGGTGGAAGATTTGAAATTCAAGGACTTCATCGCGCTGGCGCCCTTGAGCGCGGCGAATGTCACCGCGAAGAATTTTCGCGCGCTGGTGACGGAGCGCTTCAAACAGGCCGCGCCATACATGCGCTTCCTGTGCGGGGCGATGGAATTGCGCTTCTAACTTTATAACAATTCGCAGCGTATTGGGTTAGAAAAAAATCGCGGCGCCGAACCACTGAGCCCGCTAGACCTTGAACTGAGATGCCTCATTGCGCAATTCCTGGGCCATAGCCTCGAGCTGATTGATGGCAACAATAGCTCCCTGAATTTCGTGGTTGGTACTCTCTGACATCACCGAGACGCGCTCCAGATTTTTGGCAATTTCCGTGGTCGCGGCGCTTTGCTCGCGCATGGCGTCGGCGATTTCATCAATCTTTGCGCGGGTTTTATTCGATCCGGTTTTGACCTCGAGCAGCGAAGCGGCGGCTTCCTCGGCCAGCTTGACGCCACGACTGGCCTGGCTCCTGACGGTTTCCATGCCGGTCACGGCACTCGCTGTCTCGAGCTGGATATCTTTTATCATGGTGGTGATTTCTCCGGTAGCAACACCGGTGCGCTCCGCGAGCTTGCGGACTTCGTCTGCGACCACGGCAAACCCCCGTCCCTGTTCGCCGGCGCGCGCGGCTTCTATCGCCGCATTGAGCGCAAGTAGATTGGTCTGGTCGGCGATTTCGTGTATCACTTTGACGATGCTGCTGATCTGGAGCGCGCGCTGATTGAGCCCGTTAATCACAGAAGAAGACTGGCTGATCGAGGATGAGATACTGTTCATCTCGGCGGCGGCCTGGCGCACGGCTTGCTCACCGAGCTCGGAAGCCTTGGCCCCTGACGCTGCTGTGTGCGAGGCTTCCCGAGAGCTTTCGGCGACATGAGTAATGCTGACAGTGGTCTGCTCTATCGCGGAAGCCGTCGCCTGCACCGATTCGCTTCCCCGGTTCGAGTCGCTGGATATCTGGCGCGAAATTGCCTGCAACGCTTCGGCAGCAGAGAATACCGACTGCACCGATTTTTCAACATTGATCATGATCTCGCGCAAATGCTCGCCGGCTTTGTTGAATTGGGTTGCGATATTTCCCAGCTCATCTTTGCGCGACAGCTGCATGCGCCGGGTCAGATCACCCTGCGAAAAAGCGTCCACGACGCTATCTATTTCTTTGACCGCTTCGGAAACGCTGGCGCTCATCGCGATGAAAAAATAGACTGCCAATCCTGCTATCGATGCGATGGCAGACAGGTAAATGACCATGCGCACGCGCAATTGGGACTCCCGCACCGATAGGATGTCATTGAGCATCTGGTCAGTTTTTTTGTAAAAATCAAGCACGGCGTCGATGGTTGCGGTTGCCTGTGCAAAGTAAGTGGCGGGGGGCAGCAAAGGAGTTTCGACCAAAACCTCGTGTTTTAACGTCTGTTGCAGTGCCGCGATCAGAGCGGAAATATTGTCGGTAGATGCCTGCAATTGCTTGTCGAGTCCAGGTCTGGCCGCGCCTATCTTGACTACATTCTCGCGTACATCCTGCTCATGGCTGGCTATGCTGCCCGAGAGCATGGTCAGCTCGGCACGCTCTTCCGGGGTGGAAATCTTGGCGGCAAGCACCCCTGCTCCCTTGGCCCGTAATTGGCCGATGGCTTCCGACAAGGCGATCAGCTTGACCAGTGCCGTGTCCTGCAAATAGTAGGTATCCAGCATCGGATCCAGCGTGACGCCCGATGCGTCCGCCAGCTGGATCACAAAGATGCGGATTTTCGCCACGAGCTTGCTGTGCTCGATAAAACTTTGCGGACGGGTAAATTTCGGGGATTTGTCGCGCACTTCCTGCCACGCGGCCCTGATGGCATCCCAATTTTTGCCTGCTGCAAATTCCTGAATGCCGCCATCGCTTTCAATGGCGGCTATCAATTCCTCCTGCCTGGCATTGACTGCCTGCAGTTTAGGCAGCGCGGAATCATCTCCGCCAAGATAGATACTGTTTAAGCCGCGATGTTTTTGCACCTCGATCAGCATCGGAATCACTTTGCCTATCGTGAGCATCCCGCGCTTTTCCAGCATGGCGCTTTGAATGTCGCCCGCAAGATGGCTGACAAGAAAAGCCGTCAACAATGCGGCCACACCGAACATGATAGTTCCGATCAGGATGAACTTGCCGCGAAAGCTCATGCTGTTAAGAATAAAAGTCCCTGGCTTCAGGATGAAATTCATCATGTAATCCCCTTATGTGAAAAAATTCCGTTAGCCTGTGTGGTGTGAAATCTTCGCAGCAGTAAAACCGTTTCCATAGCTCACCTCCTGATCCAATCGAGCCGCTGAACAACCCGTTTCTATCACTCCGGAGTATTGAGCTTGGCGATCACAGGTGCCAACTGTGCCTGGCGGTTTGGATCGAGCTTGACCGCTACACCGAAGGCCGCCAGCGACAACTCGTTCTTGCCGGTGTGCAGATAAGAAATCCCCAGTGCGATCCAGGCTTTGCTATTGTTCGGATCGAGCCCGATCACGCGCTGATAAGTCTGTATGCTGTGACTGAAATCATTACGCGCCAATTGCAGCCCGCCCAATTTCATGTGCACCTCAACCGAGCCTGGATCAATCCTGACCGCCTGCTCGAACGCCTGCTGCGCGTCATCCAGCTTGCCTGCCGACCACCGTTCGTTGCCCTGAGCAATCAGGCCCGCAGAGCCTTCTTTAACGCCCATGCCTGATGTGGTTACGGTTGAAGCTTGCGCCGCAACGCAAAGCAGGGCCAGGCCTGCCGACAGCAATATTTTCGATAAATTCGAGTTCATTGGTTTTCTCCAAAAATAATCCCGGCCCCCGCAGGGGCCAGGTGATAGGCTCAGCTTATTTCAACGTATCCTTGCCATAGCGCTCTTCATAGCCCTTGCGCACTTTCTCGATGGCGTCGCGGCTCATGCCGTTGAAATACCAGTCATGGCCGTCGATGGGCTTGAAGTATTTCGCCAGCAGTTCATCGGCGAATTTTTCGTTGCCGTCTTTTTTGCGCACCACCTCTTTCAGTTCGGGTATCCAATCGAAGTAGGTGCGCTGGGCGACTTCATACATGCCGTGCCACCAGGTATAGTCCGGACCGTTCATCGAAGCGCCATGGCGCGCGCGGCGACCTTCGTGGTGCCATATCTCATACCATGTCCATTCGATCTTCTCGTCGAACGGAGAGGCCGTGGTATAGCCCTTGTCCTGCAACTCTTTCATCACCGCAGCAATCGGTTTGGCGAATTTGTCGTTGTAGAGATTGACCAGGTCATCGAACTGCTTGTAATGGCCGTCCACCAGGCCCTGCGAATGACATGCCACGCACACGTCTTCCATCAGCTTGCGGCGCTGATCCCAGGTCAGGACTTCGGTCACCTTGGCACCCTTGACCTCGTCTCCCACCTTGGGCAACACCTTGCCTTCGGGTTGATCGAACTCATCGCCGTTGCTCAGCCGTATCATGTTGAGCTTGGTGGAAATGGCCGGACGCAGCGTCCAGGAAATGCGTTCGCCGACGTCGTGGGTCACCGCCTGTTTCCGGGTCGCCCCCATATGGCAGGTCGCGCAGGTAGGCGCCGCGGTGTAGTCCACACCCGCCACCCATTTCTTCGCATTCAATTTCATCTCGTCGACATTCGCGCGGTACAGGATGCCGTGCTTGGACTCATTGTAGATTTCGATCTGCGGATGATCGGGTCCCAGGTGGCACTTGCCACAGGTATCCGGGGTGCGCGCCTGCGCAGCCGAGAAGCTGTGCCGTGCATGACAGGCGGAACAGGAGCCCAGCGTGCCGTCGATATTGATGCGTCCAATCCCGGTATTGGGCCAGGTCTGCGGCGTCGGCTTGCCGTGATCATCGACCTGCACGATACCGCCGTGGCATTGACGGCAACCGGCATTCACGGCGGCAGGCCCGCCTATCACCTCGCCCAGCAGGTTATCCAGCGAAGCCAGGATCTGGCCGGCCTTGGCGTGATGGGAACGCTGCTGCTGCTCGACTTCCTTCTTGTGGCAGCTGGCGCAGGCCTTGGGTGTCACGATGGTCGTGATGAATTCGCCATGATGCTCGTAAGCACCCTTGTCGCCCTGATGAGCCGCGTGGCAGTCATAGCAATCCACCGTCTTCTTTTTGTTGTGGCCGCTCTTCTTCCATTCGGCCACGATGCCTGGCGATTCTTTCAGGTGGCACTTGATGCAGGCCTTGCCCGGCTCCACATCAACCTCGGACTTCTTGGCGGCGGCAAATGCGGCGTGTGCAAACAATAAAAAAGTTAACGCTAGCAGAGCCGCACCTCGCGCCAACCACGACCTTGGTGTTCTTTCCATGGTGATCTCCTTAAGTATGAACATGAAAGATGTTGCTCCGGGTTACAGCGAGAGTATCCAGCCCACCAGATTCTTCTGCTGATTCTTATCTTTGCTGTCGATGATCTTGTGTTCCTCCTCGGTGCCATCGTCGAGCTTGACCTTGGGCGCGGTGGTGATCTGCTTGATCAGTTTCGCCTCCGCATCGGGTTTGCCTTTGTACTTGGCGGCGATGCTCTTGTAGGAGGGCCCCTTCTTGGTCTTGTCCACTGCATGGCACTTGAAACAGTCGTTGCTTTTGGCCAGTTGTTTGGCGGCCTCCGCATCGATTCCTGCCGCATGTGCGCTTACCGCAAAAAGTGATAACAACATGCTGATGATCAGATGTATCCTCATGACGATTTCCTTTCGTTGTGGTTAGTTGTTACAGCTGGCTCTGCTACTGGCGGGTGATGCGTAAACTATTTGGTCGAGGCAGATATGAAACCGGTGACCACCAACACCAGCAGCATCAAACCGATCGCGATCAGCGTCAGTCCCAATATTTTTGAACCCAGCGTGAATGCGCGCGGCGGATTGTCCACCAGATGTTTTTTCAGGCTCCCTCCCCTGACCATGCGCGCGTATTGCGCAGGGTGTTCGCGTTTGAATTCCTCAATAGCTACCGAGCCGGTGAACATCACCACATCTGGCGGCGGCAGCTTGTCCGGCCTGAAGTGGTTGTTAAAAAAATGCACGGTAAACAGGAATACCGCAGCCAGGAAGGCTTCTTCACCATGCACGATGGTCGCTACATTCAACACCCAGCCGGGAAAAAGGGAAGCGGTGACATTCGGAAACGCCAGCATCATGCCGGTGCTGCCGATGATCGCCATACCCCAGAACACCGCCCAGTAATCGAATTTCTCCCAGTAGGTCCAGCGGTCGAACACCGGACGCGGCCCCTTGCCCAGAAACCAGCGGAACATGCCGTAAACGTCCCTGAAATCCTGCCAGTTCGGCACCAGCGAATCCGGGCCGAACCACCTGAAGGTTTTCCAGTTGCGCGCGATGTTGGTTGCCACACCGATCAGGTGCATGAAGAATATAGAGAGCATGATTGCCGCGCTGGTGCGATGCACGATGCCCGCCGTTTTGGGCCCGCCGAATGCCTGCATGATCACCGGTGCCCAAGTGGTATCCGCATAGAACACCGCCATGCCGGTCAGGATCAACAGCATCACGCTCAAAGCAAAACTCAGATGGGCGATGCGCCAGATCAGCCCGAAGCGCTTCACCTGTTTGCCTTGCGGCAATTCGTCCGTCGTTCGATGGCTCATGGAATTTTCTTTCTACGCTCAGGATGGTTCTTGTGTGCCTTGCGATCCCTGGCTTCGCGGTACCACCATAGTCCGGTGTGCAGCCAGAAGAAGGCAAATACCCATGCGAGCAAAGCCCACATGAACCTCGATACGATCCACACCTGCGGATAGTGCTCGAAGTCATGGGTATTGGCGTGCGGGCTGAATGTCACAAAGCCCTGGGTCGCTTCCTTGTGGCATTTCTGGCAAGTTTTCAGGCGGTTATTCGGGTGCACCTTGGAGGCCGGGTCGCCGGGGTGGCTGCCATGGCAGTCATAACACTTGGCCGTATAACCGTAGCCCAGCTTGTTGACCTGACCGTGATAAGTAGAGCGGTAGGACTTCAGGTTCTCGGCATGGCAGCCTCCGCAGTTCTCGGTGATGGAAATTTTGAACGTGTCCCTTGAGGTGTTGGCGATGCCGTGAGTGGTATGGCAATCGATGCATACGGCGCCCTTGGAATTGTGTTCACCCAGCACCTGCTTGCCATGCACCGACGTGGAATATTCCTCAAGCTCATCGCTGTGGCACTTCTCACCGCACACGTTGGGGATTGTCAGGTGCCACTCGGTGCGCCGCGATGTGCCTTGCGGCGGAACATTGAAGGAATGCGTATCGTGGCAATCGTCGCAGGTCGCATTGACGTGCGTTTTGTCTTCCTTGTTGGGACGAGCATGGAAGGAGTTTTTATAGGTCTCGATGTTGTTCACCACCACGCCCAGGCGAGCTTTTTCTGCCGTGAGCTTTTCTTGTTTGGCGGTTTCCCACAACTCCTGATGGCAAGCGATGCAATCGGCTTTCTTTCCGGCGCCTTTCAGATGCGGCGTTGCTGCATCGGTGATGTCCTGGTGGCAAGCGATGCACCGCATTTCGCCATGCACGCTGCTGCCGAATTTGTCGCGATTGATGCCGCGCAACGGGCCGGCGCTGGTTGTTTTCAATTCTGCTTGATCGGTTGCGTGACAGCTCAGACAACGCTCGTTGTCTAGCGTTTGCGCTGCAGACAGCGGGCGAGCACTGGCAGGAAGGGCTGCCAGCGAGTTCACCAGAAAAATGGCCGACACGAATGCCGCCAATTGAATCGCACGCCCTGTCAGTTTTTTGATTTCTGGCATCTCATCACAATCTTGTTGGTTGAAAAGCCGAACTCAAAAAACGCAACACACGATTGCATGCATCCGAGTCCAGAACGTGGACTACATTCTGCATATAGTCATGCAACAAAAATATCGGGGGAATCCGATATTCCAGTAGGAATAAAGATCGATATGGAAGTAGGAATATCGGAAGTGCTACTAGGAAAACAAACGAAGGCCGGGGTTAAACAACGGGCTCAGAGCCTGAGCGCGCCGCGCCTAAGGTTGTTCGTTTACCGCCCCTGACGCTGGATTGGCTCCAGGTGACGATAGTGCCGGGGTATCTTTCTTGGTCACAGGCTCGGCAGGCAGATCAACGGTCGCAGGTTTGCTGACTGGCATATTGGGAGGTGCTGCAAGCTGCACAGGTGGCGCAACCATCTTCGCTGCTGGCTGCACGGTGGCAGGGGGTGCGGCTGGTACTACCGGCGGGGTAGGCGGCGACAGCTTGTGAGGCTGTTGCATGACAGCTGGATTCTTCGCTACATTGTTGTTCGAAGCTGGTGGCATCATCTGCTGCTTGCCGGACGGTTTCGCGACTGCCTTCAAGCCGGGTTGAGGTGCATTCTGCTGGCTGGCTGCCGGGGGTGTGAGTCCCGTCAAAGGTATTCCAGCCTTATTCTCCGCTGGCTTATTCTCCATAGTGTGCGTAATCGCGGGAGAAGAAGTGGGTTCAACTTGCAAGACGGGTGCTACCACCTCCTGCACCCTGGCAGGCGCGGCAGTCTGCAACAGTCCGGTTGTTGGCAACACCAGCCAGCCGCCCCAGACTGCGGCTGCCAGCGCCGCAATCGCCAAGGCAATCAGCATCCACATACGACGAACCTGGTCCTGTTTGCGGATGATTTGAACCTTGGCCCGGCCGAAAATCGTATGGATGACTTTCGCCTCACCGATGTCGGTCAATACGTCTCTGGACTGCACGGGGTTTGCCCGCAATTGGCGATCCGATAAATTGAACTGGCTGGTTTCTTTCCCCATCTCTGCTGCTCCCAAAATATTGTGGCCGGAAACATTGCAACCGGCAGCAACGTGACGACTGGCAAGTATAAATGGGTTGAACAACGCTAACCAGTGATTTGCCCGATATTGTGGCCGATATCGTTTGCCGAGACTATAGATTCGAGCGATCTGTTCCAGATGAAATTGCCTAGGCGCACATTAGGTACTTTCCGACCATTGAGTATCACCAGGATAATTGCCTGGCCCCACCGCTTAACTTATTGAAATAATGCTTCAATATTGTTATTGTTTATGATAAGGTTTAACTGGATGCGCTAAGATCGTATTTCGGCTTGGCGATTTGCGGGTCGTTATTCAGAAGGAGAACGTGCCGTGCGGACGATATTGGTCATCAACTCAAAGGGTGGTGCGGGCAAAACCACCGTGTCTACCAATCTTGCCGGCTACTACGCCAAGCAAAAAAGCCGGACGGCAATCCTGGACTGCGACCCTCAGGGTTCCAGCCTGCAGTGGCTACAACAGCGTCCTGCCCACATTGAAAGCATTCATGGCGCCAACGCCGCTCCGCCCAAAGGTGCGGCTCCATTGAGCAGCATCAAGACATGGATCCCCCAAAATACAGAAACCCTGATTATCGATGCACCCGCCGGAGTCAAAGGCTTGCAATTGCAGGAACTGGTGCGCCGATCGACGTTTATTCTGATACCCGTCGCCCCGTCCCCGATAGACATTCATGCCACCACTGATTTTGTCAAAGACCTGTTCCTGATCGGCGGAGCGCGCAATTCCAAGGCAAAAATCGCTATCGTTGCCAACCGGGTGCGCAATTCGTCACCAGTCTATGAACCTCTGGAACGGTTTCTCACGGCTTTAAAGCTGCCACTGCTCGCCCGGATCAGCGATTCAGAAACTTACATCCGCGCCTCGGAACAAGGTTTGAGTGTATTCGAAATGGAAGAGGTCGCCACTCTTGCAGAACGCCAGGAATTTATGCCCATTTTCAGGTGGCTGGAAGGACAGGTCACCGTCAGTCATCCGACCAGCCAGGAAGCGGATATCTCCGGGAAAGTCGTTCATTTCGAAAAGACTGGAAAATTCGCCTCCCTGCGCGCCAATGGAAAAACGCTGCTCTCCTCTATCTTGAGCGCCACAGGTAAATTCAAAAACCTTTCCTGAAGGTGGCAATGCCACACCTTGTCGTCTCGATCTCCGGTCACGGCTTCGGCCATGTCGCCCAGACCGCTCCCATCCTGAACCTGCTGCATCAGCGCATCCCGCAGCTGCGGCTGACGGTGCGCAGCACCGTGCCACTGGCACATCTGCGTGCCCGTATCCGGGCGCCGTTCACCCATTTGAGCAGCGAAGGCGACATCGGCATGGTGATGTCTTCGGCGCTGGACATTCGCGTCGAAGACAGTTGTGCAGCCTATCGCGCTTTTCATGCGAACTGGGATGAGCGCGTCTCCGATGAGGCGCGCTTGCTGCGCGAACTCGGCGCGGACATGGTGTTTTCCAATGTCGGCTACCTGCCGCTGGCGGGAGCGCAGCGCGCAGGCATCGCCAATGCGGCGCTGTGCTCGCTGAACTGGTTTGATATCTACCACCATTACTGCGGCCCAAAGCCTTTAGTCCCAAGCGAAGCCGAAGGGTCGGGCCGATCGGAAGATAAAATGATCGCAGCGCAGATCCATGACTGCTACGCCAACGCAGACGCATTCCTGCGCGCCACGCCGGGCATGGTGATGGATAATCTGCCCAATCTGATTCCGGTCGCACCGATCGCCATCGTCGGCACAAATCGGCGCGCAGAGCTCAATCGGAACCTCAGCCTGTCAGGCGACGAGAAACTGGTACTGGTCAGCATGGGTGGCATCTCCAGCAGGCTGCCCATCGAACGCTGGCCACGCATCGCAGGGGTGCGCTGGCTGGTACAGGAGAGTTGGCAGGCCCAACATCCCGATGTCGTCGTTCTGGAAACCTTGCAGATGAGTTTCAGCGACCTGCTCGCCAGCAGCGATGCGCTGGTCTGCAAGCCGGGCTATGGGAGTTTCGCCGAGGCCGCTTGCTGCGGCGTGCCGGTGCTCTATGTCAGCCGTGACTGGCCGGAAGCGCCACCGCTGATCGAGTGGCTGAAACGGCATGGTTGCTGCCGCGAGCTTACGCGGCAGGCGCTGGAACAGGGAGCGATCGCCGATGCGCTGGAAGAAATCTGGAGTGCTGCACGACCGCAAGCAGTCGCCCCCCAAGGTGTGGAACAGGCGGCAGCGTGGTTAGCCGGAAAACTTGATCGGTAGGGCTTCCTGATGCATGAACGGTTCCTCGCCCGGCGGCGCATTGAAGAACTGATAACTGTTCTTCCCGCTCCTTTTAGCCATGTACATGCCGTCGTCCGCCATTTTGACCAGGGTCTCAGTGTCAGTGGTATCGTCCGGAAAAATTGAAACCCCGATACTGCATCCAATCAAGCAGGCATGACCATTGACAACAAAGGGACGGGACAGAGATTCCAGAATCTTGTTGGCCACCAGTATGGCGTTATCCGGATGGTCGATATTATTCAAAATAAATATGAACTCATCGCCACCGACGCGCGCCACGGTATCCATGTCACGCGCATTCTCAACCAGACGCTCCGCAGCCATACCCAGCAAACCGTCCCCGACCAGGTGACCAAATTCATCGTTGACCTGCTTGAAACCGTCCAGGTCCATAAACAGCACCGCAAATTTCTGCTGGTAGCGCTTGGCCCGCGCCACGGCCTGATCCAGGCGGTCGTAAAACAGGGTACGGTTGGGCAGTTTGGTGAGCCCATCGAAATGCGCCAGTTGCGCGATACGCTGCTCCGCAGAGTTGCGTCCGGAAATATCGCGGACGATGGCATAGATTGCCTTCGCATCTCCCAATATGATGATTTTGGAATTGATCTCCACCGGCATGGAGGTGCCATCCTTGCGCAGATGAACAGATTCGAAAACCGCATTGCCCTTCTCGACATCATCGAGCCGCTTGGGAACCTTGGCGGCAAACTCGGGCGGGTTAAATTCGGTGATATGCCGTCCTATCATTTCGTCCCGTGTATAACCCAGGCGTTCCCACCCCGTGCGATTGATGTCGATGATGACTCCATCCAAATCGAGTATCAACAGGCAATCGACCGCTTGGTCGAACAGCATCCGGTATCTTTCTTCGCTCATGGCAAGGTATGCAACGAATTTATTTTTGAGCCGCTATAGCCTCAAACCAGTATAGGTTTCAGTCGGTATCCAAGGCAGGAAGTTTCAAGCAAGGGACAAGCAGTCTTCCCGGCGATAATTAAAACGCAATGCTAATGCATGTGTCCGCCCGGCTCATGCACATGGCCATGCTCCAGTTCTTCGCCGGTAGCCGGACGCACACCCGTAACGGTACAATTGAAAGTCAGCGTTTTGCCGGCCAGCGGATGATTGCCATCCACGGTCACTTCGTCATCCGTCACTTCCACCACGGTAAACAGCATGAAATCCTCATCGTCCGAAGCTTCAGGCGCGCCTTCGAATTGCATGCCGACGGCGACTTCTTTCGGAAACGAGCTGCGCGGCTCGACTTCGATCAACGAATGGTCGTATTCGCCGAAAGCATCATCGGGCCGCATCGTCACGCTGCATTGATCGCCTATGGCTTTGCCGTGCAGCGCCTCTTCAACCAGCGGGAAGATGCCATCGTAGCCGCCATGCAGGTAGCTGATCTGTTCCTCGACTTTTTCCAGCAATTCACCGGTCGAGTCGAACAGTTCGTAGTTCAGAGATACAACTGTGTCTTTGGCGACTTTCATTTCAGTTCCTTTATCAAATTGAATATTTCCTTTGCATGTCCATGCGCGTGCACCCCGTACATGGCATGGCGTAATTTCCCATCCTTGTCTATGACAAATGTGGAGCGCTGAATGGAAAGTTTCTTGTGACCGTCGACTTCTTTCTCATACATCACGCCATAACGCTTGCAGACGCGGGCATCCGGGTCGGACAGCAGCAGCACGGACAGACCGTATTTATCACGGAACGAGGCATGGCTCAGGCAATCGTCGCGGCTGATGCCGATCACAACAGTGTCGAACTTGGCAAACTCTTCTTCCAACTCGCTGAACTCGTTGGCCTCCATCGTACATCCCGGCGTGTCATCCCTGGGGTAGAAATACAACACGACGTTCTTCATGCCCTGCAGCGACACGAGCTCGAAATCCTCCATGTCGGCATCGGGCAGCCCGAAGTGCGGCGCCTCCATTCCTGCGGTGAGTTGTACAGACTGCTGCATTGGCGTTTCTCCCTATGAGGCATTTTATACACTTTTCAGTCCGGTTATAAACATATTTTCGTCATACCCTATCGGGCACCGGACAGCTATAATCTCCACAATGAAAAACAGACTTTCCCTGCTCGGCGGGCTGACCGTCAACCAGTTTCTACAGGAATACTGGCAGAAAAAACCCTTGCTGATCCGCCAGGCTGTTCCAGCCTTTAACGGCCTGCTGAATCCGCAGCAACTGATTTCCCTGGCTTGCACGGATGACGTTCAGGCACGTCTGGTGACGCAGTCTCGCGGAAAATTCGCGTTGCAACATGCCCCCTTCGAAGCCGGGGACTTTGATGCGCTGGGTAAAACCAAATGGACCGTGCTGGTACAGGGGGTGAATCATTATCTTCCCGAGGCTGCCGCACTCCTCAAGCGCTTTGCCTTTATCCCGCATGCGCGGCTGGACGACCTGATGGTCAGTTACGCTCCCAAGGGCGGCGGCGTGGGACCGCACTTCGATTCCTACGATGTATTCCTGCTGCAAGGCCACGGTCACCGGCGCTGGCAGATTTCACAGCAAAAGGACCAGACACTGGTAGCTGACGCGCCGTTGCGCATCCTGAAAGATTTCCGCGTCGAACAGGAATGGGTGCTGGCGCCCGGCGACATGCTGTATCTTCCTCCGCACTGCGCGCATAACGGCATCGCCGAAGACGACTGCATGACTTACTCGATCGGTTTCCGCACCCCCGCCTATCAGGAGCTGGCCGAACAATTCCTGGTGTATTTGCAGGACAGGATAGCAGTGAGCGGCATGTACGCCGACCCCGACCTGGAAACACAGAAACATCCTTCCGAAATCAGTGCGGCGATGCTGCGTCAAACGGAACAAGCCATCAACCGGGTGCGCTGGGATCAGGAAGACATCGCCAATTTCCTCGGTTGCTACCTGAGCGAACCCAAACCGCACATCTTCTTCGATGCGCCCGATCGTCCGCTCAGCCAGGCAAAATTCCGGCAGGCCATACAAAAACGCGGCGTGCGGCTGGACCTGAAAAGCCAGATGCTATGCCATACCGGCTGGATATTCATGAATGGCGAAGCACACAGAGTCGGTAAACGCGATTACTCCGTGTTACGCGCGCTGGCAGACGAACGTGAATTGCCCGCACTGGAAGACTGCGCTGACGCAGTATCCGAACTGCTTTACCAGTGGTATCAGGACGGTTATATTGTTCCAAACTGAACAGGACAAACCATGAGTGGCGGCATGTCGCAACACACCAAACTGGACGGCATCGGGGACTACCGCGCCGCGCACGACACGCTGTGCAAACTGGCCCGGCACGAGCTGTATTTATTCGAGAAAGATTTTGACGGCCTGGAATATAACAGCGAAGCGCGCTATACGACGTTGCGCAATTTTCTGCTCGCCAATCCGGCCCATCGCCTGTTTGTGCTGGTTCACGACGCGCATTATTTATCCACGATGTGCCCCAGGATGATGACGCTGTTGCGCCAATTCGGCACCAGTATGTTCATCCGCCAGACCCCGAAACATCTGCGGCACATTTCCGATCCGTTTTCCGTCGCCGACAGTTCTCACTACCTGCGCCGTTTCCACTTCGATGATCCGCGCGGCATGTTGGCGCAGCATGACCCGGAAAATGCGCAGATACTGAAAGCGCGCTTTATGGAAATGTGGGACTCTTCCCGCACCTCGATATCCCCCACGAAATTAGGGTTATAGCTGAAAAGTTTCGCTGGACTCCCGGTGTTGAACTGATAGAATGCGCCGCCTTTGGTTTCTGCATTTTGGGAAATCAGGTGAATTCATGTATTTCAACTTTAAACTTTCAAGGAACACGAAATGAAACGTAATACTCTTGTTGCTGCGCTGCTCGCTCTTGCTTTGACCGCCTGTGGAAAAGAGGCCGCCAAAGCTCCTGCCGCTGCAGTTGCTGCTCCAACTCCTGCTGCAGCTTCGGCTACTGCCGCCACAACAGACGCTGCATCAGCGCCTGCCGCTGCACCAGCTGCCGCACCCGCTCCAGCCGCTACACCAGCTGCTGCTGATGCGATGAAGAAGTAATCAAACTACTTTGCCAGCTAAAAAGCCGACGCAAGTCGGCTTTTTTATTGTCTTCACAAGCAGCCGTTCAGGTCATCTCACGCCAGTCGAAGCCCTCTTCCTGCGTCGCCACCCCCACCCAACCAGCCTCGCAGCCTGCTGCGGCGCTCAATGCCTGCACGGCAAGTGCCGGCGTATTGTTCTTGCGACTAAGATGCGCGGCAATCAGATGTTGCAATCGGCTCATATCCAGCCCGGCTAAAATTCCGGCAGCTTCCCGATTGTTCAGATGTCCGAAACGTCCGCCCACGCGCTGCTTCAGGCTATAGGGATAATCGCCGTTCATCAACATGTCCTCATCGTGATTGCATTCCAGCACCAGCGCATCGCAACCGCTCAGCGTCTGTTCGATATGTGCGGTACTGCATCCGGCATCGGTCAGCACACCCAGCCGCCGCATGCCGTTGCTGAAAACAAACTGCACCGGCTCCGCGGCATCATGCGGAACAGGATAGGGCGTGATCTCGATATCGCCGATGACGAATGGCCGGTGGGGATTGATTTCCCGGACATGGGCAATGCCGGAAAAAGCTTTCGGCTGGCTGCGCAACGTGCCGTGGGTAAGCCAGACCGGCAGATTAAATTTGCGTGCCAGCCGCGCCACACCGCCGATATGATCGCCATGCTCATGCGTGACGACGATGCCCTGCAACTGCTCCGCAGATACCCCCAGCCGCGCCAGGCGTAAAACCGTGTCCTGCAGCCCGAAGCCGCAGTCCATCAATACGTGAGACTGGCCGGCTGCAACCAGCAACGCGTTGCCTTCACTGCCGCTGCCCAGCGAAGCAAAGCGCATGGACATCAACGACTCACATTACGGCTGATTGATGTATTTGAAAATCGCATCCAGCATTTGCCTGGTGACTTTGTTGCTGGCGCCGTCCTGATCGCTGATGGACACCTCGGATACCGTACCGAGATCCTTGACGTTCACCCGGAAACGATTATCGGCTTCCTTGCTGTTTTTCCAGAATGTCAGCTTGTCCGACCAACTGCCCTCAAGCTTGACGGGGCGCAAAAAGTAGATGCCTTTTTCTCTATCCTTGTCTTCAACCGCCAGGCCGGCGCTTTCTATGGCCAGGCCTACTTTACGCCAGGCCCTGTCAAAGGCGTCGTTCACCACAATGATGGTGCTGCCACCGGAAACTTCACGCAAACTGGCCTTGCCTTCCACCTCGGGCACGTTAACCGTTGCGGATACCACACTGGTTGCAGCCACCGCACTGGCCGCTTGCGCTTCATTCGCGCCAAAGCGCACCATCAGCCGCTGCAACATGATCGCCTCCAGCTCCGGATCGCTGCCACGCGCTACCCAAGTGCTCTGGCTTCCGGAAACCACTTCCTGGATGCCGTGATGGGTGATGTAAACTTCGGTTTTTCCCCCGTCTTTGCTGCGCTCCAGGCGGGTACGGTATTGATCGCGCTCACCGGCTATATAGGTATTGTTGAACTCTTCGTTAAAGCCTTGGTGAGAGCCCCCGCGAAAAATCCTGGCGCGATTTTCCACCCAATTGGTTTCCATTACACCAGCCGCCTTTTCTTCGCTGCTGATGGGCACCCCGAGGTCCTGCCAAAATGTCTTGACCACAGCCCAGACATTTTCCGCGCTGTCGTTGATCACCAGCCAGCGTTGCGCCGCATTTCGCTCCATATGCACGCCCTG
Source organism: Nitrosomonadales bacterium (assembly GCA_016195965.1). GTDB lineage: Bacteria > Pseudomonadota > Gammaproteobacteria > Burkholderiales > Gallionellaceae > Gallionella. Next base: position 53,685 of record JACPYR010000068.1, on the reverse strand, counting down.
GATTTCCGGCAACATCGTGTTGGCAACACTGCCCTTGGCCCCACCCTTGCTGTAATCGGAATAGGTCGCAACGGTTTCCACTTCGCCGGGTACTTTATAGCGCCCATCGCCGAGCGGCGTAGTCAGATCCGGCGGAACTTCCAGCGCCGGCACTTGCAGCGCGGCCGCACCGTAATCAACGCGTTTTCCATCGGAGGCGAGCGTGCTGCAACCTGAAAATAAAACCAACACCGCGCTGGCAATCCCGATCTGCGAAACTTTCATTAATTCTTTCTCCGGCAAGATGACTATTGGCCAACCATATTTCTTATTGTGCGAGCACGCCGGCCTGGCGCATCGCCGCTTCGACCACCGCATAGGCAGATGGCGACAAGGGGGTGAGCGGCAGACGCAACGAATTTTTCATCTGGCCCAGGCGGGCCACGGCCCATTTCACCGGAATGGGATTGGCTTCGACAAACAGGTGGCGATGCAAACCCAGCAGGCGGTAATTGATTTCGCGTGCCTTGCCGACCTCTCCATTCAATGCCGCTACGCACATCTCATGCATCAATCTGGGCGCGACGTTTGCCGTCACCGAGATCGTGCCATGCGCGCCGAGCAGCATCAACGCCAGCGTGCTGGCGTCGTCGCCGCTGTAGATCGCAAAATCTCCGCCCGTACCATCTCCATGGGCACGCTTCAATAAAGCCGCACGTTGCAACAGGTCGCTGCCGCGTTCGATGTTGCCGGTCGCGTCCTTGATGCCGACAATATTGGGAATCTGCGCCAGACGCAACACCGTGTCGTTGCTCAAGTCGGCCACGGTGCGCCCCGGCACGTTGTACAGGATGTGCGGCATGTCCACCGCTTCTGCGATGGTCTTGAAATGCAGATACAAACCCTCTTGCGTGGGCTTGTTGTAATAAGGCACCACGGTCAGGCTGGCATCCGCTCCTACCCTTTTCGAGAATGAAGCCAGCTCGATCGCCTCTTTGGTGGAATTCGCGCCGGTTCCGGCGATGATGGGAATGCGCTTGGCGGCGTGCTTGACCGCTTCGGCAATCAACAGCTCGTGTTCTGCCACATCCACGGTAGGCGACTCGCCGGTCGTGCCGACCACGACGATGCCATCCGTGCCCTGTGCGACATGAAAATCGATCAGCCCGCGGAACGCCGCCAGATCGAGACTTCCGTCCTCATGCATCGGAGTAACGATCGCAACCATACTGCCCTGAATCATTTTATAACCTGCCAAAAATTAGAAAGGAAGCATTCTACCGTAATTAACCCCGCCACCCAAAGCGCCCGCGACAAAATCCCTGCGGCTATGGAATAATGACGTACTTTTAAATTACCGATAGTCATGTCTGCAACGACTCTTGCCGCACTACACCCCGGCGACATCGCCACCATAGTCTCTATCCACGCCGAGGAAGCGCTGCATCTGCGTCTGCTCGCCCTGGGGTTTCGCAGCGGCAAACAGATCGAGCTGATCCGCAAAGCGAGCTTCTCGGGTCCCTTGCAAGTGCGCGTCGGCACCACGGATGTGATGCTGCGGCGCGTGGAAGCAGCCAAGATCGAGGTGCAAAAGCCATGAAAAGGATCGCGCTGCTGGGCATGCCCAACACCGGCAAGTCCACCCTGTTCAACCGCATGACCGGGGGTGCCGCGCGCGTCGGCAATTGGCCGGGTATCACCGTCGAACTGCTCAGCGGCAAGATCCTGTTGGGCGGCGACATGGTCGAGATCATCGACCTGCCCGGCATCTATGATCTGCACGGCTTTTCCGACGACGAACAGGTGGTGCGCCACTTCCTGCACGACAACGTGCCCGACCTCGCGCTGGTGATACTCAACACCACCCAGATAGAACGCCAGATGAGCCTGCTGCTGCAACTCAAGCAGCTCAACATGAACATCGTGGTGATACTCAACATGGCGGACGAAGCGAAAAAATTCGGCATCGGCGTCGACGCGGAAAAAATGTCCGAGTTGCTGGAAATGCCGATCTTCCTGCTCAGCGCAAAATACGGCGGCGGCTATCCGGAAGCCCTGCAAGCCGTCACCAAGGCGTTGCGCTATCCCACACCCGGCATGGCGGAACAGTTACGCAGCCAGCTGGAACAGGACGAACATATCGAAACTGAAATGGCACGCGTGCTGAAGCACACCGTGCAGGTTCCGGCGCGCCTATCGGACAGCCTCACCGAAAAGCTGGACAGCTTGATCCTGCATCCGTGGCTGGGACTGCCGATCTTCTTCGCGGTGATGTATCTGCTGTTCCAGGGCATCTTCATATTCGGCCAGCCGATACAGGGCGGCATCGCCGCGGCGTTCACCTGGTTGCGCGAGACCGCATTGGTGCCGTTGCTGGCCTCTCTGCCGCAAGCGCTGCAAGGCCTGCTGCTGGACGGCATCTATAACGGCTTGGCCACCGTCGCGGCATTCGTGCCCATCATCGTGCTGTTCTTTTTGTTCATGGCCATCGTGGAAGACAGCGGCTATCTGTCTCGCGCCGCATTTTTGATGGATGCGCTGATGGCGCGTCTGGGGCTGGACGGGCGCGGCTTCGTGATGCTGCTGATGGGCTTCGGCTGCAACGTCCCCGCGCTGATGGGCACGCGCGTGATGCGATCGCGCGCGATGCGCCTGCTGACCATGCTGGTGATTCCGCTGTCGCTGTGCTCGGCGCGGCTGCAGGTGTTCATTTTCTTCAGCGCCGCGCTGTTTTCGCCCAAGGCCGCGCCCATCGTGCTGTTCAGCCTGTATCTGTTCAGCTTTGCCACCGCGATCATCACCGCGCTGATCTTCAAGAACCGGTTCAAGAACACCGAACCCTTCGTGCTGGAGCTGCCGCCCTACCGCTTCCCCACGCTACGCCAGATGGCGCTGCGCGGCTGGCTGGAAGTGCGCCACTTCCTGCGCCGCGCCACCAAGTTCATCGTCGCCGGCGTAGTGATGGTGTGGCTGCTCACCCATTTGCCTCCGTCCGCCGCGCCCGCCAGCGCAGACACGCTGTCGGGCATGATAGGCGGGGCGCTGCAACCGTTCTTCGCACCGCTTGGCATCAACGAGCAACTCACCATCGCGCTGATCTTCGGCTTCATCGCCAAGGAGATCGTGATCGGCGCACTCGCGGTGATCTACAGCCTCTCCGGCGATGCGCTGGGCAATGCGATCGGACAGCAGCTGGACTGGGTGCAGGCCTACAGCTTCATGCTGTTCACGCTGCTCTACACCCCTTGCCTGGCCACAGTCGCCACGCTGCAGAGCGAATCCAAGCAGCTCAAGTTCACCGCGCTGTCGCTAGGCTGGTCGCTGGGGCTGGCCTGGCTGATAAGCTTCGCGTTCTATCAAGGGGCAAGAGCGCTGGGGTACTGAGCCCTCTCTTAAGGGCACTTCTAAAAATTCACATTTCGTCGCTCCCGCGAAAACAAGCGCAGCGAAGTTTCGAGCTTGCGGCCAAGCGGGAGCCCAGTCAAATCAACAAGCTGGATTCCCGCTTTCGCGGAATGACGAATTTTTAGAAGTGCTTTTAAGACGTGGGCGCCCGGAAGAATCAGCCATCCCGGATTGACCCCGAGTGGCTGAATACCCCGTCATAATTACGGCCTTATTTGACGCTCTGGATGCTGCTAACCTCTTTCCCGGCCATCGTGTCGTCCAGCCGGGCAAGCAATATATCAACTGCCTTCCCGCCGATTTCAATAGCGGATGGATGAAGTTTCTCGAAATTCGTATCGGTGATGCCTGAAGTATCGATGAGGATGATGGCCTTGGTATCGTCCGGATCGGCCTCTTTGATCGTGGAGTCCTTCCAGATGACCTTGCCGTCCTTGTTGTAGGCGATTGCCGTTATCGTGGCCGTTGCGCTATAACTCTTCTTGCCCAGACTTAATCCCATGACGCTGAGTTTCCCGCCACCCGATGCAATCGAAAAGTTCATCGTAATACCGATGACGCCGTCCACCCCCAGCTCCTTGGCCAACTGCGCATATTTTTTCTCATCCGAAACGTACTTGTAGTTGTTCGCCACATTCATCGTCTCGCTGATAAAAAGCACTTTCAAGACCTTTTCATCTTCTGCAATATTTTTATATGCCTTGCTGGTAAGCACGGAGTTTTCAGGCAGCAGAGTAAAGTACCTGGAGCCGTTCAGGCTGCGAATGATTTTCGAATCGAGTTTATTGATGATGGGTTGGGTATTCAAGCCGGGAATATTGTCGTTACTGGTAAACATTTGCCCGAACCCCTGTTCTCCCCTGAAAGTTTTTGTCGCTGCAATCGACACCACGGCAAATTTTTTCTTGGCGCCGAAGAATTTCTTGTCTACATCGGCAGAACCGGTTATGACCATGGGCGCGCACCCTGAAACAAACAAACTGGCGATAATGGCCAAGACCAAGCTATACAATTTAAAAGTTCGCATGCTATCCCCCGATATATTCACGTCAACCATCAAGTAGTTAGAGATGTCGTTCACTCAAGTACGGAAAAACATCCTCACCATCGTGCTGCTCCCCTTTGGTCGGTCACTGTGACCCTTGCGGATAGTTGGCCGAACAAATGCAGGCTATTGGGTGATGCGGACAGAATCAACGACATACAGGATGAAAGGTTGAAATATCGGATGGGCGGCAATAGAGAAAACAGGGGCAGCAAGAAAACCGCTGCCCGCATTCATGGCCCGACATATGGCCCAGGTCATAATAAGCTCCCCTGCACAAACCGGGGACTGACCCAAGCGAATGAGGTAAAAGTTATTATCGTTTTGCCGCGCTGCTCACTTTTCCTTCCCTGTGCTCCAGCCCCAGCGTGGCGAGCGTCCTGGCGCGAACCGCATGCAACAGCGCCACGTTCTCGTCCAGCGATTCACCGTAGGAAGGGATCATCTCCTTTAATTTGCGCTGCCAGCCGACGCTCTTTACCCGCGATTTGAAACAGCGCTCTATCACTTCTATCATCGCCTGAACCGAGGTCGATGCGCCCGGAGAGGCGCCCAGCAAGGCCGCGAGCGTGCCGTCCTTGGCGGTAATGATCTCGGTGCCGAATTCCAGCCTGCCGCCATTGACATCGCAGCCTTTGATGATCTGCACGCGCAGCCCGGCCGAGGCCAGCTCCCAGTCTTTTTCCTTCACATCCGCATAAAATTCCCTGAGGCTGGCCACGCGATCCTTGTGTGAGCGGAATGCCTCCGCGATAAGATAGCGGGTCAACTCGAGATTGTCGCGCGCCACCGCGAGCATGGGCTTGAGGTTTTTTGCCTTGATCGAGGAAAACATGTCCAGCAGCGAGCCCTGCTTCAGGAAGCGCGTGGTGATGCTGGCAAACGGCCCGAACAGCAATGCCGGCTGGCCGTCGATGATGCGCGCATCCAGGTGCGGCACCGACATCGGCGGCGCGCCCACCGCCGCCTTGCCGTAAACCTTGCTGGTGTGGCGCTTCACGACCTCGGGATTCTTGCAGATCAGCCATTGCCCGCTCACCGGGAAGCCGCCGTAACCCTGAGCCTCGGGGATGCCCGATTTCTGCAGCAGCGGCAGCACACCGCCGCCCGCACCGAGGAACACGAAGCCCGCATCGACGGTCTTGCTGTGCCCGCTGTGATTGTCCTTGATGCGCACATGCCAGCGACCATCCTCATGCTGCTTCAGGCCGGTGATGGTGTGGCCAAGCTGAAGCTCAAAGCTATCATGTTTAGTCATGGCCTTGACCAGCTTGCGCGTCAGCACGCCGAAATCGACATCCGTGCCATGCCTGACCTGGGTCGCCGCGACCGGCTGTTTGGGGTCGCGATGCTGCATCACCAGCGGCATCCACTTGCGCAATACCGCATGATCTTCGCTGTATTCCATTTCCTCGAACAAATGGTGGCTGTGCAAAGCCTGATAGCGCTTGCGCAGAAAATCCACGTTCTGCTCGCCCCAGACGAAGCTCTGGTGATAGATCGGGTTGATGAATTTCTCGGGCTCGGGCAGCACGCCGCTTTCGACCAGATACGACCAGAATTGCAGCGACACCTCGTATGCCGCGTTGATCGCCAACGCTCGCCTGATATCGACACTGCCGTCCGCTTGTTCCGGGGTGTAATTCAGTTCGCAATAACCCGCATGGCCGGTGCCGGCGTTGTTCAGGCCATGCGAACTTTCGTGAGCCACCCGGCTTAAGCGCTCGACCATCATGATCTTCAATGACGGATCCAGTTGCGCCAACAATTTGCCCAGCGTGGCGCTCATGACCCCCGCACCCACCAACAATACATCTACCTTCTTAAGCGACATGATCCCTCATTCCTGGCATAAAACGACAAAAATTAGCATAAGCTTATATATACCAGATAGGGAAACCATGGTCTAGCAGCCCATAGGAATTAGCCTGCCAAAATTATTTATCGACTCCTTGCGGGTGCTGCGGCGTGAAGGGATAAAAGAGCTTCGCTTGTATGCAATCGTTGGATATAACGCTTACTTGTTGACGACGATGCTGGCATCTTCAACCAGCACAGGAAACAAGTAACCGCTGCCAAAATCCCGGTTCGCCGCCACCACGCCGGAAATGGTGACTTGCTCACCGACATGGGCGGTTTGCTTGCTGGTAACGACCAGGTCGTCCGTTTCTTTTTGGGCGTCACCTGTACCATCCTGCACATGAATAAAGTTACGCTTCATGATGCCGTTAACGACCTTCACCACCTTGCCCTGAGCCCTGACCGTCTGACCGGCAAGGGCAGCGCCGTTTTCGTTAATAGCCGCGACAGTCTTCAGATTGTCATCCGCCGCTGCCGCGTTGAATGAAGCCAGCGTGCAGACAAGCGCGGCGGATACGATGGATAGCATCTTCATAAATACTCCTGTGAGTGGTTGAGAGTCGGCACAACAATGCCTGCCGACAGTATAACTTCCCAGGTTACCGCGAACAATCGCCTAGAGCGGACATCGCATGGAGCGGCAGCCCGATCAACCGATTGCCGACAGATTTGAATCGCCCCCTCGAACGGCTGATGAAGCAAAGGCCCAAGAGTCAAACTTTTCAAGGCGCGGTATACTGGATCCGGAAAAACCAACCTAGTCCGTCTTTTCAAAATCTGCGTCACGGCATTTATCCATAGCCATACATAACAGTCGCAATCATCATGTTCAGGTTCCTTGAATCTCTTATACGTGGCACCCGAGCCCATGCAGCGGTCAATCCGCCCAGCGGGCTGCTGTCTTTCTATTGGCATTTCATTCGCCAGACTCCGTTGCCTTACGTGGCGATGGTGTTAACCAGCCTCGGAGTCGCGTTGGCGGATATGACCATTCCCGTTTTCGTCGGCCAACTGGTGGCTCTGATGGAAGCGCCGGATCGTATAGCGGCGCTGACTGCACATACTTTCACGCTGTCGGTGATGGTACTGGTCGTGTTGATCGTGCGCCCCCTGCTCCAGTTCGCCGACGTCGCCATACGTCACAACGCGCTGATGCCGGGCGCCACCAGCCTGGTGCGCTGGCAGAGTCACTGGCATGTGGTGCGGCACAGCTGGCCGTTTTTCCAGCAGGACTTCGCGGGACGCATCGCCAACCGCGTGATGCAAACCGCCAATGCGCTGCGCGACAGCGTGATGTCGTCTATTCGTGCGGTGTTATATCTGGTCACCTACGGCGCTTTGACGCTGGTATTGGTCTCAGCTTTTGATTGGCGCCTGACCGTTCCGGTGTTGATCTGGTTACTGGCCTATGTGGTCTTCCTGCGATTCTTTGTGCCACGCTTGCGCCATCTGGCCAGACAAAGTTCGGACATGCGCTCGATGGTGATGGCGCGCGTGGTGGACAGCTACACCAACATCCTCACCGTCAAGCTGTTTTCCAAAATGGCGGACGAGGATACCTATGTGCGCGAGGTGCTGGACGAACACCAGCAAGCCATGTCCGATCACATGCGCATGACCAGCCTCTTCCTGTTTACCCTGTATGCATTGAACGCGCTGCTGCTATTGAGCACCACCGTGATCGGCCTGAACCTGTGGGCGCAGGGGCTGATCGGCGCCAGCCAGGTAGCGACCGCGCTACCCCTGGTCGGACAGATCACCAATCTTTCCGGCTGGGTGTCTTTTGAGATCGCAGCCATCTTCGAGAATATCGGCGTGGTGCAGGAAGGCATGCAGACCATCTCCGTGCCCCACTCGCTGATCGATGAAAAAAATGCCCAGCCGCTCAACGTGACGCGCGGCGAGATACGCTTCGAGCAGGTGAGCTTCAGTTACGGCCCACACGCCAAGCCCATTATTGACGGCATCAACCTGATTGTGCGTCCCGGCGAACATATCGGGTTGGTAGGCCGCTCGGGTGCCGGCAAATCGACACTGGTGAACTTGTTGCTGCGTTTTTACGACATCGAGCACGGACGCATCAGCGTCGACGGGCAGGACATCCGCCATGTCACCCAGGAAAGCCTGCGCGCGCAGATCGGGCTGGTCACGCAGGACACTTCGCTGCTGCACCGCTCCATTGCCGACAACATTCGCTACGGTCGCCCGCAAGCGACACAGGCCGAGATCGAAGCCGCCGCGCGCAAGGCGCAGGCCCACGAATTCATCCTCGGCCTGCGCGACTGGAATGGCCGCACCGGCTACGAGGCACATGTGGGCGAACGCGGCGTCAAACTCTCCGGCGGGCAGCGGCAGCGCATCGCGATCGCGCGCGTGATCCTCAAGGATGCGCCCATTCTGCTGCTCGACGAAGCAACCTCGGCGCTCGACAGCGAGATCGAAGCCAGCATCCAAGAACAGCTTATCGATTTGATGGGCGGCAAGACCGTGATCGCCATCGCCCACCGCCTCTCCACCATCGCGCGCCTGGACCGGCTGATCGTGATCGACCAGGGCAAGATCGTCGAACAGGGCGCGCACAGCGAATTGCTGCAGCGCAACGGACTCTATGCCGCGCTGTGGCAACACCAGTCGGGCGGCTTTCTGGCGGAGGAAATACCGGAACCGGCCGAACCGCTGTCGGCGTGAATCAAACCCCAACCTCATAATTCTCGCTTCAGATGAAAAAAATCGCCCCGACCAAAGATGAGATCAAGCTGCTTGAACCTTTTATCGGCCTCGCGCTGGCACACATCCATGTGCCATCGACAACAGCACAGTTTGCGTCCGCCACTGCCGCGATCAAGGCGGCAGGCATCGTGGGATTCGATACCGAATCCAAACCGACGTTTATCGTGGGCGATGTTAGCGAGGGGCCGCACGTGGTGCAGTTCGCGCTGCGTGACCAGGCTTATCTGTTTCAATTGCATAGGGCGGAGGGGATCCCATTTTTGATCGAGCTGCTGCAATCGGATGCGCTCATCAAGGTAGGCTTCGGCCTCAGGTCGGATCGCGGCCATATCTACGCGAAACTGGGCGTGCATTTCAACGCTGTGGTCGATCTCAATACGGTGTTCAGCAGGGACGGCTACCACAAGGAGATGGGCGTACGGGCGGCGGTGGGCCTGTTGTTGAAGCAGCGCTTTGCCAAGTCCCGGCACGTGACCACATCCAACTGGTCGCAACCCCAACTCACCCCGCAGCAAATGCTATACGCGGCCAACGATGCCTATGCGGCGCTGAAAGTACTGGAGACATTGGACTTGCGTCGCGAGGATTTGCCTGTCATGGGTGTGGCTGTATCCGATGCGGCCGAGCGCAGTAGCTTGGGCTAGCAGTTTCGCATACCCAACATTATCAATAAGGCGGTTGGGCTGCTAGTGTAGTGTTGCATTCTGTTTGGAACTTAACTTCTCCTGTGGGAGCGGCTTTAGCCGCGATGCTGACAGTGAAATCCAGCGGCCAATCGCGGCTAAAGCCGCTCCCACAAAGGACTTGCCTGATAACTCCATTAAGTTTCATCATCAGTGCAACACTACACTAGATAAACTGCCCAACCCTGTCATTTTCCCTTCAACAACCCAGCTCGACGCGCCGCCGCTTCGATAGCGGCATAATTTTCTGTCTGGCTCGGAATGAATTTGCTGGCGCGCCGCAGATACAGAATCTCCTTATCCGTCGGGTTATTTCTGTCCAGCGCGAGGAAAGCGTCGCTCAATTTTTGTCGCAGATTGAAATCCATATCCGCACGCACCGTCCAGTTGTAGTCGTGATAGCCTGGCGTAGTGTAGAACACGTGTACCGCTTTGGGGTCTACCCTGCCCTGCTCGATCAACTGCTGCCATGACGCGCTGCCCAACACACCCGCATCGGCCCGACCGCTCGCAACCGCCGCGACGGTCGCATCCGGCGAGGCTGCATAGCTGGGCTGCATGTCGGTATCGGGATTGATGTATGCCGCCAGCAAAAAGGAACGCGGCATCAGATGCCCCGAAGCTGAAGTCTCCGCGCCGAAAGCAAACCTTTTGCCCTTCAGGTCATCGAGAGCATTGATGTCGGCACGCGTGGTGACGAACACCGATTGGCTCTGTTCATCCTCGGCACGCTGTACCAACGGAATGACCTGATCGTTGCTGCGCGCTTTGGCCCGGATAAAATAAAAACCATCCAGCCAGACCATGTCCATTTTCTGGTCTAGCAATGCGTCGACCAGGGTGTCGCCATCATGCGCGGGCCTGAACTCGATTTTCATGCCGATTTTTTTCTCGAGATAATCGATCAACGGCTTGAGCTTGCGCCGCAACACCGGCGGCGATTCTTCGGACATCACCGAGACGCGCAGCACCGGCACGGAATACGTCGAGGCATAAAACACCAAGCCCACAAATACCGCCAGCGAGATCAGCAGGTTTCTGAGGCGTATCCTAGATTCATGACGCAACGCCTATTCCCCCTGTATCGTCACGATGATGCGGCGACTGCCGCCGTGATTGCGATGCTCGCACAGGTAGATGCCCTGCCAGGTGCCTAGCCTGGGCTGTCCATCGGCAATCGGGATGTTCAGGCTCGCGCCGAGTATGCTCGCTTTGATGTGCGCGGGCAGATCGTCAGAACCCTCGTCCTGATGGCGGTAATAAGGCTCGTCTTCGGGAACCGCGTGGTTGAAGTAGCTCTCGAAATCCTGGCGCACCGTGGGATCGGCATTCTCGTTGAGAGTGAGCGAGGCGGAGGTATGCAGGATGAACACATTCATCATGCCTACCCTGAAGTTGCGTAGCTCGGGCAATTCGCGCAGCATCTCATCGGTGATCAGATGAAAGCCCCGCGCTTTGGATCTGATAGATATTTCTTTTTGTAGCCACATGATGATGTTCCGCGCTCAGCGCTTTCCCCCGTCCCGCGATTCCTCAACACGGATCGCCTCCCCCTCGATCACCTCGCCTTCGAACACTTCGCCCGCCATCGTATCGCCGCGCATGGCAGCACCTTGGGAAGAAAAATCCCGCATCTGCCTGCGCAGCTCGCGCGTCTTCCACCACAGATAAGCGCCGCCGATCACAACAGCAATCAGGATGATCGCAAGCAACACCGCCGAGAACATCAGCGCCACGCCCGCCAGTGCAACGGTCGCGACAATCCCGCCCACTTTGCGCAACAGGCCGGGAGGGTTGGCCGAGGAGGAAATATATTTGATCTGCATGGCGCAATTTTAGCGCATCCCAACTGCGGGCGCGGCGGACAATTACGCGACAACTCCCTACTGATGGTCGATTCGCTTCGTTCCAGCACGTTGGCTATCTCACTTTGCTTGTGTCCTGCCTTCTTCAAGGCGTAAATCTGGTATCGTTCTTCTTGGGGAGAGCGTAGGGAGGGGGCGCAGCCTGTGTGTGTAGTTCATTTGTGTAATTTCGACTGGCTGGTCAAAAAGGCATGGATGCTACCGCATCCCGCCCACCTGACCTGCGTTACTCAAAATTGCACTTCATTTCTGAATTCGCCCCGGTTTATAGGTCGCTTGGTGTAAAATTATGAATGGCAGTACACTTCGCAACCATGAAAACCTGAGTTGCCTAATTTGCAAAGAGAGAGGTTCGATATGCTACAAACCATTGAAGTCGAAATTGATCCCAGTGGACATATCCATCCGCTTGAACCTCTATCTTTCATCCCATCCGGGCGAGCTTACTTGACACTACTTCCCTCTCCCGACAAAGAGCCCGAAAAACAGATTCCCGAAAATAAAAGTGCCGCCAAAGCATTGGAGTTACTTGCCTCTCCGCGCTTTGCAAGGAGGCCTGCCGCCCAAGCCGACGAAGTACAAAAACGGATAAGTGAACTTCGCAACGACTGGGGTGACCGCTGATGAAACTACTAGCCATCCGACTAAGCTGGCAAAAAACGCTAGCAAGGCGTTGGTTATAATGCGGCGTGTTTACCTTGACGCGTGCATCGTCATCTACCTGCTCGAAGACACCGCTCCCTTTAGCGAAAAAACACGGCAATTTTTTGCTCGCAACAGCGATGCACACTTGTGCGTCTCGCCGCTCGTCCGCATGGAAGTTCTCCTCAAACCACTGCGCGAATCTGCAACAACACTTGTCGCAGACTACGAAGATTTTCTGGCTGCGCAGCACTGGCTGACGATTGATGACAGCATTTTTAACCGCGCCCTGCATCTTCGCGCCCATCACGGCCTGAAAACGCCGGACTCGCTACACCTCGCAACAGCATTACATCACGGCTGCAATGAATTCTGGACAAATGATGATCGCCTGAACAAGGCGGCGGGCATCTTGGCTGTTAATGTTTTTTCGGATGCATAAAGCGAGATGTTGGAGCGCTTGAAATTAAAGCTTACCCGCTCGATATTCAACATTCACGAGCGGCTTGACACATACTGCGACAAAAAACAATTCGTAGCCGCCTCTCTGATGAGAGTGTGTTGTGTGTGGTTGTGAATGCTACTTTGCTAGACTTGGCCCCGTCATTTGCATGCAAGAAATGCAGGAAGCCGGATTCCGCAACATCGAGATACGCCAAGTGACCAAAGCCTTTCCCGTCACCACCATCCCCGAATTCTGGGACAACATGGTCAAGGGCAGCGCGCCGATACAGATGATGATGATGGGATTAGGCGAAGCACTGTGGCGCGAGAAGGAAAAACTTGCGCTGGCTTAGCTGAACGGGCATTGCGAGTACTCCATGCAATGAAATTTGACATGCCCGTTCCCCCTATCCAAATCTCCCTCACTACGTTCTCCCCCTGCGCACGCAGGATAACCAGCGACTTACCCGCTTGCGGGTTTAGGCGATTGGCTAGTGGCTTCACCAGAAAGAGCAAACGAATCGCATGGCGATTCTTTCATGATATTGGAGACACTGCTTACACTGAAGAGACCGCTGACTTCGGATGCGTGGCTGGGGGTGGGGGTATGGGCGATTCGTTTCCAGAGAAGTATGCGAACCTGACCCATTTTGTGAACCCGCCCCCAATAATTCCAATCTGAAATTCCAAAGAGGCGGTTTGCTGGGCGGCGAAATATAATTCCCGTCCATTGTTGTTCTGTTGACATATAACGTCTGGCGTAATATTCTGAGCGTCATGATTAAGTCGTTTACCTGCAAGAACACCCAAGCGTTGTTTGAAGGGCTCAATCCGCGACGCTTCCGTGCGATTCAGGCAGTTGCCGAACGCAAACTGACGCAACTGGACGCCGCAGCTACACTGGATTTTCTTCGCGCGCCACCGGGCAATCGCCTGGAAGCTTTGCGGGGAGATCGCAAGGGGCAGTGGAGCATCCGGGTGAATGACCAATGGCGTATTTGTTTTAAGTTTAAAAATGGCGACGTATTAGATGTGGAAATCGTCGATTACCACTAAGGAGAACAACATGGTGAAGAATGGAATGCGCCCGATACATCCGGGAGAGATTTTGCGCGAGGAATACATCGTGCCTCTGGGCATGAGCGTCCATGCGCTGTCGCAAGCATTACGCGTACCCGCCACGCGGCTGCATGAAATCGTCAAAGAACGCCGCTCGATCACACCCGATACGGCATTGCGGCTGGCGCGCTACTTCGGTACAGATGCTCAGTCCTGGCTGAATCTGCAACTGAGCTACGATTTGAAAATCGCCGAAGCGGAATTGAAGGACAGGATCGAACGCGAAGTGGAAGAGATGGCGGCGTAAAGCTGCATCGCAGCCACTTTGATTTTTGGTGGTCGGTCACCAATTGTTTCCTGAAGAAAAGCATGGGCGAAGCCGTGTGGCGCGAGAAGGAAAAGCTTGCGCTGGCCTGGCTGGGAGAGACGCTGCCTACGCTGAAGAGGCCGCTGACTTCGGATGCGTGGTTGGCGGTGGGGGTGAAGCCCCTGATTGTTCATCCGCGCGTTTTAAGATCGTTTAATCCTGCGCTAATTGGATGTTGTACAATCGCAGCCCAGTGAATCAGATTCAAAGGAGGCACGCCCATGTTAGCTCTTGAAACGACAGCATCCATTGATGGTCATCGTCTTGTCATACAGGACGCAGCACTGCCCGCCCATGCCGAACGCGCACGAGTCATCATAATGTGGGAATCGACCAAGCCAGCCGGACGCCGCTCGCCGCCGCCAGCGCTCGCAGGCATGGGCGAAGAAAATGGCGACATCCTCAGCGGCCCGCCGGAAAGCGACTGGGACGCATTGTCCTGATGCTCATCCTCGACACGCACGCGCTTTACTGGTGGGTCAATCGCACACCAGACAAGCTGGGACAACAACAAATAGAAGCCATCGAAACGGCTGAGTCTCTGGCCGTTTCAGCAATGACCTGCTAGGAAATGGCGTGGCTCGTCAAACACGGACGGATTGCCCTCAAGCTGCCGATCTATGATTGGCTCAATCAGATCGAAGAGAATGGCATCGCGATTATTCCAGTGACGAGATCAATTGCCGAGCGCGCCGTGTCGCTGCCCGAACACCACAAAGACCCGGCAGACCGCATCATCATCGCCACCGCGATCGAATACAAAGCGCAACTGCTTAGCGTTGATGGACGTTTCCCTCATTATCAGGAATTGGCTGGACTGCTGGTGCAGGGTTGATGGGGGATGGGCGATTTGTTTCTAGAGCAACACTTAAACCGAACCTGCCCTCAATAATTTTTGAAATCGGCCGTCCCCGATTATTTGTCCAGCGTCACCAAAGCCTTCCCCACCGGCAGTACCGGCGAATTCTGTGGCAACATGGTCAAGGGCAGCGCGCCGATACAGATGATGATGGGATTAGGCGAAGCATTGTGGTGCGAGAAGGAAAAGCTTGCGCTGGCTTGGCTGGAAGAGACACTGCCTACGCTGAAGAGGCCGCTGACTTCGGATGCGTGGTTGGGTGTGGGAGTGAAATGATGAGAAATATGCGCCACCAAAAACTTCCGCTTGTTGTTTGATATAAATACTTATATATTGCCCACATGAAACCGCTCAAGTTCACCGGCTCCAGCGAAGACGATCTGACCGCATTTCCGCGCGA
Source organism: Nitrosomonadales bacterium (assembly GCA_016195965.1). Taxonomy (GTDB): domain Bacteria; phylum Pseudomonadota; class Gammaproteobacteria; order Burkholderiales; family Gallionellaceae; genus Gallionella. The sequence goes on along the minus strand of JACPYR010000068.1, from coordinate 38,347 downwards.
GGTGAAGCAAGCCGCAGGTTTTCAGCTCTTCCGCCTACAGGCTGGCCTGATGCCCGCAGACTGGAAGCCGATGCTGAATGTGGGCGCAGGCGCTTACGAAATTCGCGTCCATGTACTGGGCGAATGGCGCGTCATCTATGTGGCGAAATTCGCCGATGCGGTTTATGTGCTGCATGCCTTCCAGAAGAAGACGCAGCAGGCGCGCAAGGAGGATATTGAGCTGGCGGCCACCCGCTACAAGCAACTCAAGGAGAGTGCCAAATGAAAAAAGAGAAACTCAAAATCACCAAATCCAGCGGCAACGTTTTCATCGACCTCGGATTCCCACCGGAAGAGGCTGCCATCCTCGCGATGCGCTCCGAACTCATGTGCCGGCTCGAAATCCTGATCCGCGACAAGCAATGGACGCAAGCAGAAGCCGCGCAAGTGCTAGGCATCTCGCAATCGCGCGTCTCCGACCTGATACGCGGCAAGTTCGAGAAATTCAGTCTGGACATGCTGATCACGCTGGCGACCAGAGCGGGAAAGAAAGTTGAATTGAAGATGGCGGCCTGACTACGGAAGAAGAAACCGTGGCCTGTCTCCAATTGTTACAATTGTTCCTCAACCAATGAATGGGAGTGGTATGTCACTTATTCTTCAAGACCCTAATGCACCAGCACCAAACTTATTGCTAGACGAACTGGAAAAACATTTTAAAGATGCTGATTCCATTTGCTGTGCATTTGCGTTTGTAACTGCGAGGGGCATTAACTTGCTTTTCGAGCAAGACGAAGTTAAAGCAAACCTAAAGCAAGCAAAGATTCATTTGATTATAGGGATGGACGCAATAACTGACACTAAGGCTATTGAGAAGCTTTCTGCTTTATGTTCAGAACACAAAAATTTTTCTGTGCAGGCATTTCTTCCAAGTTCTGGTGGGATTTTTCATCCAAAGTTTAGCTGGATAAAAAAGGGAAAAACCGGGGTTGTAATCACCGGCTCTGGGAACCTCACTAATGGAGGATTAAAGAATAACTTCGAAGCATTTTCTGTGACTCAGATTAACCAACAAACAGTTAAAGTTGTAGAAAATATTTGGGAGAGTTTTCTTGCCGATAATCCAGATAGCCTTTTTGATCTTGAGGCGAAGGAAGTAAAAGAAGCTGCTCAACAGAATGCACAATATAAAAAGGCTCTCAAGAAAATACGCAAGGAAGTTGGCAAGAAAGTTGACTCTGATGTTATTCCTGAAATGGGGGGGGCAGTATTTATTGAGGAATTGACAAAAGGAAGAGGAGGAAAGCAAAGAGACGTTGGCAAATGGGCCGCAGAAAACTATTTCGGACTTAATCAGAAATTATTCTTAACGCACCTAAACGAAAAAGGGCAGCGCGCAGACGAAGAGACAAGAAGAATTTCAGACAAATCTAGTTCAAACTGGGCGCTGGATCTTGATGCAAGCAAAGGTGTTCAACCTACTAATGGGCATATGCCAATCGCGGTATTTATTCGCACAAACCCCCAAAACTTTTTCTACCATATTGTTTCAGAGAAAAGTAAGCATTACGAAACCGTTTCTAACTATTTAAATTTAGCAGCCAAAAAAGTGCCCGCAGGAAGGGCAAAACGCCTCAAGGAAGAAATGTCTATCCAGAAGCTACAAGAAATTTGGCCGACTGCACCTTTCTGGAACATAGAAGATGATGAGTAAAATCCCGTCAACGATAGCATTTGAGAATTATTTCAGCCTGATCGCGCATTTTTAATCTCAAACCACTTCGATTTAGTTGATTGTGTTTCACTCCATCAACAGCACATATCTCGACGCGATTGTAATGCTGATTGGCAAGCTCAATAATTTGACTCATTGAAACCACTCGAGGATGTGTGCCATCGTCGGCTTCATGTGGAGAGTAAGAGAGCACTAGAGGAAGATCGTGCCCACGCGCAACCCTGAAGAGCGCTTCAAAAGCGGTGGGTGCTGTGGATCGAATACAAAAGTCTGATTGATGGCGATCCTCTCTATATGCGCCTCTACTGGGCGTGAGGTTGCCGTTCTTCATTACTTGTGAAATTGCCGGATTATCTCGAAGGCACATAGTCTCAAGCACATGATAAAAGCGACTGTAATGATCCCTCGTATATGGAGGGTCAGCATAGATTACAGAAAAGGATGATGCATTTTGCGCTATGGCATCAAGGTAATCTTGCCGAAGGGCTTGTGGCCGACCAATTGCCCGTGGCAAGGTTGCATACCTGCCCAGCCAAGTCTGATACAACTCCAGCGTATCCAGTGAACGATCTCGCTGAACAATTCTCACCAAGCTAGATTTCACAGCGCCCGATTTGTCTCTAGGACGAATCGGCTGTGCGAATTGCTTGCCAACAGTATTTACGAGTTGGCTTGCCGCGCTAAGTGCTGCTGCCTTTAGTGTATTTCTACTTTGTTCACCGGAAAAATCAGCAACAGTCAGTACTGCATCAAGCATGGCGGCTTGTGCATAAGAAAAATATAGACCTCCGAAATAACGTGACACGGTAGTTTCTGCCGCTTGCCACAGACCTGCCTCATGAAATCGACGGCTAACCTCACAGGAGGCATCGTCAAGTCGTGTGGAAGGTGTCTCGAATTCAGTGATAGCGCGCACTGCCAGCGGGGGGGACTCAATTAGCTCAACAAGCGAATTAAAGTCGCCAATGGCGGCGGTTTTAATACACTCGCGCTCATATTCAATTAGCGGCTGTAGGCACCAAAGAGCCTGCTTCGCTGATTCATCTTGCAAGGCGCGCTCGACAATATTTGCTATTTCTGCCTGCGACAAAACAGGTGGACTAAGTACCGCCGAGCAGAGCACGCGAGAATATTCCTGCACATCAACGGTTGTCACTTCTCGGAACGCACCTAGCGCTGCGCCAACAGACCCCGTGCCGGAAAATAAATCGACTAATCGCCCACCGCTAGGGTCTACTTCATCGATTGCCGTCTTAATCGCGGAAGTAAAACTCGTTTTACAGCCTAGATAGTAGATCGGACGAAAAGCACTAGCCTGCTCGTCGATCTGAATCCTAGAGTCGGTAGAAGTCAAAACCACCACCACCCTTCCAATCAATCAGCTCGGATACGCCGCCAGACTCTCCTGCAATGACCTGCTGAAGCCGATGAGCGCAATGCGTTTTAATGTGATCACCGACTTCAATGCCCAAGTAATGTCTGTTCATCTTATGTGCAACCGCAGCCGTGGTTCCAGAACCAAGATAGGGATCAAGCACCACGTCACCAGGATTAGTGCTAATTTGCAGCACGCGATGAATCAAATGTTCTGGCTTGGGGGTGTCAAACAGAGATATTTCTTTGAATAGCGCCAGCAAATGTTTTTTTGCATCGCTTGTTGTGCCTACATCATCCGCTCGCCATAGAGTTTCTGGAGTGAGTCCAATCTTGCGTTCAGTCAGGAATTTTTTTAATCTCGGAACGGCACTTCCATTCTTACCAAACCATACGTTATTTTTTTCTATTTCCTCAAGCAGCTTCTTCTTGGAATATACCCAGCATCGCCCCTTCGGTGGATTGTGAACCCGTCCGCTTGGTGCTGTAAGTGAGTAATACTGCTGAGGAGTTGCATGGCCCTCTTGGACGTTGGCAGACACCGACTGCCACGGACCACGCGGATCGGAATCCGGGTTCTTATAGCGCTCCTTTACATCCTCGCTAAGAGGTAATGCATTGCGCACTTTTGACCAAGCGCTAATGTTCTTGGTATAGACCAACAGATATTCGTGATTTCTGGAAAGGACTTTACGATTCTCTCGAGTTGTTCGGCGCTCCCAAATAATTGTGCCAACAAAATTCGCTCGACCAAACACTTGGTCAGCTGCCACCTTGAGGTAGTGCAGCTCGGAGTCGTCAATGGAAATCCAGACGCTAGCATCTTCGCGCAATAGAACCTTGATTTGCTCTAAACGGGCGGTCACAGCTTGAAGCCACTCTTCGTGCCCCATGCTATCAAAATAATGTTGATAGCTTTCTCCGTTGTTGTATGGGGGGTCGAGGTACACACACTTGACGGTGTTAGCGTGCGTCTTTGTTAATAGCTTGAGAATTTCTAAGTTATCACCATGCAATAGCGCATTACCAGTTTCAGGGATGCCAAAAGACCATTTCGCAACTCGTCGCATGAGCTTGTTGCTTGACGCTTTATAACGCAACGGAGTTTTGTTTACTTCAAGAGACGCGCTATCGCGCCTACCGTAGTAAGTTGCTTCGCTATGATTGTCCATTTTTATCCTCATCGGTGTTCGTCAACGAATCCTTGGCTTGCTCAAGCAACGGCCATCGCGTAACAAGGTACGCTTGCACCGCCTCACGAACTACCCAAGCAAGAGAAACGCGCTGTTGTTGTGCAATGAGCTCAAGCTCTGCGTACTGATCTTCAGGAAAACTGACCGAAGCTCGAACAGTACTTTCTGCTGGTGCTGTGTATGATTGAATTCGACGGTTAGCCATAACAGATTGTAGTTCCAAACCATGCTTTGCATCATATTACACCACATTGGTGAAGTATTAGTAACTTACTAATTTTAAAGAGGCTGTATCGAAATATTATTAAATTGGACTAAAGGTGCCGGAGTCAACGAACTAACGGGGTCAGCATCACAATAGTTTTAACAGCACCCCCTTTCCCTCCACCCTGTTTCCCCTTACCATGCAATTTGAAGTTTCAACCTTCAAATTGCAAACATGCTAAACCGATCCGCATTTTCCACCGCATTGCGTCTGGCGCAGGGCTTCCCCGTGCTGGCGATCACGGGGCCGCGCCAGTCTGGCAAGACGACGTTGGCGCGCACGCTGTTTGCCGGCAAGCCTTATGTTACGCTGGAAGACCCGGAGGAGCGTTCGTTTGCTAACGCCGATCCGCGCGGGTTTCTGGCGCGGTTTCCACAGGGGGCGATTCTTGACGAGGTGCAGCGTTGCCCGGATTTATTTTCTTATCTGCAAGGCGTGGTGGATAAGCGCAAACGGATGGGGGAGTTCATTCTCACGGGGTCGCAGCAGTTTGGCTTGATGTCCAACATCAGCCAGTCGCTGGCGGGCCGGGTGGGGTTGTTGCAGTTGCTGCCGTTTGCATTGGCCGAATTGAGGGAAGGCGGCTTGCTACCCGCAACGCTGGATGAAACGATGTTGCGAGGGTGTTATCCGCCGCTGCACGACCGCCCCGTTGCGCCCGGCGACTGGTTCCCCAACTACGTGGCCACTTATCTGGAACGAGATGTGCGGCAGTTGTTGGCGGTGCGCGATCTGTCGCTGTTTCAGCGCTTTCTCAAGATGTGTGCCGCGCGTTCCGGGCAGTTGCTCAATCTTTCCGCGCTGGCGGCGGATTGCGGCATTTCTCATGTAACCGCGCGGGAATGGATGACGGTGCTGGAGGCGAGTTATATCGTTTATCTGTTGCGCCCCTATCATCCCAACCCCGGGCATCGCAATTTCGGCAAGCGGCTGGTGAAGATGCCCAAGCTGTATTTTCTCGATACCGGTCTGATGGCGTATTTGTTGGGCATACGCGATGTGAATACGCTGTCCACCCATGCCTCGCGCGGTGCGTTGTTTGAAACGCTGGTGGTGTCGGAATGGATAAAGCGCCAGTTCAACGCCGGTCAGGTTGCCGAGTTGTATTTCTGGCGCGACAGTGCGGGGCATGAGGTTGATCTGTTGATCCCGCAGGACAACCAGTTCATGCCCGTGGAAATTAAATCCGGCTCCACTTTCAGCAGTGACTGGATAACAGCGCTGCGCAAGCTGTCGGCATTGTTCGGCGATGCGGCGCTAGCGCCGGGCATTGTTTATGGTGGCGATGGGCAGTATGAACGCGATGGGTGCCGCGTTGTCGGCTGGCAAGCGCTGGCGCATTCATCGGAATCTGCAGCGCAGTAGCTGTGCAGCCAGTTTATTGAGTTAAGCCGCCTTGAGCATGAAGTCCACATGGATGGCATCGTAGGGAAATACGATCATGCCATCGTCCGTTTTTGACAGCAGCCCGGCGTTAAGCAATGCGGTCACGTCACCATGCACAGCTTTAACATCGCGCTCGACACGGCTCGCCGCCTCGCGGATGGACATGGCTCCCGCGCCCGTCATCGCGTTCAGCAGTTGCCAGCGTTTGCTGGACAGTGTCTTAAACAGCAGCTCGGGAGATGCAAAGCTGATGCGCGGAGCGGAAGCCTTGCCGCTCTTCCATACCTGGGTGAAATCGCCCAGCGTGTCGGCCAGGGGCCGGATATCAATCGTTACTGTTTTCATCGCGCCACCTCTTCACATCTGAAAAAAATCCGCCATCGGTTTATCCACCGAAATGAAGGTGTTGTCAATCAGTCCAACAGGAAAGCACCCTTCGACAAGCTCAGGGCGAACGGGTAATTTGGACGGGACTTCATCGTGGACTGGCCACTATTTTCAACGACGAAAATCAATGCGCCGCCTGCGGCACGTAGTATTTAACCGATTTTCGCGAGCGGGCATCTCGCTTGTGAGTGACTACGCCCTTGAGCGTATCCAAACTTGGGATAGCAATATCGGAATAAGCGGGGTTGAGCGCATGCAGCAGCCAGCCGCCTTTCTCGTCGCGCTTGAGCTGGCGAAAGATGAATACTTCGTTCGCCGTGCCGACCACGAATGAGCCATCGGTTGCAGACATCCCCATCTCGATGACCAGTATCTCACCCTCGATAAATTCCGGCTCCATGCTGTCGCCCAGCACCATCAGTGCGACCAGCTCGTTGCCGGAACAGTTGCTGTCACTCATGGTGTCTTGTTGTGTGGCGGCGACGACGGGGATATTGATGGGCTTGCGTGTTTGCATGAGAAAAAGTTCCAGAATTATTGAGTCGACCATTAACAGTTTCCCGTTCGTGGTGCACCCGCAAGGGGTAGGCCGTGGCTGTAAGGGGCATTCGCCCCAACAGCACACGCACAGTTTGTCGAACCACCAGCTACCCAACCAGAACCCTTCGACAAGCTCAGGGCGAACGTATTTGTAATCTATTTATTGGCCGCAGCTATTAAGGGGCGCAATGATTGCGTCGAATTTGCAGCGGGTGAACTGTCTCACGCCCCCGGGCTGGCCTGCAATGACCCGAAGGGGGCATAGCTGCGCCGCGCTCATTCCATTAGAGTCGCAGCCCGTTATGCACTCAGGTATATCCCCATGAACACAGCAGAGTTGAGCAAGGAACAACGCATCTTGCGCGTCATGCGCAAGACGCTGGGCAATGTCGTCAGAGATGTGACGCCCCTCGGTGGCCGCAGCAACCCGCTCGCGGACACCACCATCCAAGACATCAAGGATTGTTTTGCGTTGATCGCGGAACGGGAAAAGGGGTTGGCTGAAAAACTCGGCTTCGATCAAGCCCAGCCCTATTACAAAGACGGCAAGTTGCCGAATGCGCAAGTGATCAGCTTTGTTAAACCTTGCAAAGAATAATGACCCCAGATTGTCATTTGACCGACAGTTCCTTCCCCCTTGCAGGGGGAAGGCTAGGATGGGGGTAGAGTCGAAGAACTCCAGCGCGTCTACCCCCTCCCTAACCCTCCCCCTGCAAGGGGGAGGGAATGAAAACACATGAAGATGACAGGACAACATGACTGAAAATTTTGTCGAAAAAAAAGACGGCGCGAAAGACAACGAGCGCGCCGAACTCGCGCAGCGCATGAGCGAAAAGTTGCAGGAATTAAACAGCCTGAGCAACGCTGCGCCGCTGGTGCGCGCGCGCATGCAACTGGATGTCGCGGAGTTGCTGGTGGCGCTGGAGCGCAAGCTCGAAGCCTGGATTCTGGCGCGCGAGGCTTTCGATGCCGCACTGCAACACGATGCTTGGCAGGATGCTGCGGAGGCCTGCGATGTGCTGTATCAATGCGCGCAGGCTGATTCCATCGCGGCGCTGGGCATGGGCGTGTGGCTGGCGGTGAGTTTTCCGGTCGATCCCGAGCTGACGATGGCGTTGCTGATTCATATCGTGGATGAAACGCCGAACGATTCGGACGGCGCAGCGCTCGCCGCCACCGCCGCGCGTTATGTGGTCGACCTGCGTGCCGATGATGGGAGCCACGAAAGCCATAGTTTCCTTGCCGACAATCTGATCGCCCATGTGGCCAAACGCCACAGCAATGTGCGCGATCAAGCCGGCCTCGATCAGTGGATGGATAAACTGGAGCTGCGCGATCCGCAAATATTTTTGCCGCGCTTGGGCAAAGTGGTCGACATCATCGTCGGCGACGCGTTGTGGTTCGACCGCGACGCGCTACGCAGCAAGTTCGATTGATGCGGGTGCTTGGGTTAAAATCCGCGCCGCTTCCACGCCATTATTCGCAGACTCACTTTGACTTCCGCCTCTCCCTCACCGCTGCGCATCGCCCACCTACGCCAACGCCTGCGCGACCTCGGCTGCAAGCCGTGCCACGAAGACCGGCTGCTGCGCGGCTGGAGCCAGATTATCTCGTACGACAGAAAGGGCAGCCCGGCCGAGACTTTCTTTCCGCTGGCGCTGCGCAATGAATTGCCCGCCATTGAGGCGGAGTTAAATGGGCTGGCGCGCCTGCAAGGTGAAGTTCCCGCCGATGACGAGGTGGCGCGACTGCTAGTCGAACTGGCCGACGGCCAGATGGTGGAGAGCGTGCTGCTGCCGCGCGGCGGCCTGTGCGTCTCCACGCAGGTGGGCTGTGCGGTGGGCTGTGTGTTTTGCATGAGCGGCCGCAACGGTTTGCTGCGCCAGCTCGGCAGCGCCGAAATCGTGGCGCAGGTGGTGCTCGCGCGCCGTCGCCGAGCGGTAAGCAAAGTGGTGTTCATGGGCATGGGCGAACCGGCGCACAATCTCGACAACGTGCTGGAAGCCATCGAGCTGCTGGGCATGCAGGGCAACATCGGCCACAAGAACCTGGTGCTGTCCACGGTGGGGGATTTAAGGGTGTTCGAGAGGTTGATGGGGATGGGCGAGTCTCGAACTGAAAACCGCAGTGATTTGCTTCGTCGCTCTCACGAAAGCGGGAGCTCAGTCAATCAAACCAACTGGATTCCCGCTTTCGCGGGAATGACGGATTCACCTGTGTTGGGAGCACAACTCGTCCGACCAGCCCTCGCCTTGTCCTTGCACACCACCGATGCCGCGCTACGCGCCAGGCTGCTGCCGCACGCACCGCAGATCGCCATCGAAGAACTGGTGGAGCGCGCCGAATTGTATGCGCGCGCCACCTCCTATCCGGTGCAATATCAGTGGACGCTGATAGAAGGTGTAAACGACGGCGATGCGGAGCTTGAACGTATCGCGCAACTGCTCTCTGGAAAATACGCCGTAATGAACTTCATCCCGTTCAACGAAGTCGATGGACTCGCCTATCGCCGCCCCTCTACCGGACGCATCACCGCAATGGTGCAAGGCCTGAAGCGGCGCGGCATCCTCGCCAAGGTGCGCGACTCGGCGGGACAGGAGATCGAGGGGGCTTGCGGGCAGTTGCGCGCGCGGGCAGTGAAAACAAAATCAGACAAAGCCAACACATTGGAGTAGCATGAAATCGCAGTTCATCCCTTAATCATCATAAGGAGTTCGATCATGCCCAAGACACACAATACCCATAAAGACACCAAAAAGAAGCCTCTTCTGACGCCGAAGGAAAAACGGATGGTCAAGCATATGAAGAAGCATAGTCAAGATGCGCAGCCTTTCATCACCCCTGCGATCACTCATTGAACGCGATCGATCATCAACGATCTCTCAATAAACAAAGCCCGGCGATACCGGGCTTTGTTTTTGCAATCACTTCATTGAAAACCGTAGCGAGCGGCTTGAGTGCAAGGCGCACGGCGCGCAGAAACCGGAATGTACAAAAAGTCTGTCGCTTTGCGACCCCGGATTTCGAAAACGAAGTTTCGGTATAGGCTCATGCGCGAAGCGCGTGATGCCGGAACCAACACCGCGCAACGCCGCGAGCGGAAGGGTGGCGGCAAAGCCGCCGCCGGGCCCCACCGGCCTACCCCTCGCGGGTGAATCAAGCCGCGCAGCAGGTTTTACTTCTCGAACCGCATCACCCCGCCCTTGCAATCCACCCTGACCGTATCCTTCGCGGCGAAACGGCCTTCGAGGATCAGCTTGGCGAGCGGGTTTTCCAGTTGCGCCTGGATCGCGCGCTTCAGCGGTCTTGCGCCGTACACCGGATCGAAGCCCGCATTGGCGATCTCGGCCAGTGCGGCGTCGCTGATGTCCAGCTTCATCTCCATCGCATTCAGGCGCTTCTCTAGGCCAGCCATCTGGATGCGCGCGATGGACTTGATGTTTTTTTCGTCCAGCGCGTGGAACACCACGACCTCGTCGATGCGGTTGATGAATTCGGGACGGAAGTAGCTCTTCACCTCGCCCATCACCGCCAGCTTGATCACCTGATAATCGTCGCCGGACATTTTCTGGATCATCTGCGAGCCTAAGTTGGAGGTCATCACGATCACGGTGTTCTTGAAGTCCACGGTGCGACCCTGGCCGTCGGTCATCCGCCCGTCGTCCAGCGCCTGCAGCAGCACGTTGAACACGTCCGGATGCGCCTTCTCCACTTCATCGAGCAGGATGACTGAATAAGGTTTGCGCCGCACCGCCTCGGTCAAACCGCCGCCTTCCTCGTAGCCGACATAACCGGGCGGCGCACCAATCAGGCGCGCGACCGAATGCTTCTCCATGTACTCGCTCATGTCGATGCGGATCAGGTGGTCTTCGGAATCGAACATGAAACCGGCCAGCGCCTTGCACAGCTCGGTCTTGCCCACGCCGGTGGGACCGAGGAACAGGAAGGAACCATAGGGACGGTTCGGATCGGACAGCCCGGAGCGCGAACGGCGAATCGCGTCCGACACTAGGCGCACCGCTTCGTCCTGCCCGACCACGCGCTCGTGCAGCTTGTCTTCCATCTTCAGCAGCTTGTCGCGCTCGCCCTGCATCATCTTGGACACCGGAATGCCGGTGGCGCGGCTCACCACCTCGGCGATTTCTTCCGCGCCGACCTGGGTGCGCAGCAGCCGGTTCTTCGGCTTGTTTTCTTCAGCATACACGGCCTCTTTCAGGCGGGCTTCCAGCTGCGGCAACTTGCCGTATTGCAGCTCCGCAACCTGCTCCAGTTTGCCGTCGCGCTGCAGGCGCACGATCTCGGCACGCACCTTGTCCATCTCTTCCTTGAGTTGCGCGGTGCCTTGTGCCGCACCCTTCTCCGCCTTCCAGATTTCTTCCAGATCGGCGTATTCGCGCTCCAGTTTCTTGATCTCTTCTTCGATCAGCGCGAAACGCTTTTTAGAGGCCTCGTCTTTTTCCTTCTTCACCGCCTCGCGCTCGATCTTGAGCTGGATCAAACGGCGATCTAATTTATCCATCACCTCGGGCTTGGAATCGATCTCCATCTTGACACGCGCGGCGGCTTCGTCGATCAGGTCGATAGCCTTGTCGGGCAGGAAACGGTCGGTGATGTAGCGGTTAGACAGCTCGGCAGCCGCGACGATGGCCGGGTCGGTGATGTCCACGCCGTGGTGCAACTCGTAGCGTTCCTGCAGGCCGCGCAAAATCGCGATCGTGGATTCCACGGAGGGCTCGTCCACCAGCACCTTCTGGAAACGGCGCTCCAGCGCGGCGTCCTTCTCGATGTACTTGCGGTATTCGTCCAGCGTGGTCGCGCCGACGCAATGCAGCTCGCCGCGCGCCAGTGCGGGCTTGAGCATGTTGCCCGCATCCATCGCGCCCTCGGCCTTGCCAGCGCCGACCATGGTGTGCAGCTCGTCGATGAACACGATGATGCGGCCCTCCTCCTGCGCCAGTTCCTTCAGCACATTTTTCAGGCGCTCTTCGAATTCGCCGCGATATTTGGCTCCGGCCAGCAGCGCCGCCATGTCCAGGCTGAGCACCTTCTTGCCCTTGAGCGATTCCGGCACTTCGCCGTTGACGATGCGCTGCGCCAGGCCTTCGACGATCGCGGTCTTGCCCACGCCGGGCTCGCCGATCAAGACCGGGTTGTTTTTGGTGCGGCGTTGCAGCACCTGGATCGCGCGGCGGATCTCGTCGTCGCGCCCGATCACCGGGTCGAGCTTGCCCTGGCGGGCGCGCTCGGTCAGGTCTATGGTGTATTTCTTCAGGGATTCACGTTGCCCCTCCGATTCGGCGCTGCCGACCGTCTCGCCGCCGCGCACGGCGGTGATGGCCTGCTCCAATGGCGCACGCGCCACGCCATGTTGTTTGAGCAGACGTCCGGTTTCGCCCTTGTCGTCGCAAGCCGCCAGCAAAAACATCTCGCTGGCGATGAACTGATCGCCGCGCTTCTGTGCAGCCTTGTCGGTCAAGTTGAGCAGATTGGACAAGTCGCGCCCGACCTGCACCTCGCCGCCATGGCCTTCAACTTTCGGCAGACGAGACACGGCATCGTGTAGGGCGGGTTTTAACCCGCCAACATTAGCACCTGCTCGGGAAAGCAGCGAAGCCGCGCCGCTATCCGAGTCGTTAAGCAGGGCCAGCAGCAGGTGCTGGGGCTCGATGAACTGGTTATCCGCGCCCACGGCCAGGCTCTGGGCATCGGACAAGGCTTGCTGAAACTTGGTGGTAAATTTATCGAAACGCATGGAACTCTCCTTCGCAGCTAATTGTCACTGACAATGGTGGGGGGTGAGGCACTTTTCAAGTGCGCGCAGAAAATTCATCCCTGTGCAAGGCCAAAATGTCCCGTGCCAGGCAGTAACAACCCATCTGTCGTATAATATGAAGCCGATTAACAGACGATTGTAAGGGAACGCCATGAACAAGACCAAAATTGCAATGACCGTTGGAACAGTATTCCTGTGGGGTGCCGTGAGCGCAAGTTATGCTGCCAACAACACCAAACCGCTTGACCAGGCTATGGACAGCATAGACAAGAACCTGGCAAAGGATATAGACAACAAAGGTTTGCAAAATGCCAAAGAACACCTGGCAACCAATCAGAAGCGTCAAGAAGCGAACGATGCCAAGCATACAGAAATGAAGAATGAGAAAACCGAACACCCGGCAAAGCCTGAGAAGGTAGAAAAATCCGAAAAGGCTGAAAAAGCCGAGAAAATGGAAAAGGAAAAGGTAGAAAAGATCGAAAAATTTGAGCGCCCGGTGACTCAACATGCCGATACTGCCTCCCGCCCCGAAAAAGCCGGACACCGATAGGCCGGCAGCCCAACAGCAAAGGCAAACATGAAGGCCATTTTATTCACTGTCAGTTTGGCTACGGCCCTCAGCGGCTTGTTAGTCGGGCATACTGCCTATGCTGCCGATGAACAGTTCAGTTTGTCCACGGGCTTCGATTACAGTTCCGGAAACTACGGCACACCCAGTTCCAGCGATGTTCCCCCCGTCCCGGTGACAGGAAAGTACGAACTTGGGCGTTCTGTATTCAAGCTGAGCGCTCCTACTTCTGCTCAGTTTTTTGCTAGCGGAGAAGGTATGGCTAATCATGCGGCCACCACACCATCCACATTTGGGGATGCCGTGGCTGCTGCCACTTACAATATTTATGAAAATACGGCTTCCAACTTCAAGGTTGACCTGACCGGCAAGGCCAGACTCGCTGCGGCGAACACGGCTATAGGCGTCAGAACACATGATTACGCAGCACAGGCGAATATTTACCAGGGTTTTGACAAATTCACCGCAATGGGCTCGCTGGGTTCGAAAGTGATTGGTCATACTGGCGGGCTGACTCTCAACACGGTGCTCTACGGCTCATTCGGCGGCGCCTACCAGTTTGCCAAGCAGACCAGCGGCGGTGTAAATGTCAGCTCGATCCAGGACTCTTCTGCAGCGTGGATGGGGCCGCAAGAAGTGACCGCCTATGTCGATTACAAAATCGATAAGGGCTTAAAAGTCCAGGGCTACTTACTCAAGGGGCTTTCCAACGAAAACCCGGTTCACGGCGTGGGCGCTTTCCTTTCTTCCAAGTTCTGAATCTGGTTTTACATCTGTATCCCGGATTAATCTGCGCCTTATTTCAGACCTGCAACAGGAACATCCATGCCTGATTCCGAGCTTAACCCACATATCGCGCGCAATGTGTCCAACTCGTTCGATGAAGACATCGGCACAGGCGACCTGAGCGCGCAACTGCTGCCCGCAACGCAGATATCCGGCGCGCAAGTCATCACCCGGCAACACGGGGTGTTATGCGGCATACAATGGTTCAATGCCTGCTTCCTGATGCAGGACCCGGACTGTGTCATCACCTGGCTGGCGCAAGACGGGGACAGGATAAGCGCCGGACAAACGCTGTGTGAAATTACCGGTCGCGCGCGCGCGTTGCTCAGCGCCGAACGCAGCGCGCTGAACCTGCTGCAAACTCTTTCCGGCACGGCCACGCGCACCAGACACTATGTGGACGCGGTAGCCGGCATCGACGTCAAGATCATGGATACGCGCAAGACGCTGCCAGGTTTACGCCAGGCGCAGAAATATGCGGTGCGGTGCGGAGGCGGCCATAACCAGCGCATCGGCCTATACGACGGAATATTGCTCAAGGAAAATCACATCGCCGCAGCCGGTGGCATCAGGCCGGTGCTGGAGCAGGCATTCCGCCTTGCCAAGCCGGGCGTCACCGTACAGATCGAAGTAGAAAATCTGACTCAACTGGATGAGGCACTGCATGCCGGAGCTAAACTGATATTGCTCGACAACTTCGATTTGGCTAATTTGCGTGCTGCGGTGCAGCACACCGGCAGCCGCGCCGAGCTGGAAGCCTCCGGCGGCATCACAATTGAATATTTGCGTGAAGTTGCATTGACTGGAGTGGATCGCATCTCGATCGGGACGTTGACCAAGGATGTCGAAGCGCTTGATCTTTCGATGCGCTTCAATACATAAGAGATAGAACCTATGTGCCAGTTATTGGGCATGAACTGCAACACGCCCACCGACATTTGTTTTTCCTTCACCGGATTCCAGAAGCGCGGTGGCGGCACGGACGTTCATGCCGATGGATGGGGCATCGCCTTCTTCGAGGGCAAAGGCGTTCGCCTGTTCCTCGACCCGCAACCTTCGGTGCAATCGTCCATCGCCGAACTGGTGCGCAGTTACCCGATCCGCTCGCTCAATGTCATCGCGCATATACGCAAAGCCACGCAGGGCCAGGTTACGCTGGAAAACACCCATCCCTTCATGCGCGAACTGTGGGGGCGCTACTGGGTATTTGCGCATAACGGCAACCTGCCACAGTTCCAGCCCGAATTGAACGGCAGCTTCATGCCGGTCGGCAACACCGATAGCGAACTGATATTCTGCTGGCTGCTGCAAAGCCTGCGCCAGCGTTTCGGCGATACGCCACCATCACGCGATGCGCTGTTTGCCACGTTGCATGAACTCACCTGCCCGCTCGCAGGCACGGGCATCTTCAATTACCTGCTGTCCAACGGGGACTGCCTGTTCGCTCATTCCTCCACCGAATTGAGCTACATCATCCGCCGCGCTCCGTTCAATGTAGCGCACCTGAAAGATGAAGATGTGATGGTGGATTTCAGCCAGGTGACTACACCCGACGATAGGGTGGCCATCATTGCCACCCAGCCGCTGACCGACAACGAACCGTGGATCACCATGCCACCCGGCACACTATGGATGTTCCATGAAGGCGAGGCCATCGCCCGGCTGGAGACGATACCCAGTCCGGTCAAATCGTTAAAGTAAAACTCGCGTAGCGATTCGTTTGCCTCCTCTCCCTCCGGGGGAGGATTGAGGTGGGGGAGTGTGGGCATCGGGCATGCCGAGTTTCATTATCATAGGTATCAGCAACGCCATGACCGTCAGGTTGAATTTCCGTAATGCGCCCCCATCTCGCTCAAGTCTCAACCTGATGAAAGAGAATAGCCATGAATGACCCGCTGCACATTGTCTGCCCGCATTGCGATGGCGTGAATCGCGTACCTGCAACCAAGCTGAGCGCTCAACCCGTTTGCGGCAAGTGCAAAAAATCCTTGTTCGATGCACATCCGGTGGAGTTGAACAGCGGCAACTTTAGCCAGCACATCAGCCGCAATGACATTCCGGTGCTGGTAGACTTCTGGGCGCCATGGTGCGGCCCATGCCGGATGATGGCGCCCGCTTTTGTCCAAGCGGCAAAACATCTGGAACCGGAAATGCGCTTGGCCAAGCTAAACACCGAGGACGCGCAGGAACTGGGAGCGCGCTACAACATCCGCAGCATTCCGACCCTCGCAATATTCAAAGGAGGGCGTGAGCTTGCGCGTCAAGCCGGTGCAATGGATGCGGGCAGCATCGTGCAGTGGGCGCTCAGCAAGACTTAAGGGCACTTCTAAAAATTCGTCATTCCCGCGAAAGCGGGAATCCAGCTTTTTGATTCGACTGGACTCCCGCTTTCGCGGGAGCGACGAAATGTGAATTTTTAGAAGTGCCCCTAACCTAAAGACCCGGATCACCGAACACAGCGGAACGATCAGAAGGTTGCATTCAGGCTCAGATGGGCGCGACGCGTGCCAACCTGCTGCTCGGGATCATTGCCCGCTTGCACGATTTTCGCCAGATCGATACGCAATGCAAATTTCTCGGCGTAATTCGCGCGCAGGCCCACGCCTTCGCCGGCGATCCTGGTCGCTGCCGCATTGGTCGGCGTAGCTTGACCCGCGTCATAAAACGCCAACACGCGCATCCGCACCACACCGTCGCCGAATTCAGGTGTATATCCTTCCACGTTTAAGCGCGCAGCAGTCTCGCCCCCTTCGCTGCCTTCAGAAAAGCCGCGTACCGCATCAACTCCGCCCAGGCGCATTTGCTCGCCTTGCACCAGCACATTGCCACTGCGCTGGCCGGTCAATGCGGTGCGGAATTGCCATCCCTCTCCTATCGCTCTGGAATAGCTGGCAGCGTATCGCAGTATCCTGTAAGCCGGGTCGGGCTGAGTCAGGTTCACTATGTCATAATTTGCAAAATCAGCATCGCGCCCCTTGCCTGCCTTGGATTGATTGGCGACATACGACACATTGAAATTTACGTCGCTACGTTCAAACCGCCCCTGTGCCGCGTAAACCAGACTCACCGGGGTGACAACAATTTCGTTATAGATGATGTTCTGGGGATTGGTCAGTTGCAGGCTGCTGAAATCACGCCAGTCCAGGCCGAACGAAATGGTCGAATCGAACGCGCCGATGCGCTCCAGCAAATGGTTCAAGCGCATGCTCAACACCTTACCGCCGCCTTGAAAATTGGATAGTCCGCCTATCACCGCATTCACGTTGGAATATCCGCCGAAAAATTCCAGGCTATTGCTGGAACGATAGAACGGTATCTTGTAACTGCCGCCTAACACTTGCACCCGGCTGGTATATTGTGGCGACGTCACATACTGAACACTTGCAATGTGATCGGCATTAAACGCGTTTGCATTGCGGTAATTCAGGCCCAGGCGAGCGCGGCCAGTTTCCGGCGAGCCGCTGTTATCAACGGTGAAGCCCCAACTGGAAGGCTTGCTGTCGATAACCATCACGTTAGCATCCACCTCATTATCCTTCTCACCCGCCCTGAGCACTACGCTCAACTGGCGCGACGGATTTTCATTGGCGAGTCGCAGCCCCCGTGCGATCTGCGAAGAACTCGGCACCAAGCCCTTGCTCACCGAAGGCAAAGCATTCAGCACATTGGCCTCGCTGACAAAACGATTATCCTTGACCATCACTTTTCCGAAGCGGCTTTCCGCCACCCGGAAACGCACGATGCCTTTATCCAGTTCCTGCTCGGGCAATTGCACGCGCACGGCCGAGTAGCCATGTTGGGCATAGGCGCCTTCAAGCGCCTCCAGAGCATGCTGCACATCGGTAAAATTCTTGTCTTTGCCTATATAGGGTGCGACTGCTGCCGCAATTTCTTGCTGGCTCAGCAACGTGGCGCCTTCCACCACATATTGGCTGACAGTAAAATGCAACTCGACCGGTTCGTCTGCAGCAAGGTCGCCGGAGGGCACTGCAGGTGCTTGAACAACCGGCGCGGCCCACGACAACGACGGCACGATTAAAAACAGCGACAGGGAAATAAACTTATGACTCATGAAATATCCAGTCGTTAGAAATAACTATCGTCGAAGGAGCGCAGCAATATCCCTGCAATCACCGCCACAGCCCGCCACTCTAAACGCTACTCAAAGCTTGCAGTCTCCTCCAGGCATGCCGCCACTTGGCAGACCGCTGCCAGTGGGGTTCATCTTGGGATCCTGCATAAATGCCGGCGTGCTAATCACGGGCGACAACAGCCCTCTGTTTGCAAAACCGCTCTCCCCGCGAAATAAATTCAGCGACTTTTCACCCATAGCCATAATCACGTGCCCCTCGTGCACCGTCACATACAAGCCCGCGCCACCTGCATTCGACTCGGTATCAAACGGAAGCTTCTCCTTATCCAGCGGAATGGCATCCGGACGCAGTACACGATTATCAAAAATAGCCGATGGAATATTGATGAGTCTGGCAGGCTTGCCGGTATCGCGGGCGACAATGGCCGCTTGCTGTATCGGAACGAGCACCATCCCACCGGGAGAAGTCAGCGACACTTCGCCCGCCCAGACATACACCCCCGCACCATCCAGCGGGTTGTCTTGCGTCGCACCCGGATTAGCCGCCCCGCTCGCACATGGGCCGTTGCACCATGCATCAAAACCGGTGCCGCGTATGCCGATAGTTGCGGTAGCCATGTTGAAACGATATCGGTCATGATTCGCCCGCCCGATCAGGCCCGTGATCACGCGCACTCCGCCTTTGATCAATTTCAACACGGCATTTTCTTCAGCCTTGGCCTTGTTGTACTTGAATTTTTCAACCAGAAACTGCGTGTTTTCCTGCAAGCTCACGCGCCCCTCATCGCTGAACGCCACCACCATATAGGATTTAGCACCCGTAATCAGGGTGTCGCCTTCATAGACAGGCGCACCCAATAACAGCTTGCGCTCTTTGCCGCCTGATTGCCTGGCCGACAATTCGCCCTGCGCCAGCATCACCCGCCCCGCCACGACCGGCACTGGCTGATATTTCGCCGGCTTGCCGCTCTCTTCATCATCCAGGCAATCCTTGCTGGCGCACAGCCGTGCGGTAAAATCCGTGCCGCGCACACCGATAGTGGCCGTCGCCGCACGCAATTTATAGGCATCGGCATTGCCGCGCTTGCCGATCAAACCCGTCAATGTCCGAAAACCGCCCTTGAGCAAACGCAATACCATATTATCGTTTTGCGGGGTTTCTTTGCGGAACCGGAATGCCTCGATGCGCAAGTTGGAATCGGGCCGCAACGTCATCTTGGTGCCGTCATCCATTTCCAGCTGGGCATAACTATCCTTGCCGGTGATGAGCATGTCCCCGGTATATACCGTTGATTTGGAACTTATCACTTTTACTGTGCCATCCAGGCGCTTCGCCACCAGCACGCCGCTCATATAGCCCACCCTTCCGGCAGCCTCCCCAATGGCCTGCGCCATCGTAGAAAGGGACATCAACCATGCCGCAATCAAAAGTGTCGTCGTTTTCATTTTATGCCTCATCGATTAAAAACTCCCATACCGGGTGTTAATCATTTGCACATCGGCAACGATTGTATGCTGGTATCGCTTGCCGGATTCACCACATCAATGGTTGTTGCCACCCGATCTGCCGGTTGCTGCTTCATATCGGCAACAGGAGTCGAAGCAACAATATTCACTATCCCGTTGAGCAGCGCGGGCATCAGAATGGCAAAGCTGCCCGGCACATAGGTCAGCGTGTAATTCGTTCCGGCTGTGGTACTGAGTCCCAGCGTACCCTGATTAATCTGGTATGTCCCCGCCGCTTCGCCAGCCACACGCGACAGCAAGCCTGCATTCAACACCGTGGTCGGCGTATCGCCCAGTTGCAAGCCCGTCACCGCATAGATCAGCACCGGATCTGACGTTCCATACAATTTGCTTTGCATGTTCGCGGTAACCGTCAATGGAGCCGGATTCACCGTGATCGTGCCATTGCTATAGATAGTCGCGCCATATCCGACTGGCGCAACCTGTGTCCCCGCCGCAACCGCCACCAAATAAGGAGAGCCCAATACGCCGGCATTCGCGGCAAAACCGGTTGATGTCAAACTGGCGCTACCCTGTATGGCATCCTGCGAGAAGACATTGCCATAGCTGGCGGCATTGACCAGCCCCAGGATGGTTGCTGCTGGCGGAGTTTTTGTCAGGTCGGTGCTATAGGTTTTGCTGAGCGC
Source organism: Nitrosomonadales bacterium (assembly GCA_016195965.1). GTDB lineage: Bacteria > Pseudomonadota > Gammaproteobacteria > Burkholderiales > Gallionellaceae > Gallionella. The sequence goes on along the minus strand of JACPYR010000068.1, from coordinate 18,115 downwards.
CGCGCTGACGGCAAGCACGGGTACAAAAGCAAACAGGTAACGGTTGCCAGTTTCTACCACACTGGCCGGCGCGTAATTGGCGCTGGTCTTGCCCCATAGCGCGAGGTTGCCGCTCGCCAGCCCGCCGAATGTATCGAGCGCGGGATCGCTTGAGTACACCAGCCAGCGCCCGCCGCCGGTATTGGTCAGTGCTGTGGCGCCTGCATTGTTGATGAAATTGCCGGCCCCTGCATCCAGCACGATGGCGTTCCCGGCCCCGCTGGCGCTCAGCAAACCGGCTGCGCCCAGCGTGATGCCGCTTGCCTGACCACTGATACTGGCCGCCGTTATCGCACCCGTCATGCTGATTGCACCGCTATTGCTCACCTTGGCAACGCCTCCGATGTTGCTGATGCCCGTGACCGTCAGATTCGCCGCCGTGTTGGTCAGCGAAATATTTCCAGCGCCGCTGTTGGTGGCATTAAAGCTTCCCAGCGCATTTGCGCCGGTCAGTGTCGCCCCGCCTGTCGAAACGACGCCCAACAGTCCCGGTGTGTTCAAACTGCCTGCAGCTGCCTCGCTGATCGCGGCACCGCTCAGCGCAATGTTCCCGCCAGCGACACTCGCTCCGATCGACATGGCGCCGGTCGCAGCCAACGAGATATTGCCATTGGAAGAAACTGCACCGCTGGTTGTCAATGCGCCGGTATTGCTGATCATCAAACCTCCATTGACCGCCGTGTTGCTGATCACGGCGACAGTCAGGTTTGCTGCGCTGTTGGTCAGACGGATGTCGCCACTGCCGCTGTTGGTGGCGGTGAAACCTGTCACCGCGTTGGCGTTGTTCAACGTAGCGCCGCCAGCCGTACTGATGGTCAGCAACGCGCCGCTGATCAGCGAAGGTGTAACCAGCGTATTTTCAAACATTGCAGCAGCCCCCAGCGTGATGTTGCCATTCACCGTCACGCCGTTGCTGCTCGAAGCAGACAAACCCACGACTGCAACCGAAGTGATATTGTCGATGATCAGCGCGGCGCTGTTGGTGTAACTCAATGACGAGCCGGCAACCGGCAAGCTGGCCGCGATGTGAGAGACATTGTTCGCCGCTGAATTCAACGTCACCGCGCTGGCGGCGGTATCGCCCAGCACGCGCAAACCAGACAAACCGGCTTGCAAATAACCGCCCGTCTGGGTGATCGCGCCGCCGCCCTCGACATTCAACGTGATGTTGCCGCTTCCCTTTACATTGGCACCGCCCAGGATGATGCCCGTACCGCCCTTGGCATCGAGCAGGATGTTGCCGCTCGTGCCGTTGCCGATTGTGTTACCGGCTATCGTCAGACGGGACATCACGCCAGCGACGCTGGGGCTGGAGCCCGCGACGGCGCTGCCGGCGATGTTGACCGCGCCCGATACGGAAGACAGCAACGAATCGCCGTTGATGTCCACGCCATAGGTGAATCCGGTCGAACCGGCGATAGAAGTGTTCACCCCGTTCAGCGTCAACACCCCGCCGTTGGTGCGCACAAAAGAACCGGTATCGATAGCCACGCCGCGCGTATTATTGATAGCCGCGACGGCGTTGCCCGCCGTGCCGTTGATCGTGACATTGCCCAGTCCGGTGGCCTGCACATTGGAAAGCCGATATACCCGCGCGCCCACCGCATTGGCGCCGCTGCCGGATGTGCCATCGAACTGGATAGCGCCATCCACGCTGGTCACGTTGGCGGGCCCATTGGTCAGGTTGCCGATGTTAATCCCCCAGCTGTTGACCGTGGCAGCACCCGAATTCATCGAGGTCCCGGTCAGCGTGATCGTGCCCGTACCCGTCGTGCTCACGGTGCCGCCGACGATCTCGACGCCGGTCGGGGTGTTGAGCCCAGTGGTCAACGCATCCGCGATACCGTTGATGACGATGTTGCCGCCCGCCGCCGCCAGGTTGGCCTGCACGGAAACGCCGTTGAAATATCCCGCCGCCGCATTATCGCCATGCGCAAACCCGGTCCCGGCACCGATGGCGCCGTTGCCGCCGCCTATCGCGATGTTGCCGCCCGCAGTCGAGATGTTGCCGCCCGCCAACACATAGACCGCGCCGGAGTTATCCGCATTGCGATCCGCGTTGAGTATCACGTTCAGCGCCTGCGTGCCCGTCACCTGGATAGGCGAAGTCTGCACGGTGATGTTGCGGTTCGCGCGTATCTCCAGATTTCCTGCTGCCGCCGTGCCCGTGTAGTTGATGCCGTTGCCTATGGTGACATCGTCCCCGGCATTGCCCACCGCATAAATATTGATGTTGCCGCCTGATGAGATCAGCGCGGAAGTGGCGATATTGCCGGTGTTGGTGATGCTCACCGCACCGCCGCCGGTCTGGCTGATGCCGGAGAGGTTCAACGCCGTTGCGCTATTGGTCAGTGAAATATTGCCAGATCCGCTGTTGACGGCCTTGAAGCTGCCCACCGTATTCGCCCCGTTCAGCGTCGTGCCGCCGACGGAGTTGGTGGTTAACAAGCCGGTCGTGGATAGGCCGCCGGAACCAATAATCGCCGATGCCGAGGTGAGGTTGATCGCTGCGATTCCCGCGTTCAACGGGCCATTGATAGCCAGAACACCGCTGGGCGCAGCCAGTGAGATGGAACCCAGTGCGCTGATGCCGCCCACGCTCAGGTTGCCCGTAGCCTGAGTGATATTGATGCTGGAAAAACTGCTGGCCAACACACCTGTCGTCTGAGTGTAGCTGGTGGTAACCGTCAGGCTGCCCGTGCCGCCCAAGGTGCCCCCGCTTAATCCGAGCGATGCAATGTTAGCGGCCGTATTCAAGTTCAGCGTTCCTAGACTGACATTGATCGCAGATGCCGTCACCGCACCATTCAGGTTGGTCGTCGCACCGCTGTTGTTGACCGTGGTCGCAGTGACGCTGCCCGTCAAAGTGTTGGCCCCGCCGCCGAAATTGACCGTGCCGTTACCCGAAATTGCAGCAGTCGGATTGGTCAAATTGTTGGTGCCCCCCATGAACTCGACCGTGCCGTAATTGGTGAAAATGCCGATATAGGTCTGGGCACCGGCCCCGGTGGCCGCTCCCATCGTGAGCACGCCGCCGGGAGTGATTGCCGATCCAACTTTCCATACGCCCGCACTGGTCGAGGTCTGCCCTGCGGTCCATCTCAAGGTATTGCCCGCAGCTACATTCACCGTGCCGCTGTTGGCTATCGTGCCCACCGAAGTCGCGCCCATCGCCGCCTGTATCGTATTGATTACGGCCCCGGTCGAGTTGACTATACCTGCAGACGCATTGGTGAATACGCCCGTGTCGCTGACGCTGAGCGTGCCATTGGCCACACCGCCCAGATTGAGCGTGCCGTTGTTGGTAAAGCTGCCGCCCGCACCTATGTTCAAGGTTGTCTGCGACCCCGCGTTCACGATCTGTTGCGATACCAGGCCATTGTTGATCAACGCACGATTAAGATTTTGCGTCCCATTCATCAGGGTGGTCTGTGCGGTCGTGGCCGTCACGTTGTTCAGTGTAATCGACGCCGTGCCGGTGGTCGCCAGTGTGCCGCCATACCAATTGAAGGATGCCGACAGGGGGATGGTGATGTTGCCCGTACCGGTCAGTGTGCCCGCACTCAGAACAAGAGCATGGACCGTGCTGGCTGTATTCAGATAATTTACGCCGCCATTCATGTTCAGCGATGAAAACGTCAGCGCGCCGCCAGCCAGACTCAGCGCACTGATGGTGTTGGTGCCCGAAGTGAACATGACGTTGGGCATGAATCCACCGGCCAGCTGCGCGTCGCTATAGGTTCCAGTCAGGTTGTTGCTTCCTGTCGAAAACTGGAGCTGCCCATTATTGGTGAGCGCGCCGCTCAGTGTGTTGGCGCCGCTGGTGACATTCAGCGTACCGACAACGTTAATGGGGCCGCTATAGGTCTGGGCTCCAGCCAGCGCTCCTGTCGCCTCGCCCAGCGTCAATACCCCGCCAGCCGCCGGCGTCGCAACCACACCCGCGTTCCAGCTCCCAGCATGGGTTGTCGCTTGCCCGCCGATCCAATTCAAGGTGTTGCCGGCTGCAACATTGACCGTGCCGTTGTTGACGATAGTCCCGACTGTCGTACCCACCGCTGCCTGGACGGTATTGGACACAGCGCCCGCAGAATTGATGAGGCCGGATGGGTTGTTGGTGAATATACCGCTGTCGCTGACAGTGATCGAACCGGCAGCGCCGCCGACGGCCAGATTAAAGGTGCCGTTGTTAATCAGGTTTCCCCCCGAGCCGATGGACAGAGCCATCGTTGCAGCGCCTTGATTCACCATACCGTTGTTGAGTAGACCACCGGTTAATGTCAGATTTCCGGTCAACGTTGCCGCCCCGGAAGTTCCGGCAACAGTGAGTCCGCCCGTACTAGCCAGCGCGCCTCCAGACCAGGCGAATGTGCCGCCGGCAGGAATAGTGATCGCACCCGTGCCGCCCAAGGTGCCGCCACTCAAATTGAGCGCCGCAATGCTCGTCCCCAGCGTGTTGTTGAGGTTCAATGTTCCTGCGCTGACATTCACCGTGGGCGATGTCATTGCACCATTAAGATTGGTAGTCGCCCCGCTGTTGGTGAGTATTGTCGCCGCAACACTTCCTGTTATCGTATCGGTACCACCACTGAAAACTACAGTACCGGTACCGGTAATTGCGCTGGCATTGCTTAAATTGTGCGTACCCGCTGAAAAATTCAGAGTGGCACCTGTTGCGATATTAAATGTCCCACTGCTGGTGCCTCCCCCACCCAAAGTGAATGTGCCTGCCGTAAGGTTCACCGCACTCGCCAATGTGGAGTTATTATTAAACTGTGTGTTGATGGCACCGCTCGCACCCAACGTGCTTAATGTAATCGCTCCAGTAGCTCCGTTGTTATTGAATGTCCCTGCCGCACCGGCGCCAGGCTGCACAGTAATCCAGTCCATTCCCCAGGTAGCCGTATTATTGATAGCCGCACCATTTGCCAGATTAATCGCAACCGAGCTCGTGCCGTTGACCGTATGCGAGACCGCACCTTGCGTATTCAGCGTAGCGCTATCCAGTGTGAATGGCAGAACAAAACTCCCACCCGGCGCAAAAGTAGTGGTGCCGGTAACAGTCTTCGTCCCCGCACCACCCAGCGTTATTGTCGTTGCCACGGGTGGATTAACCGTCAATGTACCGATGCTGAGCGCAGCCGAACTCGTTAATGTGCCAGCCGTCATTTTAAGCGACGTCAACGAGGTCGCTGCAGCTCCATTCAGGTTCAGTTGGGCTGTAGCACCGGTAACACCCAGCGTGGATGCGGTCAACGATCCTGTTAAGGTTGTTGCTCCTGCCGTCACGTTCAGGGTACCCACTCCTGGCGTGACCATCCCGACTGAGCCAACATAGGTTCCCACATTGACATTCCCGCCCGCCAGCGAGACTGTATTCGCCAACGTAGCAGAGCTCGACACTCCATGATTCAACACAAGATTGAGCGCAGCGCCGGTAGAGGTGATCGGTTGATTGATCGTGATAAAACTAATCGCATTAAGGGTAAGCGTAGTCCCCACACCGGTCACCGCCGCACTGATGGGTGCATCGACTGTGATGTTGCCCGCCTGCGCTCCGATGACAGAGGTGTTGGTACTGACGACGACGGAAGTACCTGCTGCCAGTGCGGCCTGAATAACCGCGCTGCTCACGGTTGACGAGTTGGCGTTGGCGAGAAAATTGGGCGAGAGCGCATCCAATGTCCCTGTCGCTGCCTGGATCGAAACATCATAGGGATCTAACAGCCAGATGCCTCCCTTGCCTTTAGGTGCGCCGACATTCGCCGCTTGAGTGACCGCAAGAAAATGACCCGAAGTTTCAATGAAGCCGCCATTTCCGCCACCCGCTCCTCCCCTGGCCGTAAGGCTGCCATAAGCACGGGTGGTATTGTCAGACCAGACGATCACCTTGCCGCCATTGCCGCTCCCCAACCCTCCCCCGTAGGGAGAGGGAACACCCCCATCGGCGCTGATGGTCGAGGTCGGCGCGACATAAGTAACTAGCGCATTCGGCACATCCGGATTCGCACCATGCGCATCGCCGCCGATCAGCGCCGTGCCACCGCCTTGTGTGCCGTTGGCGCTGATAGCCGCGCCATCCATCACGCCAACCTGGTTACCCAGCACTTCTATCGTGCCGCCTGTCACTCCATTGGCGGATACGCTGCCAGAAATTTCCGCACGCTGGCTGGCCCTGAACACGATCCTGCCGCCTTGCAGCGTCGCGCTGTCCGCATTCACCGCCCCGCTGTTTTTGACCACCGTGCCGAACAGCCCCAGGCTGCCGGACGAGGCGATCAACTGGCCCACATTGGTGGCGTCTCCCGCAGGCGCGGTGATGTTGACCCTCAAGTTGGGATTGCTGGTGCTGACCAGCTCTACGCTGGCTCCGGCTGCCAGCAGGATTTCGCCGTTGGGCGCGGTGATCACGCCGCTGTTCTCTACATTGGGGGCGATCAGGTATACCTGCCCGCCGTCTTGCACATTGATGTTGCCCGCGTTGCCGATGTTTTGCGCGCCCGGTACCTGGGTGTAGTTGTTGCGTCCGGCCAGAAAATCGGCGTTGCTCAGATTGAGCGTGGAAGCGACCAGGCCAGCCGTGTCTACTTTCGCTCCAGCGCCAAACAGGATGCCGTTGGGGTTGATCAGGTAGACGCGTCCGTTGGATTGCAGACTTCCCAGAATATTGCTGGGGTCGCTGCCGGTGACGCGGTTGAGCACCGCAGATGCCGCTGACTGTTGGGCGAATTGGGTGACTTCGTTCGATCCTATCGAGAAGTTCTGCCAGTTGATGACGGTGCCGGGGGTGTTGGTGACCGTCAGCGTGTTGCCGCTGCTGGCAAAACTGGCCTGGCCATTGACCACCAGTCCGCCCGAAGGATTCGCGTACGCCGGAGCAGCCGCGCAGCACAACAGCACGGCGCAATATGGCTTGATCGGAGAGCGCTTATTAAAGCGCGTTGCAGACTTATTCATGCCTTCCCCTTAGCAGTCAAATCGGCACATTCCCCAAATGCATTGGTATAGTTCTGGCACACGATGGTGCCTTAATTTTCCATACAACACAACAGTTCAACAGGCAGATATTGCATGTTGCCCGATGGGAAAAACATCAAACTCCCTTGCGCGCCACCAGATCGATCAGCGCCGACATGCCGCTGTGCCCCGCCCCTTCATGGATGACATCGTCGTGCTCGCGCAGGTGCAAAATCTCCATATCGCCAAACGCATCGCGCAGCAATGCCTCCGTGTACAAATTCTCCGCCATAGACGGCCCGCCGGTTTTGTATTCGAGCTGGCGCGGCGTATAGCCCTGCAGCATCAGCAACCCGCCGGGTTTCAGCGTGCGCTTGATTCCGTCGAACATCTGCTGGCGCAATGCGGGCGGCGCAAACTGGATGAAGATGCCGACTACGACATCGTATTGTTTTTCGCGCCATTGCCAATGCGCCAGATCGGTCAGCTCGAACACCAGTTCGACGCCGCGTTTTGCCGCCAGCTTCTGCGCCTTGTCCAGTGCCACCGGAGAGGCATCCACCGCATGCACCTGCAAGCCCTGCTGCGCCAGCCATACGCCGTTGCGGCCCTCGCCGTCGGCCAACGCCAGACAGCTCCTCTTGCCCGGCTTCAGCAAGTTGCGCTGGGAAAGCAGAAAGGCGTTCGGTTCGGTGCCGAACAAATATTCCTCGCTCGCGTAACGTTCATCCCAAATATTATTCAGCATAAGCTGACCTCCGGTATTTTTTGAAATTGGCGCCGAACCACTCGATCGCATCGTCCACATAGGTGAACACCACCGGAATCACCAGCAGGCTCAGGAAAGTAGAGGTGATCAGGCCGCCTATCACCACGATGGACATCGGCGAGCGGAACGTGCCGTCGCCCGGACCGATGTCGAGCGCCACCGGCAGCATGCCCGCACCCATCGCCATAGTCGTCATCACGATAGGCCGCGCGCGCTTGCGACATGCATCGAGCAAGGCTTCTGCGCGGTTCATGCCGCGCTCGCGGCGCGACACGATCGCGTATTCCACCAGCAGGATGGAATTTTTGGTGGCGATGCCCATCAGCATGATCAAACCTATCATTGACGGCATCGAGATCGCGGTGCGGGTCAGGAACAGCGCCAGGAACGCACCCGGCACGGAAAGTATCAGCGCCCACAATATCGTAGCCGGTTGCATGAAGTCACGGAACAGCAGCACCAGCACGATGTAAATGCACATCACCCCGGTGAACATCGCCAGACCGAAGCTGGCGAACAATTCTTTCATCATCTCGGCGTCACCTATCGGCGCGATCTCCACGCCCGCAGGCAGATTCTTCAGCGATGGCAAGGCCAGCGCTGTCGTCTGCACCTTGCCCAGCGGCTGCCCGGCCAGCTCGACCTCGAACGAGATGTTGCGCTGGCGGTCGTAGCGGTCGATCTGCGCCGGGCCGCTTTCCAAGGCAAGCGTGGCCACATTGCCCAGCATCACCGGGCCATGCGTGCCGGGCACCACCAGCCGCGACAACAGGCCGATATCCTGGCGCGCCTCGTCGCGCAGTTTGACGATGATGGGCAATTGGCGATCGGGCAAATTCAATTTCGCCAGCGCCTGGTCGTAATCGCCCGCAGTCGCCACGCGCAAGGTGTCGGCGATCGCGCTGGAGGTCACGCCGAGGTCGGCGGCGCGCGCGAAGTCGGGGCGCACCACTACCTCGGGGCGCAGCACGCTGGAGTTTGAAACCACGTTGCCGATGCCGGGTATGGTGCGCAGCTCCTGTCCCACCTTCAATGCATGTTGCTCCAGCAACTGGCCGTTCTCGCTGGTCAGCACCAGCTGGTATTTATCCGAGGACTGCCCCATGCCGACCTTGATGCGCACGCCGGGCAAGGCCATCATCGCATCGCGCAACTGGCCTTCGATCTGCTGCTTGTCGAGTTTGCGCTCGCCCTTTTTCCGCAACTGGATGGACAGCGTGGCCTTGCGCACCTCCGCAGCACCCGCAGCCTCGAACGCATTGCCCCCCGACAAACCGCCGCCGATGGCGGTGTAGACGCGCGTCACTTCCGGGTTCTGCCGGATGATATCGCGCGCCTGCTCGGCCAGCGCGTAGGACTGATCCAGCCTGCTGCCCGGTGGCAGCGTCAGCGTCACCTGGGTTTGCGAGTCGTTGTCCTTGGGCTGGAAGGCGGTGGGCAAGGTACTCGCCAAATAGAAGGACCCGAAGAAAAATATCGCCGTCGCCAGCATCGTGGTCTTGCGGTGCTGCAGACACCACTGCGCCCACTTGAGATAAATCTCCAGCCATCTGGGCGAGGCATGCAACGTGCGCGGCTTCAGAAAATAGGCAGACATCATCGGCGTCAGCATACGCGCGACTACCAGCGAGAACAGCACCGCCACCGCCGCTGTCCAGCCGAATTGCACGAAGAAACGTCCGGGGATGCCGCTCATGAAAGCGGTCGGCAGAAACACCGCGATCAGCGTGAAGGTGGTCGCGATCACCGCCATGCCGATTTCGTCCGCCGCTTCCATCGCCGCCTGATACGGCGACTTGCCCATCTCCAGGTGGCGCATGATGTTCTCGATTTCGACGATCGCATCGTCCACCAGCACGCCGACCACCAGCGACAGCGCGAGCAACGTCACCATGCTGATGGTGAAACCGAACAAATACATCAGCCCGAAGGTGGGTATCACCGCCAGCGGCAACGCAGTCGCCGCGACTATCGTCGCGCGCGCGTTGCGCAGAAAAAAGATCACCACGATCACCGCCAATACGGCGCCCTCGAAGATCATCTCCAGCGAACCCTTGTAAGTGTCGCTGACTCTATCCACGGTGTTGAATACGCGGTCTGTCGCGATCTCGGAGTGTTCCAGTTTGAGCCTGGCGAGCGCTGCGGTCACGCCATCGGCCACCTCAATGTCGCCCGCACCCAGCGAGCGCATGATCTCAAAGCCAACCACCGGCTTGCCATCGAGCAGCGCAGCCGAGCGCCGCTCGGCTATCGTGTCGCGCACATCGGCCACCTGGTCGAGGCGTACATGCCTGCCGTCGCGCAAGCCGATTTCCATACGCGCCAGTTGTCCGGCGGTCTGCACCGTTGCCAGCGTGCGCACGGATTGCTCGCTGCCGCCCAGATCGGTGCGCCCGCCCGGCGCTTCCTGCTGGATTTGCCGCAACTGCTGGGAAACTTCGGAAGCGGTGAGATTGAGCGCCAGCATCTTGGCCGGGTCGAGCTCCACGCGCACCTCGCGCGTCACGCCGCCGACGCGATTCACCGAACCCACGCCTTTAACGCCCAGCAGCAATCTGGTGATGTTGTTGTCCACGAACCAGGATAGCTCCTCCTCGCTCATCTGCGGCGCGGCAATCGTGTAGGTGAGTATCGGTTTCCCCGCCATTTCCACCTTGTTCACCACCGGATCGAGCATCTCGCGCGGCAGGTCGCCGCGTATCCGCGAAACGGCGGAGCGCACATCTTCGAGCGCAAGACGCGAATCGCGCTCCAGGCGAAACTCTGCCGAGACGATCGCGCTGCCGTCCTTGATCTGCGTATACAGATGCTTCAGCCCCTGCGCACCGGCGAGCGCATTCTCGATCTTGCGCGCCACCTCGGCTTCCATCTGGTCGGGCGATGCTCCCGGCAGCGAAGCCGCAACGGTGATCATCGGCAGATCGATGTCCGGGAACAACTGGATCTTCATCGCCTTGAACGCCATCATCCCGAGGAAGGTGAGCAACGCAAACCCGAGCACTGCGGGGATGGGGTTGCGGATAGACCAAGCCGATACGTTAATGGCCATAACTATCCTTTCATCTCACGACTTGAACTACATCGCCTTCGGTCAGAAACGCCCCGCCGCTTTCCACGACCGGTTCATTCGCTTTCAGCCCGCCCTTGATCTGCACGCGATCACTCTGGCGCTGACCTATGCTCACGGCGCGCTCATGCACGCGATTATCCTGACCTACGATCAACACATAGGTCGTGCTGCCGCGCTGCATCACGGCAGATTGCGGCAACGACTGCAAACCCTGCTTGCCGCCGCTGACATCGAAGGTGCCGCGCGCAAAAGCGCCCGCCACGATGCCGCGGCTCTCCGGCAATGTCACCAGCGCGTAGCCGTAGCGCGTCTGCGGATTCACCGATGGCGAAATCGCGCGCACCCTGCCCCGGATAGATCGCCCCTCGCCCACGGAGATTTCCGCGACCATGCCCTTGCGGATCAGCATCAACTCGTCTGCGGTGAGGTCGGCATGCCACTCCAGACGACCTTGGCGTATCAGCCGGAATAGCTCATCCCCGGATTTGGGGATGGAGCCCACATTGGCATTGGCCGCCGAAATGACGCCCGCATCGGGCGCCACGATATGTGCCTGAGCCGCGAGCGGCGCGCTGCCGACGCGCGCAAAGTTGTCCAGCGTCACCAGCACATCGCCCTGCTGCACCACATCGCCTATGCTGACCTTCACCTCGGCGATGCGCAAGCCCTGCACCTGCGCGCCGATGATGGCCTCCTGCCAGGGCACGATGCTGCCGTTCGCTGCCAGCGAACGCGCCCACTTGTCCGGACGCAGCGTCGTGGTGCGCACCGTCAGCGCCGGCCGATTAACCGCTGGCGCAACGGGTTCGGCTTGGCTGCTGCCGATCAGCCAGCTTGCCAGCACGCCCGCTGCCGAAACGGTGTATAAAATTAGACTAAAGCGTTTGATACCCATATGTTCTCTCTTGTTAACATTTTCTATGCGCTTTCAGGTATAACCGGCGAAAGCATGCGCGCCGACCTTGCAAAAGGAGCGCAAGATACCAGATTTAACAGCTCATCATCCCTTGCTGCGGCAATTTTGAGACTTTCATGCACATAGCGCTGGAATTTTATAACCGACTAATTTACTATACTTGCTCAATTATCAGTCAACCCCTTCACCGGAGCACCCTTGTCGCAGCCCCTCCCAAAGAACACAGCACTGAACATCGAACTGCTCAGCGCACTGCGCCGCTTGCTGCCGGAGGAATCCATGCTGGTCGATGCGGAAGATATTCGCCCCTTCGAATGCGACGGACTGTCGGTCTACCGGCAATTGCCCATGGTCGTGGTGCTGCCAGAAACGATAGCGCAGGTGCAGGAAATCATGCGCCTGTGCCATGCGCAGCAAGTGCCGGTAGTGGCGCGCGGCGCGGGCACCGGACTTTCCGGCGGCGCGCTGCCGCTGCCTGATGGCGTGCTGCTGAGCCTGGCCAAATTCAAGAATATCTTGAACATCGATGCGCACAATGCGATGGCGACCGTACAACCCGGGGTGCGCAACCTGGCGATCTCTCAGGCTGCTGCGGCCTATGGGCTGTATTACGCACCCGACCCCTCGTCGCAGATCGCCTGCACGATAGGCGGCAATGTCGCGGAAAATTCCGGCGGCGTACATTGCCTGAAATATGGCTTGACGGTGCACAACATCCTAATGCTGAAAGTGGTCACCGCGGAAGGCGAGTTGCTGACGATAGGCGCACAAACTCTGGACTCGCCCGGCTACGATCTGCTGGCACTGATGACCGGCTCCGAGGGCATGCTGGGCATCATCGTCGAGGTCACCGTCAAATTGCTGGCGCTACCAGAACGTGCACAGGTCGTGCTCGCCGCGTTTGACGATGTGGTGAAGGCGGGCGAGGCGGTCGGCGCGATCATCGCCGCAGGCATCATCCCGGCCGGCCTGGAAATGATGGACCGGCTCGCCATCCAGGCGGCGGAGGATTTTGCGCATGCGGGTTATCCGCGCGATGCCGAGGCGATCCTGCTGTGCGAGCTGGACGGCACCCACGCCGAAGTGACCGAATATATCGCGGCGGTGCGCAAGCTGTTGACCGACAGCGGCGCGACCGCAGTGCGCGTCGCCGCCGACGAAGCCGAACGGCAGTTGCTGTGGAAAGGCCGCAAATCGGCGTTCCCCGCAGTTGGACGCATCTCGCCGGATTATTACTGCATGGACGGCACGATACCGCGCCGCCATTTGCCACAAGTGCTGCGCCGCATCGGCGAACTGTCGGCGGAATATGGTCTGCCGGTCGCCAACGTGTTTCACGCCGGAGATGGCAACCTGCACCCGCTGATCCTGTTCGATGCCAACAAACCGGGCGAACTGGAACGCACCGAAGAATTCGGCAGCCGCATCCTGCAGCTGTGCGTGGAAGTCGGCGGCACGATCACCGGCGAACACGGCGTCGGCATCGAGAAGATAGACCAGATGTGCGTGCAGTTTCGCAGCGCCGAGCTGAGCCAGTTCCACGCGGTCAAGGCCGCATTCGATCCATCCGGCCTGCTCAATCCCGGCAAGGCGGTGCCGACGCTGCATCGCTGCGCGGAATTCGGCGCGATGCATGTGCATCACGGGCAACTATCCCATCCCGAGCTGGAGCGCTTTTAATGGGCGATAACAGCAACACACTCCAGCAGCAGGTGCTGGACGCATACCACAGCGGCACACCTCTCAACATTGCCGGCAGCGGCAGCAAGGCGTTTCTCAGCAACGTCAGCAACGACGCACAGACCATTGATGTCACCGGGCATCGCGGCATCGTCGAGTACGATCCGCGCGAACTGGTGCTGACCGCACGCAGTGGCACTACGCTACAAGAGATTGAGGCCGCACTCGCGGAGGCCAACCAGATGCTGCCCTTCGAGCCGCCGCATTTCGGAGGCCATGCTACATTGGGCGGCACCATCGCCTGCGGCCTGTCCGGCCCGCGCCGGCCCTACAGCGGCTCGGCGCGCGACTTCGTGCTGGGTTGCCAGATGTTGAATGGCCGCGGCGAGCTGCTGCGCTTCGGCGGCCAGGTGATGAAGAACGTCGCGGGCTACGATGTGTCGCGGCTGATGGCAGGCGCTCAAGGCACGCTGGGCGTGCTGCTCGATATCAGCCTGAAGGTGCTGCCGCGTCCGGCGGCCAGCACCACCGTGATATGGGAATGCAGCGCAGCCGATGCGATCGCCAGTATGAGCGCGTTGCTGAGCAAGCCGTATCCGGTAGATGGTGCGTGCTATCACAACGGCCAGTGTCATGTGCGCATCTCCGGCAGCGCACAAGCGGTGCGGGATGCGTGCACAAAAATTTCCGGCGACGTACTGGCGGATGCGGATGCATACTGGCATGCACTGCGCGAACAGCAACTGACCTTCTTCCAAAATAATGGCTACAACAAAAGCGGCACGCTGTATCGCGTGGTGGTTAAACCCGCCACGCCGCAACTAGACATCACAGGCGACTGGCTGCTGGACTGGGGCGGCGCGCAGCGCTGGCTATACAGCGATGCGGATATCGCCACGATACGCCAGCGCAGCGAAGCTGTTGGCGGCCATGTCACGGTGTTTCGCGGCGGCGCTCGAGAGATTTTCCAACCGTTGCCAGAACCGTTGCTGACGATACACCGGCGGCTCAAGGCCAGCTTCGACCCGAACAATATTTTTAATCGCGGCCGCTTGTACGCGAATCTATAGCCATGCAAACGTCTATTTCTTCACAACAGCTGAACGACCCGGCCATCGCCGAGGCCAACGCCATCCTGCGCAGCTGCGTGCATTGCGGATTCTGTACCGCGACCTGCCCGACCTATCAGCTGCTGGGATCGGAACTGGACGGTCCGCGCGGGCGCATCTATCTGATCAAGGAAATGCTGGAAACCGGCCAGGCCACAGACAAGACCCGCTTGCATCTGGATCGCTGCCTGACCTGCCGCTCCTGCGAAACCACCTGCCCGTCCGGGGTGCGCTACGGGCGTCTGATCGACATCGGCCGCGAGATCGTCGAACAGAAAGCGCCGCGCTCGCTGCCCCAGAAAGCACTGCGCCGCGCGATGCTCGCGGTGATCCCCTATACTGCGCGGATGGCCATGATGCTGGCTCTGGCGCGCTTATTCCGTCCGCTGTTGCCCGCACAGCTCAGAAAAAAGATACCGGCAAAACAGGCCGCGACTCCGGCACCGGCAACTCACCACCAACGGCGCATGCTGGCGCTGGCAGGCTGCGTGCAGCCGCTGGGCACGCCGAACACCAATGCGGCGGCGGCGCGCGTGCTGGACCAGCTCGGCATCTCGCTGATCGAGGCGCCCGATGCCGGATGCTGCGGTGCACTGAATCAGCACATGTCGGATAGTAATGGCGCGCACGACATGATGCGGCGCAACATCGATGCCTGGTATCCCTATGTCGAAAGCGGCATAGAGGCGATCGCGATGACCGCCAGCGGCTGCGGCCTGATGGTGAAGGACTACGGCCATGCGCTGCAGA
Organism: Nitrosomonadales bacterium; assembly: GCA_016195965.1. Classification (GTDB taxonomy): domain Bacteria; phylum Pseudomonadota; class Gammaproteobacteria; order Burkholderiales; family Gallionellaceae; genus Gallionella. Next base: position 2,825 of record JACPYR010000068.1, on the reverse strand, counting down.
ACGATCCGGCTTACGCGAAAAAAGCCGCGCGCATCAGCGCGCTGACACGAGACTTGAGCGAGATTTTAGCCCGCGAGAACCTCGACGCGCTTACCCGTATCGGAGCGGGCAGGCGCGTCGCCTATCACTCTTCCTGCACACTGCAACACGGCCAGAAGCTCGGTGGATCGGTAGAGGCTATCCTGAAGCGCTGCGGCTATGAGCTGACACAAGTCGCGAACAGCCACTTATGCTGCGGCGCGGCAGGCAGCTACACCTTGCTGCAAGCGGAATTATCGCAACAACTGCTGGACAACAAACTGGCCGCGCTGCAGGAAGGCAAACCGGAGATCATCGCATCCGCCAATGTCGGCTGCCAGATGCATCTGGCAGCCGACAGCCCGGTGCCGGTGAAGCACTGGATAGAATTATTGGAAAAAAGCTAGAATTAAAAATTGTTCAATCATCAAGAAAACCATCAAAAGGGAATCAGCATGACGATCAGACCATTTCACCCCCCGCAACGCGTATTGATGGGCCCCGGCCCTTCCGATGTCAGCCCGCGCGTCTTGGAGGCCCTGTCGCGCCCGACCATAGGCCATCTCGATCCGGTGTTCGTGGCCATGATGGACGAGATGAAGGCGCTGCTCAAATATGCATTCCAGACCAAGAACGAATTGACGATGCCGGTTTCAGCGCCCGGTTCTGCCGGCATGGAAACCTGTTTCGCCAATCTGGTCGAGCCGGGCGACAAGGTGATCGTATGCCAGAACGGCGTATTCGCGGGGCGGATGAAAGAAAACGTGGAACGCTGCGGCGGCATTGCCGTGATGGTTCAGGATGAATGGGGCCGCGCGGTCGATCCGCAAAAACTCGAAGACGCGCTCAAGGCCAACCCGGATGCGCGCATCGTCGCCTTCGTCCACGCAGAAACTTCCACCGGCGCGCAATCCGACGCGAAGACGCTGGTCGAGATCGCGCACAAGCACAACTGCCTGACCATCGTCGATGCGGTCACCTCGCTGGGCGGCACGCCGGTGATGGTGGACGAATGGGACATCGACGCGATTTATTCCGGCACGCAGAAATGCCTGTCCTGCACGCCCGGCCTGTCGCCGGTCAGTTTCAGCCCGAATGCTCAGGCCAAGATCAAAAATCGCAAGAGCAAGGTGCAGAGCTGGTTCATGGACCTCAATCTGGTAATGGGTTACTGGGGCGGCGAGACCAAGCGCACCTACCATCACACCGCGCCGATCAACGCTTTGTACGGCCTGCACGAGGCGCTGGTGATCCTGCAGGAGGAAGGCCTGCACAACTCCTGGTCGCGCCATCAGAAGAACCATCTGGCGCTGCGCGCCGGACTGGAGGCGATGGGCCTGAATTTCGTGGTGCCGGAAGCGGAACGCCTGCCGCAACTGAACGCGATCACCGTGCCGCATGGCGTGGACGAAGCCGCCGTGCGCGCGCTGCTGCTGTCCGACTACAACTTGGAAATCGGCGCAGGCCTGGGCGCGATGGCCGGCAAAGTATGGCGCATCGGCCTGATGGGATACGCCAGCAACCCGCGCAACGTGCGGCTGTGCCTGTCCGCACTGGACGACGTGCTAGGTCGCGTCAAGGCGCCGGTCAAGCATGGTGTCGCACTTGAGGCGGCCAACAGGAAACTGGCGAACTGATCAGGGTAGAATGCAATGAAAACGGCCATCTCGGGCTCCATCGTTTAACAAGGGCATCAAAAATGGAACAACAAGAAAAGTTACAGTTTCAGGGTTTGCTGTACAAGATGCTGACCGCGATGCTGGCGATGAAGGGATCGGACCTGTTCATCACTGCGGATTTTCCACCCTCGGTCAAGCTGAATGGCAAGCTGACCAAACTGAACGATACGCCGCTTTCTGCAGAACATGCGCGCAAGCTGGCGCATGCCATTGCTTCCGATAAGCAGTGGCATCACTACCAGGAAACCAAGGGCGCGAACTTCGCGATCGCGCCGGAGGGCATAGGCCGTTTCCGCGTGAATATCTTCACCCAGCAGCAACGCACCGGCATGGTGATCCGCGTGATCACCACCGAGATACCGGATTTCGACAAGATGGCCCTGCCGCCTATCCTGAAGAGTGTCGTGATGGAGAAACGCGGACTGGTGCTGCTGGTAGGCGGAACCGGATCGGGCAAGTCGACCACGCTGGCGGCGATGCTGGGCGTGCGCAACCGCGATTCGCACGGCCACATCATCAGCATCGAAGACCCAGTCGAATACGTGCACACCCACCAGAACTGCATCATCACACACCGCGAGGTCGGCATCGACACGGTGGGATGGTTCGATGCGCTCAAGGACACGTTACGCCAGGCGCCTGACGTGATCCTGATCGGCGAGATACGCGACCACGAGACGATGGAGTATGCGCTCAACTTCGCCGAGACCGGACACCTGTGCATGGCGACGCTGCATGCCAACAGCGCGAATCAGGCGATCGACCGCATCGTGAACTTTTTCCCGATTGAAAAACGCGAACAGGTGCTCAACGATCTGTCGCTGAACATGCGCGCGATCATCTCGCAACGGCTGGTGCGCAAGATTGCCGGCGGGCGCGCCGCCGCGATCGAGATACTGCTGAGCACGGCCTCGTCACGGGATGCAATCGCCAAAGGAGAGGTGGGCGGCCTGAAAGAGATCATGAAGAAATCGGTCGAACAAGGCATGAAGACGTTCGACCAATGCCTGTTTGAACTCTACGAAAAGGGCGATATTTCGGTACAGGAATTGCAGGTGAATGCCGATGCAAAAGGCGACCTGATGTTGCGCCTAAAACTGGAAAGCCCGCGCTTCCGCAAAGAAGAGC
>JACPYR010000009.1 GCA_016195965.1 Nitrosomonadales bacterium | reverse complement strand
TTGTATTTGGGCGAACTCTGAATTTTTAGAAGTGCCCTAAAGGCTGGGCTTGCTGCCGCATGTTAAACCAGTGGCGACCCCGGAGCAACCCATCTGTAACATTGGGCTTGGCATGACCGGGCGTTTAGGTCTGTCCATGGCCGCAACACGGTTGGATTTGCGGCGTCGCCGCCGGACAGGTAAAATCGCGCGTTTTGGCGGATGCGCTTGGTTGGTTCGGGCGCGATGACTGATTCGGCTGATCGGGCCGGTAACCTGAATTGAGTAAAAACTCGGAATTGAGTGAAAAAGTGAAACCCATTTTAAAGTCGGCCAAGCTTTCCAATGTTTGCTATGACATACGCGGCCCGGTGATGGAACGCGCCAAGCAGATGGAGGAAGAAGGCCAGCGCATCATCAAGCTGAACATCGGCAACCTTGCGCCGTTTGGTTTCAAGGCGCCGGAGGAAATCCAGCAGGACGTGATCCTGAATATGCCGAATTCGTCCGGCTATTCCGATTCCAAGGGCATGTTCGCGGCGCGCAAGGCTATCATGCACTATTGCCAGTCCAAGAACATCAAGGGCGTCGGGCTGGACGATATCTACATCGGCAACGGTGCATCGGAACTGATCGTGATGGCGATGCAGGGCCTGCTCAATACCGGCGACGAAGTGCTGGTTCCCGCGCCGGACTATCCGCTGTGGACTGCGGCGGTGACGCTGGCCGGCGGCACGCCGCGCCACTACATCTGCGACGAGGCCAACGAGTGGAATCCCAATCTTGCCGACATGAAAGCCAAGATCACGCCGAATACGCGCGCTATCGTCGTCATCAATCCGAACAACCCGACCGGTGCGCTGTATTCAGACGATACGCTGCGCGGAATTATCCAGTTCGCGCGCGAACACGAGCTGATCATCTTCGCCGACGAAATATACGACAAGGTGCTGTACGACGGCGCGACACATACCTCGATTGCGTCGCTGGCCGACGATGTATTGTTTGTGACGCTGAACGGGCTGTCGAAAAATTATCGCGCCTGCGGTTATCGTTCAGGCTGGATGGTGGTGTCCGGCGAGAAGAAACATGCACAGGATTACATCAACGGCCTGACGATACTCGCGTCGATGCGCTTGTGTTCCAACGTGCCCGGCCAGTTTGCGATACAGACCGCATTGGGCGGTTACCAGAGCATCAACGATCTGGTCGCACCAGGCGGACGCTTGTGCAAGCAGCGCGACCTCGCCTACAAACTGCTCACTGAGATTCCCGGCGTGAGCTGCGTCAAGCCGAAGGCCGCGCTGTATTTGTTTCCGCGTTTCGATCCGAAAATCTATCCGATCAAGGACGACCAGAAATTTATTCTTGAGTTGCTGGAAACCGAGAAGGTGCTGGTGGTGCAGGGCACAGGCTTCAACTGGATACACCCCGACCATATCCGCGTGGTGTTCCTGCCCAACACCGACGACTTGACCGATGCGATCGGGCGTATCGCAAGATTTCTGGAAAGCTATCGCAAGCGGCACGGAACGGAAAAATAAATCAGATGGAAGACGGTAAGACGTAAGTTGTTAGCAAAACCCCGTCCTTTGGCTACTCACAGTGCAGGTTCTGTGATAACACCAACTTACGTCTTAAGTCTTACGTCTAAATAACTAGGAATTTAAATGAAAGCAATCAACGTAGGACTCATCGGCATCGGCACAGTAGGCGGCGGCACGTTCACCGTGTTGCAACGCAACGCGGAAGAAATCACGCGCCGTGCCGGTCGTCCGATACGCATCACCGTGGTGGCGGACAAGAATCTGGAGCTGGCCCAAAAAATAACAGGAGGCCAGGTCACCGGCGGCCAAGTTTCCAACGGAAAGTGCCGCATTACCGACGATGCATTCTCGGTCGTCAACGATCCCGAGGTCGATATCGTGGTCGAGCTGATCGGCGGTTATGGCGTTGCGAAAGAGCTGGTGCTGAAAGCCATCGCCAACGGCAAGCACGTGGTCACCGCGAACAAGGCGCTGCTGGCGACACACGGCAACGAGATATTCAAGGCCGCACAGGACCGTGGCGTGATGGTCGCGTTCGAGGCGGCGGTCGCCGGCGGCATCCCCATCATCAAGGCGCTGCGCGAAGGATTGACCGCCAACCGCATCGAGTGGATCGCGGGGATTATCAACGGCACGACCAACTTCATTCTGTCCGAGATGCGCGACAAGGGCCTCTCCTTCGACACCGTGCTGAAAGAGGCGCAACGCCTGGGTTACGCCGAGGCCGACCCTACCTTCGACATCGAGGGCGTGGATGCCGCGCACAAGATCACGATACTTTCTGCGTTAGCTTTCGGCATCCCGATGCAGTTCGACAAGGCCTACATCGAGGGCATCTCCAAGCTGGATGCGATCGACATCAAGTACGCCGAACAGCTCGGCTATCGCATCAAGCTGCTGGGCATCACCAAGCGCACGCCTGAAGGCGTGGAGCTGCGCGTGCATCCGACCTTGATCCCGAGCAAGCGCCTGATCGCCAATGTCGAGGGCGCGATGAACGCGGTGCTGGTGCAGGGCGATGCGGTGGGCGCAACACTTTACTACGGCAAGGGCGCCGGTGCCGAGCCAACCGCCAGCGCGGTAATCGCCGACCTGGTGGACGTGACGCGCATGCACACTGCCGACCCGGAACACCGCGTGCCGCATCTGGCGTTCCAGCCGAACGCGATGGCCGATTTGAAGATATTGACTATGGACGAGGTGCAGACCAGCTACTACCTGCGCCTGCGCGTGGCCGACAAGCCGGGCGTGCTGGCAGACATCACGCGCATTCTGGCCGACGAGCAGATCTCGATCGACGCGGTGATCCAGAAAGAGCCCGGTGAAGGTGAAACCCAGACCGACCTGATCATGCTGACTCACCAGACGCGCGAGAAGCGCATCAATGCGGCGATTGCGAAGATTGAGGCGCTGGGCGTGGTGGCGGGCAAGGTGACCAAACTGCGGCTGGAGGAACTGGGCAAATAATCACTGTCATTCCCGCGCAAGCGGGAATCCAGTAAAAAGATCAATTCGGCGAAGGCCGACAATTTGTTTGTCCCGCTATGCGGGGCCGACTAATCGACTGGATTCCCGCTTGCGCGGGAATGACGGGAAAAGAGAGTAACGATGAAATACATCTCCACGCGTGGGAATAGCCCCGCAAAAAACTTCACCGAAATCCTGCTGGGCGGTCTTGCACCCGATGGCGGTCTGTACCTGCCGGAGCAATATCCGCAGGTGACGCGCGCGGAGCTGGATGCCTGGCGCAAGCTGTCTTATGCCGATCTGGCGTTTGCGGTGCTGTCGAAGTTTGCCACCGACATTCCGGCAGCCGACCTCAAAGCCATTGTGACCAAGACCTATACCGCCGAGGTTTACAGCAACGGCCGCGCAGACAGCAATGCCGCCGACATCACGCCGCTGCGCACCTTGGAGCCGGGCGTGCACATCCTCGAGCTGTCCAACGGGCCCACGCTGGCGTTCAAGGACATGGCGATGCAGTTGCTCGGCAATTTGTTCGAGTACGCGCTGGCAAAACAACATGAAGAGCTGAACATCCTGGGTGCTACCTCGGGCGACACCGGTTCCGCCGCCGAATATGCGATGAAGGCTAAGCGCGGCATACGCGTGTTCATGCTCTCGCCGGAGGGCAAGATGTCGGCGTTCCAGCGCGCGCAGATGTATTCGCTGCAAGACCCCAACATCCACAACATCGCGATCAACGGCATGTTCGACGACGCGCAGGACATGGTGAAGGCCGTGTCCAACGACCACGCCTTCAAGGCCAAATACAAGATCGGCACGGTGAACTCGATCAACTGGGCGCGCGTGTCGGCGCATGTGGTGTACTACTTCAAGGGCTATTTCGCCGCGACCAAATCCAACGATGAGCAGGTGGCGTTCTCGGTGCCGTCCGGCAACTTCGGCAACATCTGCGCGGGCCATATCGCACGCATGATGGGGCTGCCGATCGGCCAGTTGATTTTGGCGACCAACGAGAACGATGTGCTGGATGAATTCTTCCGCACCGGCCTGTATCGCCCGCGCGACACCAAGCATACTTACGAGACTAGCAGTCCGTCGATGGATATCTCCAAGGCGTCCAACTTCGAGCGCTTCGTGTTCGATCTGGTCGGACGCGATGCGGCGAAGGTGCGCGAGTTCTGGGGAAAGGTGGATCGTGGCGGCTCGTTCGATATCAAGGAGAGCGGCCACTGGAACGACTTGCCGAAATTCGATTTTGCCTCCGGCAAGAGCACGCATCAGGACAGGTTGAAGACGATACGCGAACTGTGGGATGAATACGGCGTGATGGTGGATACGCACACCGCCGATGGTATCAAGGTTGGCCTTGAGCAGCGCCGCCCCAATCTGCCGCTGGTCTGCCTGGAGACCGCGCTGCCGGCCAAATTCGCCGAAACCATACAGGAAGCATTGGGCCGCGAACCCGAGCGTCCCGCCAAGTTGGCCGGTATCGAGCAGTTGCCGCAGCGCTGCGAGGTGATGGACGCGGATTTGGTGAAACTCAAGGCCTACATCGCCGCGAACGTTCCTCAATAACAACAAGCCGTCATTCCCGCGCAAGCGGGAATCCAGTCGATCCAATAATCCTGCGTTAGCAGGACAATGCTTTCTGGTCTTGTCCGCTACACGGGAATGACATACTCTTTTTGATTTGAGCATGCTCAGGGAAGGCGATGCCAAAACAACCTTGCGTCTATATTCTTGCCAGCCAACGCAACGGCACGCTGTATATAGGTGTGACCAGCGATTTGGTGAAGCGCATCTGGGAACACAAGAATGGTGCGGTTGACGGGTTCACCAAGGAATACGGCGTTCATATTCTTGTGCATTACGAATTACATGCGGATATGGTTGCCGCAATTGCGCGCGAGAAGCAGATCAAAAAATGGAACCGGGCGTGGAAGCTGGAATTGATCGAATCAAAGAACCCGGAATGGCGTGATTTGTGGGAAGAGATTTTGTAACGCCGTTCCTATCTTTACCCGTCATTCCCGCAAAAGCGTGAATCCAGCAATAAATTGATTCTGCGTATCCGGCAGGATTGGTTTGAATTTGTCCCGCTACGCGGGGTTTATAAATTAACTGGATTCCCGCTTTCGCGGGAATGACGAGGTGGGTATGCTGAGCCTTGGTGCACAACTTGAAGAGGTGTCGCTATGAAAACGAGTGATCTGGTAAGGCGTATCGATGAACTGATTGCCCAGGGGAATGAGGTTTTGAAAACACGCTTCAAGTATGAAGGTGGTGGGAATGAGTATGTAAAAGATGCGGAAATAAAAGGATTTCGATCGGCCTCACTCTCATTCATTCAATCCCTTTATACCGAGAGGCATCCGCATTTCAGCGAATTCGATAAGGGTACTCATGGTCATTATTCGGGTCATGCTGAAATCGGTATTGCCATCCTCCAAGCCATCCGCTCGGAAATTGCTGGCGGATGGATATTTACCTTCAAAGGCTTGGTCGCAGCGGAATTGTTTGCCGACTTCCTCGATATGGCCAGCCATCTGCTGGAGAATAGATACAAGGATTCGGCTGCGGTAATGATAGGCGCCGTTCTTGAGGAACATATACGCCAGTTGTGCATCAAGCACGATCTTGCGGTGGATGAAGAGAAAGACGGAAAAATGATTCCGAAAAGAGCGGATCGCTTGAATGCCGATCTCGCAAAAGCCGAGGTATATTCCAAGCTGGATCAGAAGCAAATTACCGCATGGTTGGATTTGCGGAACAATGCGGCGCACGGAAAATATGGCGAATATGCAGCGCAGCAGGTCAAGCAATTTCACTCTGGTGTGATTGAGTTTATGGCGAGGGTGGCTGTTTGACCAATCTCATCCTGCTGATTTTCTGTTTCGCCGCAGGCATGCTGCTGCATCATTACAAGCGCATGCCGGTCAACACGCCTGCGGTGCTGAATACTTTCATTATTCATGTCTCGCTGCCAGCATTGGTGTTGCTGTATGTGCATGAATTGAAGTTGAGCGGCGCTGTCTGGTTGATGGCGTCGATGGGCTGGATCGTGTTTGCATTGTCGGCGGGGTTTTTCCGGTTGATCGGGCGTTGGCTGGATTGGCCGCGCCAGACGGTGGGGGCCTTGATCCTGACCGGGGGCTTATGCAATACCTCTTATGTCGGTCTGCCGATGATAGAGGCATACTACGGGCATCAGGGGCTGGCCAGCGGCATTATCGTCGATCAGTTGGGTTCCTTTCTGGTGATGGCGACATTGGGCATCACCTTCGCCGGCATTTATTCAACAGGCCGCCCCAGCGCAGGGGAAATGGTCAAACGCATCGTATTTTTCCCGCCGTTTATCGCGTTGCTGCTCGCGCTGTTGTTGATTCCGCTGGAGTATCCGCTATGGCTTGCGACGGTGCTCAAGCGCTTGGGCGACACGCTGGCACCTCTGGCGCTGCTGTCGGTCGGGTTCCAGTTGCGCCTGGGCCATCTCGCGGGCAATGCAAGAAATCTGGCGATAGGTCTGGCTTTCAAACTGGTGCTCGCGCCGCTGGTGTTGTTCCTGTTGTATGTGCCCTTGCTCGGCGCTCACGGTCAGGCGATCCAGATCACCTTGTTCGAGGCGGCGATGCCGCCGATGATTACCGCCGCGATCATTGCGACCGAACACGATCTCGATCCGCCGCTGGCGACGCTGATGGTCGCGGTCGGGCTGGTGATTTCATTTGCAACGCTAACCGGATGGTGGTGGTTGATGCGGGGGATATAGGGGTTATAGGCCGGAGATGTAATCGGTCAAGGCGTCGATTTCCTGAATGGTCAAAGCTTTGGCGATTCTGTTCATCACGCCGTTCGGGCTGTTGGTGCGCTCGCCTTTCCGCCAATTCATCATCTGTGCATGCAAGTATGCCCTGTGCTGACCACCGATCACCGGAAAGGTCGCAATATCGGGCGCTTTGCCCTTGCCGTCCACTCCATGACAGCTCGCGCATGCCTGGATATTTCGGCTCGTGTCGCCTTTCAGGAATAAATTCTTCGCGGCAGAATTGTTTCCCCATCCGCCGCCTTGCATTTTGTCCTGGCTGGCAAAATATGCGGCAATGTCATCCATGTCCTTGTCGTTCAGGGTCGCCGCGATGGTGCCCATAATCGGGCTTTTGCGCGCGCCCGACTGAAAATTGTGCAGTTGCTTTTCAATATACCTGGAATATTGTCCGGCAAGATGCGGGATCAATTCTTCCAGGCTTAAGCCGAGTTGCCCATGGCAGCTTTGGCATAAGCTGGATTTCGATTTCCCCGCAACCGGGTTGCCGGTGCCGATGCGCTGTTTGATTGCATCGGTACCGGCATAGGCATGCGGCGCGGCAAGCAGGGCGATTGCAGCCAGGCAGGTTACGAATTTGTAATGAAGGCGGAAAATGACTATGCGCTCCCGAAAAAATTGTTCAATTAAATCACATCGCCCACACAATGGAAAGCGGGACAATTGCGTGTTCATCAGTGCAATGAGTGTTTAGTCTGTTTGCGGAATGTATACTTGAGCATATTTTTGAATCCTCTAAGCCGGATTGTAATTCCATGGCCGCTGGATAAGCATACGGCAAGATGAAAAGCGGGTAGCATGAAATTTGTCGGCTGCAAAATGAGAACATTGAAATACCCAACTGCAATGACAGGTCTATGAAAAAATCTGCCTATCAGCTATTCATGTGGTTGGTGCTATTTGCGGGGGAGGCAATGGCAGACTCATTGCCATCCGAAGATATATCGGTGCAGGTGCAAATTTCCGGTAATAACGTCATTGTTGACCTGAGCCTGGTTGTGCCGGCTAACCCTCAGGAAACCTGGGCCGTGCTGACCGACTTTGAACACATGTCCGGGTTTATTTCCAGCTTGAAAGAGAGCAAGGTCATCGGAATATCGGGCGATGTGCTGCAAATTTATCAGCGCGGTTCATCAATGTACGGCCCTGTCAGTTTTCCATATGAATCGACGCGCGAAATACGGTTGCTGCCTTTCAATCAAATTCGGTCGCACATGATCAGCGGCAACATGCTCAAAATGGAAGGCACGACGTTGCTGACGGAGGAGGGCGGGCAAACCCGAATTGTCTATCACGCCGATACCATCACGGGGGTCTGGATTCCTCCTGTAGTGGGCAAGATTTTCATCGAGCATGGAACAAGGGAACAATTCCAGCAAATGCGCAATGAAATCATCAAAAGGAAACAGCTCACCCCTCTGGTACGCAGAAACGGAAATTAGTTTCCAGATCGTACCGCCTGATCACGGGATGAATCATCGCCGCCTACACTTCGCCATGTTGCCCACTGTCAGGCAAATGCTGGCAGCCTGTATCGTCATCTCTTAGAGCAGAATCAGGCTATCCTGATGGCGTTCCTGTTGCCGGAAACAGATAATGCGGTAACTCAAAAATGCCATTTACTGACGGCAATATTCACTGTTACTTTATTAAACAGGGGATCCAGATGACAAACAGCTCCTTGCGAGATGATGTATGAACGAACATACAGCCGATCTTTCCTCAGGCCAAGCCCCGGCTTCCGACCATGCATGGGAATCAACGCGGGAGCCCGTTGATGCGCCCGCTGTCGCCGCGAGCGATACGGAGGGAAGCAGTGCGGAAAATGTATCGCAGCCATCAGATCGAGATACTGCACACGCTTCGACAGCCACATGGGCGCATAAAGATTCTCGCAGCGAGACACGTATTCACGTCGGCTGGCATGCCGATGCCTTCATCGATGGGCATGGCGTGGAGCGCTGCTTTCTCAAGGAAATCTCCTCGCAAGGGACGGATATTTTTCTTGACCATAACTTGCGCAATGTGAAAGTTATCAAGCTCCATATTTATGTGCCGCCGCTCGGTGCGCAAAATAAACCCCACGTGATGGAAGTTTCAGGAAAGATCATATACACGGCTTATGACAGCGATGAGTCCCTGTTTCGTGCAGGTGTCAATTTTGTCAGTTTTACTTTGGAGTCCGATCGGGAATATCTTCAATCATGCACCGCTAACGCTTGATCGGCCTGCTTGTCAGGCCATCGCACATCAACTTTCGGGAGGCACTATGAAATATCATCGTGGCATCACCGTTGTCATGGCAGGTACATGCATCAATCTGGCGTTAGGCATACTCTACAGCTGGAGTGTCTTCAAGGAGTCGATAAAAAGCAGCATCGTTGCCGGCGGAAGCGGCTCATTCACCTGGAATCTGGCCTCTATCAACGACCCCTATGCGCTGGCCTGCCTGGTATTCGCCTTCACGATGATTCCTGCCGGGCGTGCGCAAGACAAGTTTGGTCCGCGTGTCACGGCCTTTACCGGCGGGGTGCTGGTTAGCCTGGGATTTTTGCTGATTGCGCATTCGGTGGATTATTGGGTCTGGGTAATCGGATTTGGCGGCTTGGTCGGCGCGGGAATCGCCTTTGGATATTCAGCCGCGACACCCGCCGCGCTCAAATGGTTTCCTCCCGGCCAGAGCGGTCTGATCGCGGGCATCGTGGTGTCGGGCTTCGGGCTTGCCCCGGCCTACATCGCGCCTCTGGCCGCCTATCTGGTAAGCAGCCATGGACTGCTTCAAACCATGCTGTATTTCGGCATTGCTTTTTTCATTGCCTTGTCGGTGCTAGCGACGTTCCTGATTGCACCGCCGGTTGACTTCAAGCCGGCCGGAATGTCGGACAGGCGCGGTAATTACGATAATAGCCGCAAGGTCAGGGAGATATTTCCGCATACCGATGAGACCCCGCAGACCCTGTTGCAGAAGCGCCAATTCTGGGCATTGTGGCTGCTGTATTTTATCGGGGCAGGGGCTGGGCTGATGGTCATCGGCAACATTTCCGGCTTGGCAAAATTAAGCATGGGCGAACAGGCTTACCTGGCGGTGGCGATCCTTGCCATCGGCAATGCATCAGGTCGTGTGTTGACCGGGATGCTGTCGGATAAGTTCGGGCGCAGAAGAGTGCTGGCCGGTGTATTTTTGTTTCAGGCTTTGCTGATGTTTGGCGCGGCCTACGCCAGCCAGTCCAGCGGAGCCCTGCTGGTGGTGCTGGTCGCCACGCTGATCGGCTTTAACTATGGAGCCAACCTCGCTATCTTTCCGAGTTATGCCAAAGACCTGTGGGGAATGCCCCACTTCGGCACCCATTACGGCATGCTGTTCACCGCATGGGGCATGGGTGGTTTCGTAATGATCAAGTTCTCGGAAATGCTCAAGGCGCAGTCGGGCTCGTTTACGCTTTCTTTCCTGGTGGCTGGCGGCCTGCTGGTAATTGGGGTGATGCTTACGTTCAGGTTGGACGATCACAAGGAAGCGGCGCGTGCAGCTCTGTGGGGCAAAATGAAAAACCGCCCGCAAGACTCCTTGCGGGCGGTTATCCCCAACATTGAATAGCACAAAAAACAAACACCCGCTCGATCGAGCGGGCGTTCATTTGGATTACGGTATCAAGGCAAAGCTCTTCGTCGCATCCACGCTGGAAATGGCCACGGCAGCCGATTGCGGCTGATAGCCCGTCGCCGACGCGACTATGCTGTATAGGCCTGCGACTCCGGATTGCGCGCTGAACGAAATCGGCAGCGTAGCCGTATATGTGCCCAACCGTGGCGCTTCGGCGGGCAACACCAGCGCATAAGCTCCCGGTGGAGTCGACGTGTCGTCTGCGGCGACAGTCTTAACGATCACGCTGAGTGCCGCGCTCAAAGCCTGTTTGGCGGCCACATAAACGCTAGCGGCCGTGCCGGACGGGCTAACTGCCGGTACGCCGCTGGTTGCCGCCACGCCGCTGACGGTATGGGTAACGGACAAGGGCAGCGTGATCGGGGTGCCGCTGGTGCTGACGTTGACCACGCTGCTGGCCGATGCGATAGGCACGCTGGCAATAATCGCCGTGGCATGGCTGTCTGCGCTGAGGACGACGTCGTAGTTACCCGGAGCCAGACGGCTCAGGAAAAATTCGCCAGTCGATTTCGGCGCTGTAGCTTGAATGACGACGCCGTTCTGTTGCGCGGTCACCATCACGCTGCTGCTGGGCAATGCGGGATCAATGAAGCCGCCTATGCCGTTCAGCGTGAAAGGAGCGACCTTGATGGTGGGCTTCAGTGCATAAACGCCGTTGCCGCGCTTGACGATGGAGGTGCAGGCATTGAAATCCAGCACCAGATCGACGCGCTGCCCTGCGGCAACGTCGAAATCGTTGATCAGCTTGATGCCGCTTTGCACCGCGCTGGGCGTGGCGAGCGACACTTCCTGCGTTGTGCCGGTGGGAACCACGGAATTGGCGAGGCCTCCCGATGTGTTGGCGTCCAGCACCAGGCGCAGTTGCGTGTAATGCCCGGCTGCCAGCGGGGTTTCACCCAATGCTTGGAGTGTGCCGTTGTTCAGGCTGAGCAGATCGATTTTACGTGCCGGGTTCAACGCGATATCCGTCCAGCCGGCATCAGTGTCGGCGGCCGTGCTGCTTTGATGCACGCGGACTTTATTGACGGTGACATACACCTTGTCGAAACCGCAGGCTGGCGCGTCGGTCAGCGATACGCCGAGTATCCCTGACCCGCCGGTTCCAGCGCCGCCGCCGCATCCGGCGAGCAGCACGGCGAATACCGAGGCCATCAGCCACGCCAGCGCGTTAGCCGTGGAATATTTACCGAAATTTTTCATTGCTTTCTCCATTGTTAAAGCCGCCACTTTATCGCGTGGATGCTTTCGCATCCCGTTGTTGACGCAGCCTGAATTATACTTTGTGTCCATGATCAGTCTTGCTCAAAGAGTAAAACCTCCACCGGTAAACCAGCGGAGGTTTTGGGCAGGGCTTGCGTTATTGATTAGTCATCGCGGCCATGGCGTTTTGTTGTAGCATCGGTGTGATGATCGCTGCTGCGGCCGCCAGTTGTGTGGGTAGGGGCTGTTGTTGGAACCGGCGCAGCGACAGGAATGGTCGCCAAAGCTGGTGCAGGAACTGTAGTTGTGGTTGGAGCCACTGAAGTGGTTGTTGTTACAGTTTTAGTCGGAGCTACTGTAGTGGTTGCGGCTACAGTTGTAGTAGTCGGAGCTACGGTTGTAGTGGTTGGCGCCACTGCCGGAGTGTGGCAGGCGAAGCAGTTGGTTGTTGAAGTTACAAAAGTATGGGAAGCGGGTTGTGCGCCTACCACGCAAGCGCCGCAGCTGGGAAGTGCCGCGAATGCTTGGCTGGCGAAGAATGCCGGTAATACCAAAACAGAAGTGATAACAATATTTTTGATAGATTTCATAAATGTCTCCTAAGCGTTAATAAGCAATTGACAATGTGTCGCTCAAGTTCATTCGAGCGAGCACACAGTAACAAGGGAAAATTAGTTCTTAATTAGCCGGAAAAATAAATTCAGACATCCAGCGGGCATATGCGAGTTATCGCGATAAGTCGCGTATGATTTACTGGAAGTAAAACGATACCCACCCACAAACACGAGGTAGTTATGGAGACGGCATTATCTTATGAATCACTGGCGGCCTATTGGTCAGCTCCCGAGGTGGCGACCAATATCGTTGTCTTCCTGAATCTTCTGGGTGCGCTGCTGCTGGGGCTAGTAGTCGGTTACGAACGTTCGTATCATGGCCGCGCCGCAGGCATGCGCACCTATGGCCTGGTGTGCATGGCATCTGCGGCGCTGGTCGTCATTGTTGGTTATCCCACCCATTGGTATGGCGGCCATTTTGACGTAATGGCTGCAGCCGATCCTACGCGCGTCATACAGGGCATAGTTACCGGCGTTGGTTTTCTCGGGGCAGGGGTCATCATGCGGGAAGGGTTCAATATCAGCGGCCTGACTACGGCGGCGTCGATCTGGGCCTCATCAGCCATAGGCATCCTGGTCGGTATCGGTTTTTTTGGTGCGGCGATATTGCTGACGTTGTTGTCTGCAGGGTGCATGATGTGGATATCGCGCCTCGAAGGCTGGTTGCCATCGCATCAAGCGATTGCGGTTACGATGCGCTTTCAGCGCGGGTACACGCCGCGTGAGGAGGTGCTGCGCTCAGCCGCGCTGAAGCGCGGCTATGAGATTGCCGGTGGCACGCTTGCGATCACTTTTCATGATGGGCAGCCAGAATGGCGATTCGTCGCGGTGGCGCTGAGTAAAGCGGTGGCGGCGCCACTTTCTGAGCTGGCAGACGAATTGACCCTGTTCGAGGGCGTCGATAATTACAGCCTTGCCCACGCCCGCAACTAGAATCCTGTCGCGCGACACCTGTCGCACGGCAACTGCTTCCAGGCCCGCGCCATCAGGATATCGTTAATTGTGGCTTGGCAGGATTGCTGCCCGCAGCCGGTGCCGCAGGGGCTGGCGGTACGACCGCCTTGAAAGCGCCTGTCGACGATGCCGCAGCAGACGGCGGTACGGCGGCTTTGAAAGTTCCGGTCGCTTCTTCCGCCGCCTTTTTCTTCGCTTCTTCCATTTCGTGTTGGCCGTCGAAAGAAAGCGATG
>JACPYR010000070.1 GCA_016195965.1 Nitrosomonadales bacterium | reverse complement strand
TGATGCCGGAAGAAGAGCGGCGCAATACGGCCTATCACGAATCCGGCCATGCGGTGGTCGCCAAGCTGCTGCCTAAAACCGATCCGGTACACAAGGTGACGATCATCCCGCGCGGTCGCGCGTTGGGCTTGACGATGCAACTGCCTTCGGAAGATCGCTACAGCATGGACAAGAATCGCATACTGGATACCATCGCGGTGTTGTTTGGCGGGCGCATCGCCGAAGAGATTTTCATGAACCAGATGACCACCGGCGCTTCCAACGATTTCGAGCGCGCCACCGCTATGGCGCGGAGCATGGTGACCCAGTGGGGGATGTCGGATGCGCTGGGCACGATGGTATACGGCGAGAACGAGGGCGAGGTATTTCTGGGGCGTTCGGTTACCACGCACAAGAATATTTCCGAAGCGACCATGCAGCAGGTGGATGCTGAAATTCGCCGCATCATCGACCAGCAATACGCGCTGGCACGCAGCCTGATCGAGGCCAACCGCGACAAGATCGAGGCGATGACCAAAGCCTTGCTGGAGTGGGAAACCATCGATGCCGACCAGATCAACGACATCATGGCCGGCAATCCGCCGCGCCCCCCCCGGCCAACCCAGAGCAATCAGGCTCCGCAGCCGCCCAAAGATCAGCCGCCTCCCGCTCCTGCAGCCGCTACGCCAACTCAGCCCGCGCAGGGAACCTGAAAGGCAGTCGTTAGACGTTAGTCGTTAGTTATTAGTTAAACCCGCGCAGCGGACAACGCCAACTAACGACTAATGGCTATCGGCTAACGACTGTTTCATGTTCCTGCGCTGCGGCCAATTCCAGTTTGACCTTTCACGCCCGTTGGTGATGGGCATCGTCAATGTCACTCCCGATTCGTTTTCCGATGGCGGCTTGCATCTCCAGCGCGATGCGGCGCTGGCGCACGCGCATCAATTGATCGCCGAGGGTGCGGACATGCTCGATATCGGCGGTGAGTCCACGCGTCCGGGCGCGCAGCCGGTCAGCGTTCAGCAGGAGCTGGATCGGGTCTTGCCCGTCATAGAAGGCTTGCACGGCGCGCCATTGCCGATATCGGTAGACACTTTCAAGCCGGAAGTGATGCAGGCGGCGATTGCCGCCGGTGCGCAGATGGTCAACGACATCAACGCGCTGCAAGATGAAGCTGCGCTGCATGCGGTAGCCGCCAGCGATGTCGCCGTGTGCCTGATGCACAAACAAGGCGCTCCGCAAACCATGCAGGAGCAACCCCATTATCAAGATGTGGTGGCGGAGATCGGCGCGTTTTTAGCGGGGCGCATCGCCGCCGCCGAAGCTGCGGGTATCCAGCGCCAGCGCATGGTGATCGATCCGGGTTTTGGCTTCGGCAAGACTCTGGCGCATAATCTGGCCCTGTTGCGCGAATTGAATAAGCTGGCTGCGCTGGGTGTACCGGTCTTGGCGGGACTGTCGCGCAAGTCGATGTTGGGTGCATTGACCGGGCAGGAGGTCGGGCAGCGCCTGTCGGCCAGCGTGGCCGCCGCTTTGCTTGCGGTGCAGCGCGGGGCCAACATCGTGCGCGTGCACGATGTACGCGCGACAGTTGATGCGTTGAAAATCTGGCAGGCGGTCGAACGATAATTTTTTGCGCAGATTACGCAGATCAAAATCCGTGTGAATCTGCGTAATCTGATGAAGTTACCAGCCATTCGACTAGGCTGGCAAAGGGCTTTGCATAGCCATTCGGCTAAGTCACCAAAATACGGTGACATAAGCCGCTGGTTAACGCCAACCAGGTCGTTGGTTATGTGGAAACGGTTTTTATTTTTGGTTGGGATATGACATGAGCAGAAAGTATTTTGGCACAGACGGTATACGCGGGCGGGTCGGTGAGCATCCGATCACCCCGCAGTTTGTGATGCATCTGGGCTACGCGGCAGGCAAGGTGCTGGCGAGTATCGGGGATGCGCGCGGCGAGCGACCCGGCGTGCTGATCGGCAAGGACACGCGCATCTCCGGCTACATGCTGGAAACGGCTTTGGAAGCGGGCTTGATCGCGGCAGGCATCGACGTATATCTGGCCGGGCCGGCCCCGACTCCAGCCGTGGCTTACCTGACCCGTGCGTTGCGTCTGCAGGCGGGTATCGTGATCTCCGCATCGCACAATCCATTCGAAGATAACGGCATCAAGTTTTTTTCTGCGCATGGCACCAAGTTGCCGGACGAAATCGAACACGCCATCGAGGTCGCGTTGGATGAGCCCATGCAAACCAATGCGTCGGAACGCTTGGGCAAGGCCAAGCGCATCGACGATGCGGCGGGCCGCTACATCGAATTCTGCAAGAGCACATTTCCAGCCGAGCTGGATTTGCGCGGTCTGAAGATTGTGGTGGACAGCGCGCACGGCGCGACTTATCACATCGCGCGCGCTGTATTTCACGAGCTCGGCGCCGATGTTATCGCCATCGGCGCGCAGCCGGACGGCAAGAATATCAATGACGGATATGGCGCGACGGCCCCCGATAATTTGCGTGCGGCCGTGGTCGAGCACCATGCTGATATTGGCATTGCGCTGGACGGTGATGGTGACCGGCTGGTGATGGTGGATAGCGCGGGCAAGCTCTACGACGGTGACCAGTTGCTGTATGTGATTGCCAGGCATCGTCAGGCGCAAAGGGGCTTGCATGGCGGCGTGGTGGGTACGCTGATGACCAATCTGGCGTTCGAGCATGCTATGCAGAAATTGGACATTCCCTTCAAGCGTGCCAAGGTCGGCGACCGCTATGTGTTGGAGCTAATGCAGCAACAAGGTTGGCAGCTGGGTGGCGAGAATTCCGGTCACATCATTTGTCTGGACAAGCACAGCACGGGTGATGGCATCGTCTCCGCGCTGCAAGTGTTGTACGCCTTGCGGGCGAACCGGCAAACTCTGCAAGAAGCCGCACGCGATTTGCGCATGTATCCGCAGGTGCTGATCAACGTGAAGGTGACCGGCAAGGCGGGCGGACTGCTGGAGCAGCAAGCGGTCAAGAATGCGGTGACCGAGGCCGAGCGGGTGTTGAACGGCAAGGGCCGCGTGCTGTTGCGCCCGTCCGGCACCGAGCCGTTGCTGCGCGTGATGGTGGAAGGCGAGGACGGAGTTTTGGTCAGGAGTTGTGCAGAAGAAATTGCGGGTGTGGTGAGAGGCGTGGCGGGTTAATGAGCCCCGGGCGCAGGTTATGTCTGAGCCAAAGTAACCGAAACCAAAGTCGCGGGGTGCGGCCCCGCACGCCGATTACTTTCTTTATGCGGCTAAAGAAAGTAATCAAAGAAACGCCGCCCCGGTTTGTGGCTACGACATAACCTTAAGGTTAGTCTACGCCGCAACAAACTGCTACGCAGTGTGTTGTCACCTAACCATCCACCAGCTAGCAATTGATCGAGGCGGCGCACAGGGGAGGAAAACAAAAGCCTTAAACCAAATCGGATGGGAGCAAAGTGCCCATCCGATGCGTTCGATTTTAGAAGAAAAACATAGCCGACAAGTCGAAGATATAACCTTTGCCGGAATAATTCCATTTATCTCCGTTAGCATAAGTGACAGCAATATCATTTGTTACGGTGTATTCCAACCTTGCCTGCAAAGAGACATTTTTTGATAGATCATTGGTTACTTTGAAGCCCAAATCGTAACCACTATTTGCTGCGATGTTGGTTCCATTGGAATATGTGCTGGCAGCATTAAAGTTAAATTTTGCATAGGGTGTGAGCGTAATTTTTTCACTAACCATATTTTCAAGACCTGCCGAGAATGATGTGTGGCTTCCTCTTTTGTAAATAACACCAGTTCTGGTTCTTTCTCCATAGTTATTCAAATGAGCGGCTAGAAAAAAGTCCCCTATACCTATTGGAATACTGATTGCTGAAGCAATCGTAGTTGTCATATAGCCATTTCCGGATTGTCCGTCTTTTCCTGCTTGAGTGATCGTACCATTGGTCACAATTTCTGAAGTGGCTGGATCAGATGGGGCTGTAGACGGTGAAATAGCGCCAAACAAATCCCAGCCCAAGTTATTTTGTTGCTTATCCAAGATTAGATATGTTGCTCCAATAATCACATCACCCAGACCTTCTACTTTGGAAGTTACGTTATATCTGTTTACGCCGATAGTGTATTCATCAGTGTATTTTTTGCTTTTTGAAAGCGGGAGACCAATCGCGATGTCTAGTCTGTCGGTTACCCCGAGGTAGTAAGCGGTGCAGAGACCACTGGAGACTATTTTGTAGTCATCGGAATACGAAGAACCACCAGCTAATACTACGGTTCCTTGCAGACTATCGCTACTAACACAATAAGAAATATCTATTTCGCTATTCCCTGCACCGAGTGTATCGGTAACATGTGTTTTGTTTGCAGCATAAACATTACTTGCCAATGCGACACCGGCAATTGTTCCCAGAAAAATTCTGATGACTTTCATGTTGCCTCCCTATAAATTAGTTTTGGTTTGATATGTTCTAAGTAATAACAGCTTAAACATAGCCGACTTATACGCGGCTGACTTAATAAGCGTCAACAGGGGGAAATTAGCTGTATGACTTTTCATTACCTGTCTTCTGGTTATTTGCGTGAAATGCTTGCGGAGGATATGCGTGCTGAACGTGGTTAGTCACAGGAGTTTTTGGCATTCGAGATTAGGCTGAATCGCACATTCATCGGCCATTGCGAGCGAGGAGTGCGAAACATTTCACGCGAAGTTGGTTTTCGCGGATTCAATTTTGAAGTGCAACACCTGACTTGAAGAATACCTGAGCGGGTGTCAGAAATCCAAGCCGTTTTCTCGGTCTGTTGTTCAATCGTTTCATCGCGTGGTTAATCTCCTGCTGTGTGATGGTGGTGAAGT
>JACPYR010000069.1 GCA_016195965.1 Nitrosomonadales bacterium | reverse complement strand
GGACTTCACCACCATCACACAGCAGGAGATTAACCACGCGATGAAACGATTGAACAACAGACCGAGAAAACGGCTTGGATTTCTGACACCCGCTCAGGTATTCTTCAAGTCAGGTGTTGCACTTCAAAATTGAATCCGCGACGAATAAATCAGCGCCTCATTAGCAATACCGGGGTAAACATGTATTTCGAGACACCTGAATGTTGCCGGGGTACCAGAATAGCAAATCAACCCAACCTCGTTTTTCCGTTGCCATGGCACGCCGCGATCACTATCACGTCTATGTAATCGAGCTGTCGAAAGACGTTCTTTACAAAGGGCGCTTCAAGAAGGCCAATCCCGATTACATCACGGGCAAGCCGTGTGTTTACGTTGGCATGACGGGATTGGATCCCGATGTGCGGTTCGACAAACACAAGGCGGGCATACAATCCAATCGCTATGTATTGGAATTCGGAATGCGCTTATTGCCGGAGCTCTATGCTGTCTATAATCCTATGCCATACGACGGTGCGCGCGAAATGGAAGTTGAGTTGGCGATCGGCCTGCGTGAAGCCGGATATGGAGTTTGGCAGGCGTGAAGCCGGTTTCGCCAGGCCTGATTCTGGATGGAGGTGAACATTGCTTGCGATTTTTGTTTGAGGTGCGGTAGCCTTTCAGATACAATGCGAACCCTGTAATAGGCGCGTAGCTCAGCTGGTTAGAGCACTTGGTCGACATCCAAGGGGTCGTTGGTTCGAGTCCAATCGTGCCTACCAAAGAATACAGTGGGTTAGATCAGAAATGGTCTAACCCATTTTTCTTTTGATGGTGGCTTTGGGGCAGGGTACGGCAGAGTGTTGGGAATCATGGCAAAAAAAACCCCGGCCACACGGCCGGGGAAAATATCTTAACAGGGTTAAGATGCACGCTTAAGGGAGGGAAGCGTGTGAGGCGTATCATGCACTTTCCTCGCAATAAAAAACATCAGGAAATCCTTAATTTTGAGTAGGGAAATGGCACAGGTGCAGGCGGTTTCCCCTAAAACCTTTCAGCCGCCGGAAGAGCTTATATGATTTTTCTGAGGCAAAAAAATCGACCGATATGGTCGGGGGAAAATCTTAACTCGGTTAAGATGCATGCTCAGGGGAGAGAAGCATGTATGCGCATAGTGCACCTCAACCAAAATAAAAAATATCAGGGAATTCCTAAAGTCGCATAAAAAACAATACGTGTTCAGATGAGCTTTCCCTTATTTTTGCCGCGTGTCTAGGCTGGTTGCAATGTGCCATCCACCAGTCGCAGACAGCGTTGCATTCGTCCGGCTAACTCCAGATCATGGGTGACGACGATGAAGCTGGTGTTGAGCTTCTCGTTGAGTTGCTGCATCAGGTCAAATAGCGCTTGCGCGCTGTTGCGGTCCAGATTGCCTGTCGGTTCGTCGGCCAGCACGCAGGCGGGTTCGGTCACCAGCGCGCGCGCTACGGCGACACGCTGGCGTTCGCCGCCTGACAGCTCGGAAGGGTGGTGGGACAGGCGTTGCGCGAGTCCGACCTGTTCCAGCATTGCGGCGGCGCGAGGTGCTGCTTCGGCGAGTTTCATGCCGCGTATCAGCAACGGCATCGCGACGTTTTCCAGTGCGGTGAATTCCGGCAAAAGATGATGAAATTGGTATACGAAACCCAGTGAGCGATTGCGTAATTCGCCGCGCTGCGTCTCATCCATCTTCTGCATATCTTTGCCGAGTATCTGCACGCTGCCGCTGCTGGCGCTGTCCAGTCCGCCGAGCAAATGCAACAGCGTGCTCTTGCCCGAGCCCGACGCACCGACGATGGCGATGCGCTCGCCGCGCGCAACGTCGAGGGCTATGCCCTTGAGCACCGGCACATCCTCTTTGCCGAGAGTAAATGTTTTGACCAGATCGCGGCAGGAAATGACTGTCATAAAACACCCTTATAAATCGTAGCGAGCGGTTCGAGAGCAAGGCGCACGGAACGTAGCGAACGAGACATACCAAAGGGGTAGGCGAGGAGCGAGTACCGTGCAACGCGGCTATCGAATAGCGCATAACCAATGACTTGGTTGGCGTAGTTTGCCAACTTAGTCAGATGGCTAGTCGTTTCATCAGTAGATTTATTCATAGCGTAGCGCCTCCGCAGGTTGCGTTTGCGAGGCCCGGTAACTGGGGTAGAGCGTCGCCAGCAGGCTGATCAAAAATGAGATGCCCGTCACCAAGGCTACTTCGTGGTAACGCAGATCGGACGGCAGCTCGGTGATGTAATACACATCCTTGGCGAGGAATCGCATGCCGAACAGATGCTCGATGAACGGCACGACCACATCCAGATTGAGCGCCAGCACGATGCCGCCGATGCCGCCCAGCAGCGTGCCGACCACACCGATCACCACGCCCTGCACGATGAAGATTTTCATGATGCTGCGCGGAGACGCCCCCAGCGTGCGCAGGATCGCGATGTCAGCCTGCTTGTCGGTGACCGCCATCACCAGCGTGGAGACGATATTGAACGCGGCCACCGCGACGATCAGCGACAGGATGATGAACATCATTTTCTTTTCCATCTGCACCGCGCGGAAATAGTTGCTGTTCTGGTGTGTCCAGTCGTTGGCGTACAAATCATCCGGCAACTGGCGTTGCAGTTCGCGCGACACTTTGGGGGCGAGATCGACGTCGCGCAACCTGGTGCTGATGCCGGTCACCGCATCGCCTAACTGGAACAGCTTCTGCGCATCGCTTATGTTGATCAGCGCGAGGTTGTTGTCGTAAGGCGCCATGCCGATCTCGAAGATGCCCACGACGCGGAATTGTTTCAGGCGCGGCATCATTCCGGCAGGCGTAATCTGCCCCTGCGGGGTGATCAGCATGATTTTTTCACCCAGCCGCACCCCAAGCGCGCGTGCCAGGTCGGTGCCGAGCACGATGCCGAATTCGCCGCCGCGCAAATCTGCCAAAGCACCCGACGTTATCTTGTTGGACAGCTCGGTGATCGCGGTTTCTTGTGCGGGGGCTATGCCGCGCACCATCACACCCTGCACGCTCTGCCCGAACGACAGCATGCCCTGCCCGGCGACGTAGGGTGCCGCCGCTGCGACCTGCGGGTGTTGCGTGACCTTGTCCAGTATCGGCTGCCAGTTATTCATCCGCCCGCCATCCGCGACCACTTCCAGGTGCGGTGATGCACCCAGCATGCGCTCGCGGATTTCTTTCTGAAAACCGTTCATCACCGACAGCACCACGATCAGGGCCATCACGCCCAGTGCCATGCCCAGCATCGAGATCAGCGAGATGAACGAGATGAAGTGGTTGCGCTTTTTGGCACGGGTGTAGCGCAGACCGATGAAAAATTCGTAGGGTTGCAAGGCGGATAGACAGGTGTATTGGAACGGGCGCTAGTTTGCCATAAAGCAGAAAGGCTATGGCGATAAAACGTGTCTCCTCCGTTATTCGGGCTTTTTAACAGGATCAATATAACGGACCCCGAGTCAGCGCCGGGCAATAGAGCGGCCAATTACCCACGGCCTCAACCAAATGGCGATCATCGCCATGGAGATGAGACTGAATGTGCGGTAAAATGCCACCCTTATGAGTACTCTACAACTTTCCGTCGTCGTCCCCGTCTATAACGAAGAGCAGGGCTTGCAGGCCTTGTTTGACCGGTTGTATCCGGCGCTGGACAAGCTCGGCATTTCCTATGAAATCTTGTTCGTCAACGACGGCAGCCGCGACCGTTCTGCCGCGATTTTGCGCGGGCAGTTCCAGAAACGTCCCGATGTGACGCGGGTGATCCTGTTCAACGGCAATTTCGGCCAGCATATGGCGATCATGGCTGCGTTCGAGCAGAGCAGGGGGCAGCGCGTGGTCACGCTGGACGCCGATTTGCAGAATCCGCCCGAAGATACCGGGCTGTTGCTGGCGAAGATGGACGAGGGGCACGATTACGTCGGTTCGATCCGCCGCCAGCGCAGCGACAGTATGTGGCGCCATGTTGCTTCGCGCGCGATGAACGGTCTGCGCGAACGTATCACGAAAATCAAGATGACCGACCAGGGCTGCATGTTCCGCGCCTATGACCGCAGCATCATCGACGCGGTCAATTCCTGCCGCGAGGTCAGCACCTTCATCCCGGCGCTGGCCTACAGTTTTGCGCGCAATCCCGCCGAGGTGGTGGTGGGGCACGAGGAACGCGCCGCAGGCGAATCCAAGTATTCGCTGTATAGCCTGATCCGCCTGAATTTTGACCTGATGACCAGCTTCTCGCTGGTGCCGTTGCAGATGTTTTCTATGCTGGGTATCGCGATTTCCGTGCTGTCGGCTTTCTTCGTGGTGTTCCTGGTATTGCGCCGCCTGATCATGGGGCCGGAAGCGGAAGGGCTGTTCACGCTGTTCGCGATCGCTTTCTTCCTGATCGGCATCACGCTGTTCGGCATCGGCCTGCTCGGCGAATACATAGGCCGTATCTATCAGCAGGTGCGCCACAGGCCACGTTATCTGGTGGAGGCGATACTGGAAAAAACACCCTCTCCCGTCGGGAGAGGGCTGGGTGAGGGAGCGTCTGTTGAACATGAGTTCCCTCACCCCTAGCCCCTCTCCCGGCGGGAGAGGGGGCAGAGTTACTGCCATGAGTAGTGCGGTGGTATTTGCCTACCATAACGTTGGTGTCCGTTGTTTGTCGGTGCTGTTAGCCCGCGGGGTCGAAGTGCCGCTGGTGGTGACGCATCGCGACAACCCGAAAGAAACCATCTGGTTCGATAGCGTCGCCGAGTTGGCTGCATTGCATGGTATTCCGGTGATCACGCCGGATAATCCGAACGCGCCTGAAGTCATCGCGCAGATTCGCGCGCTGCAGCCGGATTTCTTCTTCTCGTTTTATTACCGGGAGATGCTCAAGCGCGAGTTGCTGGAGATACCGAAAAGCGGTGCGTTGAATATGCACGGCTCGCTGTTGCCAAAATACCGTGGCCGTGTGCCGGTGAATTGGGCGATAATTCACGGCGAGACCGAAACCGGCAGCACGCTGCACTACATGACCGAGAAGCCGGACAACGGCGATATCGTGGCACAGCAGGCGGTGCCGATTCTGCCGAACGACACGGCGTTGCAGGTGTTCCAGAAGGTCACCGTGGCGGCAGAGATGGCGCTGCATGACGTTTTGCCTGCATTGCTGGCCGGTACGGCACCGAAATTGAAGCAGGATCTGAGCAAGGGTGGCTATTTCGGCGGGCGCAAGGCTGAAGATGGCGTGATCGACTGGTCCAGGTCAGCTCAGGAGATACATAACCTGGTGCGTGCTGTTGCTCCGCCGTATCCGGGTGCGACCACGATGTTGATGGGCAAACCGATGCGCATCCTGCAAACGATGCTGACCAAGTGTCGGCTGGAGGGTAAAACGCCCGCCTTCTATGTAAAAGAAGGCAAGGCCTATGCGATTTGCGGCAGGGATTTGTTGCGCGTGGTGCGTTTTGAGATGGATGGTGTCGAGATGAATACGGCAGAATTTGCCGCAAAATACGGCACGGAAAAATTTGAATTTAATTGTTAGGGAAATAAAAATGAAAAAAGTATTGATACTCGGCGTGAACGGTTTCATCGGCCACCATCTTTCCAACCGCATCCTGGAGACGACCGATTGGGAAGTTTACGGCATGGACATGAACTCGGAACGCGTCACCGACCTGATGGACAACCCGCGTTTCCATTTCTTCGAGGGCGACATCATGGTCAACAAGGAGTGGATCGAGTATCACGTCAAGAAGTGCGACGTGATCCTGCCGCTGGTCGCGATCGCCACCCCGGCCACCTATGTCAAGGAGCCGTTGCGCGTGTTCGAGCTCGACTTCGAGGCCAACCTGCCTATCATCCGCCAGGCGGTGAAATACAAGAAACGCGTGATTTTTCCCTCGACCTCCGAAGTGTACGGCATGTGCAAGGACGCCGAATTCGATCCGGAAAACTCCGAACTGATCCTAGGGCCGATCAACAAGCCGCGCTGGATATATTCCTGCGCCAAGCAGATGATGGACCGTGTGATCCACGCTTATGGTCAGCAGGAAGGGCTGCAATACACCCTGTTCCGCCCGTTCAACTGGATAGGCCCGGGCCTGGATTCGATCCATACGCCCAAGGAAGGCAGCTCGCGCGTGATCACCCAATTTCTCGGGCATATCGTGCGCGGCGAGCCGATCAAGCTTGTCGATGGCGGCAACCAGAAGCGTTCCTTTACCTACGTGACAGATGGCATTGATGCGCTGATGAAGATCATCGAAAACAAGGATGGTATCGCCAACGGCAAAATCTACAACATCGGCAATCCAAAAAACAACTACTCGATCCGCGATCTCGCCGCATTGATGCTGGATCTGGCCAAGCAGTATCCCGAGTATGCCGAGAGCGTGGCCAAGGTGAAGGTGCTGGAGACGACTTCGGGCGAGTATTACGGCAAGGGTTATCAGGATACCCAGCATCGCGTGCCCAAGATCGCCAATACCATGCAGGATCTCGGTTGGGCGCCCAAGGTCACCTTCGAGGATGCGCTGCGCGGCATTTTTGAGGCTTACCGCAGCGATGTTTCCGAAGCGCGCAAGTTGATGGACTAACAAACAGGATTCAGGATGCGGGATTTAAGGATACAGCAAGGGAGTGCGTATACCGAATCTCGAATTCTTGATCCGCGATCCTGACTATGAAACAAATCGCCTTAAAAGTAGATGTAGACACCTATCGCGGCACCCGCGAAGGCGTGCCGCGACTGGTTGAAACGCTGCAACGCTTCGATGCCCAGGCCACGTTTTTCTTTTCGCTGGGTCCCGACCACACCGGGCGTGCGATCAAGCGCGTGTTCCGCCCCGGCTTTATAGGCAAGGTATCGCGCACCTCGGTGGTGGAACATTACGGCATCAAGACGCTGTTGTATGGCACGCTGCTGCCCTCTCCCGATATCGGCAAGAAATGCGCGGACATCATGCGCATGGTGCGCACGGCAGGATTTGAAGTGGGCATCCATTGTTATGACCATATCCGCTGGCAGGATTATGTGGCTGATCAGGATGAAGAATGGACACGGCGCGAACTGCAACGCGCGGTTGATCGTTACACCGAAATTTTTGGCGAAGCTCCGCATGCCCATGCCGCCGCTGGTTGGCAGATGAACAGGCATGCATTGCGGCTGATGCAGCGTTTCGGTTTCAAATATAGTTCGGATACGCGCGGCACGCATCCGTTCATTCCAACCTGGCAGGCAGAGATAATCGCCTGCCCGCAATTGCCCACCACCTTGCCGACGCTGGACGAGTTGATGAACCGCGACGGCATCACGCTGGAAAACATCGCGCAGCACATCCTGCGTTTGACCGAAAATGCTTCCCAATCAGGCCATGTATTTACCTTGCATGCAGAACTGGAAGGCGGGAAATGGTTGCCGATTTTCGAGCAACTGTTGCAGGGCTGGCAGGATCAGGGTTATGAGCTGGTGTCCATGCAGCAATATCTGCAGGGACTGGATGTCGCTGCCTTGCCAAGGCATGAAATGGTGATGCGCGAAGTGGAAGGGCGTATCGGCAAGCTGGCCGTTGCGGCCGCATAGCAAAGCCCTGTACAAACCCGGATGGTTTGCTAGTATTGCAGGCGGAGCAGAACAATCAGGTGAGCATATGGCGGAAGCTAAGGGACTGGATTATTGGGTAGAGCTGCTCACGCATGCAGAACTGCCGGTGTTGAAGCAGACTGCACGCGATTTAGCCGCATTGCGTGAGGACGACAAAAGACTAAATGCCAATTCGGTTGCCGCCGTAATTGCACGCGATCCCCTGATGACGGTCAAGCTGCTGCGCTATCTCCAGCAGCACAAGCACAAGATACAAACGACCGAGGTCATGCTGGTTGAGCAGGCTTTGCTGATGCTCGGCATCGAACCGCTGTTCGATAAGGTGCAGCCCAAGCCACTGGTAGAAGAACTTATCAAACCTCATTTGGCCGCATTGCCCCACCTGTTGCGCGTGGTGCACCGCTCGCATCGCGCTTCCGAATATGCCAAGGATTGGGCCGTGCAACTGCGCGACCTGCACTTCGAAGAGGTGCGGGTGGCGGCGCTGCTGCACGATATCGCCGAAATTTTGATGTGCTGTTTTGCGCCGAACGAGATGTTGGCAATCTATGCAGTTCAGGCCAAGGACAAATCATTACGCAGCCGCGATGCGCAGGAGCTGGTGCTGGGTTTTCAGCTATTTAATTTGCAGCGGGAGTTGGCTCAGCAATGGGGCTTGCCGCAACTGTTGCTGACCCTGATGAACGATTCCAGTTCGGATCAGCCGCGCGTGCGCAATGTCACGCTGGCGGCCAATCTGGCACGGCATTCCGCCAAAGGCTGGGATAATGCGGCACTTCCCGATGACTACCAGGACATCGCCGAATTGCTGCACCTTCCGGTTGATGCGGTCGTCACGATGATCGCCACCGATGCAGGGATCGCGTGCGATATCACCCAGCCCCACGAATAATTGCTACGGATTGCTATACGTTTTTCAGTGCGCGTTCGATCTTCGCATCGGCTTCAATGGCCAGTTTGACCAACTTTTCATCGCCCATGATCTTCATCATGCCGGTCGGCTTGGCGAATTCCAGTGAAATTTTTCCTGCCGCGATCTCGCGGATCACCGCATTGCATGGCAGCAGGCTCGCCACATCGCTGTTTGCGGTGTAAGCCTCATACGCCAGATTGGGGTTGCATGCGCCGAGAATCACCGTGGGGACAATGTCCTTGCCGGTCTTCTCCTTGATCTTGCTGTGCATGTCGATGCGGGTCAGGATGCCGAAACCTTCCGCAGCCAGCGCCTTGGTCGCGCGTTCAATGGCTTGGTCTACCGTGGCGCTGATTTCGCGTTTGAAATTGATTTCGATCATTATCATAATCTCCTGAAATAAAAATTAGAGGTTTCTAATATACTATTGATCGGCCAAGGAGACAACCCTGGGGTTGAAATAATCTTGGGTGGGCAGTTTTGCATGGACTTAAAAGTGGGCAAGACACGATTGATAAAGTGCCAGATCGCCAGCCGAATAGCAGCAGAAAATAACCTCGCGCAACGAGCAAGGTGAACGCAAAAAATCCTGCACCGCCGCAATCGCTACCTCAACCGCCTGTTCAGGCGGATAGCCATAGACACCGGTGCTGATACAGGGAAAGGCAACGCTGGCAAGCTGCTGCGCAGCGACGAGGGACAGGCTCTCCCGGTAGCAGGAGGCCAGCAACTGCGCTTCGCCATGTGTTCCGCCATGCCACACCGGCCCTACGGTGTGGATCACAAACTGCGCAGGTAACCGGTAGCCGCGAGTGAGCCGCGCCTGACCGACCGGACAGCCGCTCAGCGTGCGGCACTCCTCCAATAGTTCCGGCCCTGCCGCACGATGAATCGCCCCATCTACGCCGCCCCCGCCCAGCAGCGACGAATTCGCGGCGTTGACAATCGCATCGACATTCAGTTGAGTGATGTCAGCCTGGATCGCGCGCAGCGAGGTCATTGTATTTGTTTGCGTTGTCTATACCTACGCTACTTATCGCGCAGGGTCTTCAACGCCCCACCCCACGCGATAACTTGGTCGAGCATCGCGTTGACGGACTTTTCGTGCATGGTTGCCGGTTTGAAGGTGGTGAAATTCTCGAAGTCGGTGAACAACGAAAGCATGACCTGGGCACGCACGTCTGCCACTTGCAGTTCGCCCAGAATCAGCCGCAGATTTTCTGCGGCACGCGCCCCACCGATGCTGCCGTAACTCACTAATCCTGCCGCCTTGTTGTTCCATTCTGTATATAGGTAATCAATCGCGTTCTTCAGTGCGCCGGAGGTGCCGTGGTTGTATTCCGGCGTGACGAAAACATAGGCGTCGAATGAAGCGATTTTCGCAGACCAAACCTTGGTGTGCGGTTGGCTGTATTGTCCCATGGACGGCGGTACAGGCTCGTCCAGGAGAGGCAGATTGTAGTCTTTGATATCTACGATTTCATATTCCGCGTCGCTGCGCTTTTTCGCGATTCCATATACCCACTTGGCGACTGAATCGGCTTTGCGGCCAGGACGGGTGCTTCCGATGATGATGGCTATCTTGATCATGGCCCATTCCTCCGTAAGAAGATGATGACATGCTGTGCGCAGGGCGCGCGGCAAGAGCAGGGGCTGCGACTAGCGCGCAGCCGAATGATCACCTTAGCACAAATCTCTGCAATTCGCTAAGCACGATTTTATCCCTGTTAGGAGCAAGGCAATCCACGTCGATGTTGTCCGGCATTGCACGCAGCCAGGTGAGCTGACGTTTGGCCAGTTGCCGCGTCGCGGCGAGTCCGGTTGCCAGCAGTTGGGCTTCATCTATTCTGCCATCGATGAATTGCCATGCCTGGCGGTAACCGACACAGCGCATCGAGGTCATATCCGGATGCAGCGGATATTTTTTGCGCAGCATGCGCAATTCATCGATCAACCCCTGTTCCAGCATGGCCTTGAAGCGCGTGGCGATGAGGGCGTGAAGTTGAGCACGGTCGCTGGGGACCAGCGCGATGGGGAGGATGCTATAGGGGAGTGAAGGCGTGAGCGTTTTTTTGATGAGCTCTGACATCGGCTGTCCGGCGATGCGGTAGATTTCCATCGCGCGCTGGATGCGCTGTGTGTCGGTCGGTTTGAGGCGTGCGGCGGTTTCGGCATCCACCTTGGCGAGTTCGGCATGCAGATGTTCGATGCCGTGCAGCGCGATCTCGGCATCCAGTGCGGCGCGCACTTCGGGATCGGATGGCGGAAGATCGCTGAGTCCTTCACTTAGCGCCTTGAAATAAAGCATCGTGCCGCCGACCAGCAGCGGTATCTTGCCGCGCTGTGTGATGTCCGCCATCAAGCGCAGCGCATCGTGACGGAACGACGCAGCGGAATAGGCGTCAGTCGGGGCTATGATGTCGATCAGGTGGTGGGGCGCGCGGGCCAGTGTTGCCGGGTCCGGCTTGGCGGTGCCGATATTCATGTCGCGAAACACCAGCGCCGAATCCACGCTGATCAGCTCCACCGGCAGGCGCTGCGCCAGTTCCACCGCGACACCGGTTTTGCCGCTGGCGGTGGGGCCCATCAGAAAAATGGCCGGGGGCAATTTTGAGGATTGATAACCAGCGACTTGGCTGGTGTTTTTTGCCAGCCTAGTCGAATGGCTAGTAGTTCTATCAGGATCGAGGAGCGAGGATTGAGGCAACCCCAACCCCTCACGGCCTCCCCTTACCAGGGGAAGTGTGGGGTTTTCCCATCGATCCTCGTTCCTCAATCCTGAATCCTGATTCTTCATTGTCCGCGCATGAACATCTTGTCGAGATCGTTCATGCTCAACTGAAACCAAGTCGGCCTGCCGTGGTTGCATTGTCCTGAGCGCTCGGTCTGCTCCATTTCGCGCAGCAGCGCATTCATTTCGGTGGTGCTCAGGATGCGGTTGGCGCGCACTGCGCCGTGGCAGGCGAGAGTGGCGAGCAGCGCGTCGCGGCGTTCGGTCATCGCGCGGGAAGCGCCGTATTCGCGCAGCTCGGCGATTACGTCCTGCGCGGCGGCTTCGGCTTCGGATTGTTTGAGCATTACCGGCATCGCGCGTACCGCCAGCGTGGTCGGCGAGAGCGGCGCGATGTCGAAACCCAGTTTGTTGAGCGCATCCTGCTCGGCTTCCACGGTCGCAACATCCAGTGGCTCGGCATAAA
This sequence comes from Nitrosomonadales bacterium, assembly GCA_016195965.1. GTDB lineage: Bacteria > Pseudomonadota > Gammaproteobacteria > Burkholderiales > Gallionellaceae > Gallionella. Next base: position 18,426 of record JACPYR010000069.1, on the reverse strand, counting down.
AGCTCACCGGGATCAGCAGCGGCTGGGTGGCGATTTGTTCGGTGTCCAGCGAGGCCTTGAGTTTCTCGTACACGATGCGCTCATGCGCCGCATGCATGTCCACGACGATCAGGCCCTGCGCATTTTGCGCGAGGATGTAGACGCCGGAGAGCTGCGCTAAAGCGAAGCCTAGGGGGTGTTCAGCTTCGGGCAGGATGGGTTGAACACCATTACCCTTTGGCGCTGGGAAACGATGGGTATCGTGGAGTTTATCCTGAGCGCTGCCGAAGGGCTCAGCCCATCCTACGTTGCGTTGATTCTCAGTCTGTACTTCCCAGAGGCGATAAGCCGCCTCTTTTTCGGCAACGCCGAGCCGCATGGACTGCTGTGTCGGTATATATGGAGCGGGTCGTTGTTGTTCGCGGGTCTCCTGTCCGCTGGCGGGAACGGCCAGCGCTTTCTGCAACGTGTGAAAAATGAACTGGTGTATCCCCTGGCTTTCGCGGAAGCGCACTTCGCTCTTGGCGGGATGCACGTTGACGTCCACTTGCTCCGGGGGCATGTCGAGGAACAGCACGAAAGCCGGGTGGCGCTGATGATGCAGGATGTCCTGATAAGCCTGGCGCAACGCATGGCTGGCGACCTTGTCGCGCACGAAGCGGCCATTGACGAAGAAATACTGAGCATCCCGGTTGGAGCGTGAATAGGCAGGCAGGGCGGCCAGGCCTTTCAGCGACAGGTTCGCAGCCTGACGTTCTACCGGTACGGCGGCATGGCCGAATTCCGCGCCGAGGATGGCAGCGATGCGTTGTTGTAACGGATGCGCCCCCACCCCTAGCCCCTCCCCCAGAGGGAGAGGGGAGCCAGGGAGTTGCCAGATCGTGCGTCCGTTATGTTGCAGCGAGAACGCGACATCGGGGCGCGATAGCGCGATGCGATTGAAGGTTTCTTCGCACCAGGCGAATTCGGTGGACTCAGACTTTAAAAATTTGCGCCGTGCCGGGGTATTGAAATACAGCTCGCGCAATTCGATGCTGGTACCCAGCGGCTGGCTGGCCGGAACGGGTGCGCTGAGCCGCCCGTCGATTGTTTCGACCTTCCAGCCGTGCGTATCGGAAACCGTGCGGCTGGTGAGGGTGAGCTGCGCGACTGCGGCCATGCTGGCCAATGCTTCGCCGCGAAAGCCCATGCTGGCAACGCTTTGCAGGTCGTCCAGAGAGGTGATTTTGCTGGTGGCGTGGCGCATCAGCGCCAGCGCCAGCTGGTCTTTTGCTATGCCTTTGCCGTTGTCGCGCACGCGCAGCAGCTTGATGCCGCCGCCTTCCAGTTGCACCGCGATATCGGTCGCGCCCGCATCCAGGCTATTTTCCAGTAGCTCTTTGAGTGCTGATGCCGGACGCTCGATCACCTCGCCAGCAGCGATTTGATTGATGAGCAGGTCCGGTAACAGTTGGATGGCGGGCATGGCTGGGTCGGGTAAAAGCAGCATTATAACGGACACGTAAGCATACAGATGCAGAAGCATGGATAGTCAAACGAGAAATAGCTGACTTTTACAGCTCTATTCCTCGCTTGAGATACGGTTAATTTTGGTATTTTGCTCGCGTGGCAACACTGATGAATTGACCTGTAGCGGAAGCCGCTTGGATTAGAAGTCTGGGTTGAACATGACGCGGTTCCGGATTAACGAAGAATGACAGATTCGACACAGAATCACATATTTGAATGAGGTGGAAAATGGGTAAGCTAGGAATTTGGGGTGATAACAAAATGGGCCAGTTCGGAATTGTACCGAGCGAGACTAATCCGCTGGATTTCAAATACTCACAGATATCGACGCGGTTCGATCCTGAATACGGCGTGCTGTGGACTCAGATGAACCCTGTGGGCATCCCATGCTGCAGCAAGGAGCTGCTGGAGGATCTGTACCATCATCATAAAACTATAGAAAATTCAGGCGGGAAAGTTCAGATTGGGAGTCAGTTACATTCTGTGCATTTTTCGGTTGTTTCTTCTTTAACTCCAAGGGTGTTTAATCTGGGGGGAGACCTGAGGTTGTTTTCCGCGCTGATTAAAAATAAAGATCGCCAGGCTTTGTTGAAATATTCAACCCTGTGTCTGGATTTAATGTTTTGCAGAATGAATCATTTTAAATCGCCATTAATCACTATTTCATTGGTGCAGGGTGATGCGCTGGGAGGCGGGCTTGAAGCCGCATTGACCAGCGATGTGATCATTGCCGAACGCGGTACCAAAATGGGCTTTCCTGAAATGCTGTTCAATCTTATTCCCGGCCACGGCGCGTTCAGCATGGTCGCCAGAAAAATTGGAGTAAACCTGGCGGAGAAATTGATATTGAGCGGGAAAGTTTATCCGGTGGAAGAACTCCATGGGCTCGGTCTGGTGGATGTGCTGGTCGAGAAGGGTGAGGGAGAGGAAGCCATACACGATTACGTCGCAAAACGTTCGCGCAATGCGAATGGCTACATGGCGTTGCAAAAGGCAAAGCAGCGTTTTAATCCGCTTACTTATCAAGAGATGATGGATATTACCAATATCTGGGTCGATGCGGCCTTAAATCTGGGCGAAAAAGACCTCAAGGTGATGGATAGATTCGCACGCTCGCAGCACAAGCTGTTCGGAAATGGCGAGCTGACGGAGCCAGTCGTTGAAACGCCGTTGGGCGAGGTGTCGCATTCCGGCGAGGTCGAGCAGAAGATTGTTTGGACACGCAGGAAAATAGAACGCAGAAAAGCCGAAATATCGCTGGTGTTATGATCCTTTTGCTTGCCGGTGCCTATCCAGATAGCGGCTTAAAGCCAGCCGGGTGGCGTTGAAGCTGTCGCGGGCCTGGATCATCAGATGATTGGCGGAGTTGGGCAAGTCGGGGTGATTGAACTGGGAAATTTCCCGGCATATCTGGAACAGCGCCTCCGCGCCCAGATTGCCGGAGCTGCCTTTCAGTGCATGCGCCAGTTCCCTGAATTGGGCATATTGCTGCTGGTGCAGCGCATTTTTCATCGCATCCAGCAGTTGTTCGCCTTCCTGCAGAAAGCCCTGGATCACATCATTCAAAAAATTATCGTTGCTTTCATCGAGCAATTCCAAGTGGTGCAAAGTCCGGGAGTTGATCAGTAGCTCGTCTTCTGCACTGGTAGTCTCCACCGAGTTTGTCGGGGTAGCTGGTGCTGGAGCGATGTTTGGGGTGTCGGGCGCTAGGTTTACGGTGGCGGTGAGCCGCGACACAGTATCAAGCAGCGTGTGGGGATCTATAGGCTTGGTCAGAAATGCATCGACCCCAGCTTCCTCGCATTCTCGCCTCGCTTCCAGGGTCGCGCTGGCGGTCAAGATGGCGATCGGCATATGTGGCTCTGCCCGTTCGGTCATCCGGTAGATTTTCAGCGCTTCCAGTCCGGCCAGCACAGGCATGTGCATGTCCATGATGGCCAGGTCGTAACGTTGTTTTTCCAGCATATCCAGCGCCAGGTCGCCATTCTCCGCCAGATCGACATGATGTCCGGCGAATTCCAGTATTTTTGAAATGATCTTGCGGTTCGTCGCATTGTCCTCCGCGACCAGGATATCGAGCCGGCGATTTTCCTTATGGTTGCGTTCATAGTGTTCCACGAACGACACGACATCCGGGGACATCGTTTCGGACGCTAATGCCCCGTGCAATGCATTGAACAGCAGAGTCTGGTCTAGCGGCGCTTTTAATACGACAGAATAACCCATCGCGAGCAGCTCTTGCTCATCCAGTTCGGTAGAGTCGGCAGTAATCAGGATCAGCGACAAATCGTTGGTGGAATAATCTGCCCACATCCGGGTGGCGAAGTCGCGGGAGCTCATGCCCAGCGCATGTGGCCTGCACAGCACGACATGATTGTGATGTCCGTCGGCTGGAGTTTTACCTAGCAGCGTAAACAGTTGCGCCTGAGATTCGGCATGTTCGAATTGTGCCCCCCAACCGGCAAGATAGGAGGTCACGGTGGCCTGTTCGCTGACCGGCATGCAGATACCGAGCACGCGAGCGTGGTGCAGAGTCGGCGATGCCTCGGATACACGGCTTTCCGGCTGTTTCTCGAATGGCAGCTCAAACCAGAACAGGCTGCCCTTGCCCACTTCGCTATGCAAACCGATCTTGCCGCCCATGAACTCGACGAGCTGTTTCGAGATGGTGGTGCCCAGCCCGGTGCCGCCGTAGCTGTTGGTGATATTCGCGTGCGCCTGGGTGAAGCTTTCGAAAATCTTCTGTTGCGATTCTTGCGGAATGCCTATACCGGTATCGATCACTTCAAACCTGAGGCGCACCGAAGATGGGTCCTGGGACAAGGTGCTGACCCGTAACTCCACCACGCCCTGTTTGGTGAACTTGATCGCATTGCCAACCAGGTTGATCAGCACCTGGCGCAAATGTTGCACATCGCCGCGCAACAAATAGCAAGTCTCGGGTGTGGCGCGCATATGCAGGCGCAGCCCTTTCTTGTTGGCCTGGGACGCAAACATATCCATGGTGTTGTTAATCAGGCTATGCAGGTCGAAATCCATGATCTGGGCGATCAGTTTGCCGCTTTCGATTTTGTAAAAATCCAGCACATTTTCGATGAGCTTGAGCAGGATGCGCCCAGAGTTTCTCAACGTTTTGACTAAGTCTTTCTGCTCCGCGTTCAGCGGGGTGGTGAGAATCAAGTCGCTGGCGCCGATGACGCCGTTCAGCGGTGTGCGCATCTCGTGGCTCATATTGGCCAGGAAATAACTCTTGGCCTTGCTGGCTTCCTCTGCGCGGATGATCGCTTGATTCAAACGCCCCAGTAAGGTGAAAGTAAAAAGAGGGATTGAAATCAGCGTGAGCAATAAACCTATTGCGAGCGTGCTATGTGATGACCAGTAATCATTGAACAGGATCACGATAATGAAGCCTAGTACGCTGAGTGCCTGCGCTCTAAGCAACGACTTGGCTCCGTAGCGCAACCCGTTGCCGACTGTGACCCAGAGAAAAATTCCAAACAGGAGAGAGCCGACTTCTCCGCTCATATACATAACAAATGTAATGGCACCAATGTCGGTAAGCATGGCCAGGAATTGTCTGTGTTCGGAAGGCTCGCTGCTGCGAAAGATGGCGATCGCTAACAGAATCGCGCTACAAGTAAATAGGCCGGAGAAAATAATGGTAGACCTAATGGCGAATAGGTCTTCCGTGTTGAAAAGCTTGAAACTCAGGTAACAGACAACTAGTAAAGAAAAGACAATACGTACCAGAGCCTGTTCATGTTCACTGCCATAACTCGGAAATCTGGCTTGAAGCCGCCGGAAAAAATTTCCCAGCATCTGGGTCATAGGGTCAGTTGCTCGGGCAGGGATTCTTCGGGATCCTGAATCTGCTGTTGTATCAGGCTAGCCTTGGCAAATTGTGCGATGAATGCATCCACGCAAGCTGGGTCGAAATGCTTGCCCCGGTTGGCGGTCAGGTAGGCCAAGCCGTCTTCGTTCGACCAGCCTATTTTGTATGGACGGCGCGAAGTGAGCGCGTCGAAAACATCGGCAACGGCGACTATGCGCGCTTCCAGCGGAATTTCATCTTTTCGGGTGCCGTGCGGGTAACCGCTGCCATCATATTTTTCGTGGTGCGACAAGGCGATGACCGCTCCCAGGCTCAAATATTTTGAGGGGCTGTTTTGCAGGATATTGTAGCCTATCAAAGGATGGGTCCTCATGATTTCCAGCTCGTCAGGGGTCAGCCGCCCGGGCTTCAATAAAATGTGGTCGGGAATACCGATCTTGCCGATATCGTGCATAGGCGCGGCGACTTCGATCAATTCACATCGTTCTTCTTCTAGCCCCATTTGTTCGGCTATTAGGCGCGAATATCTGGCCATGCGCACGATATGGTTCCCGGTATCCTCATCGCGAAATTCACCGGCCTTGGCCAGCCTCAACAAGGTCTCCTGCTCGCGTTGGCGAATTTGCTCGGTCGCTTCAGCGACTCGTTGGGCCAGAAATTGCGAGCGGTGCAGGATGAATTTTTGCTGCAGGCGCATATGCAGCATGTTGCGGCAGCGTACCCTGCATTCGTAAGGATCGATAGGTTTGGAGATGAAATCGGTCGCGCCCGATTCCAGTACCTGGTATTTGATGTCCCGTTCTTCCAGCGAAGTGACGACCACGATGGGTACACCTTCGAGAGAATATATCCGCCGCATTTGCTGCACGGCCTCCAGCCCGGTCATGCCGCTCATCATGTAATCGACGATGATCAAATCCGGTATGTTGTCCTTGATCCAGGCCAGCGCAGTGATCGGTTCCGCAAATGTTTTAACGATAATATTTTTTTGGACGCTGCGTAATACTTTGTCTAGTATCAGCCGACTGGTGAATTCGTCGTCGATGACGACGACAAGCGGCGCTTCAGAATTTTCAAAACTGTTTTCGATCAGCTCGAATGACATTGCTCACCCTTACAAAAATAGCCGTCCTGACTCTTCATGCTATTTGTTAATTATATTGCATTCGGCTTTGATTATAGCGGGCTTTTTTGATTTAGCAAGGGTTTCGGACGGAGGGAGTGTTAAGTGCAGCATTATATTATTGATTCAATAAGCATAAAAAATAGGCCGGACACGAAAGGAATAGAGCCGAAAATAAGAAATTACCCGGATATCCGATTAAGTGCACATGAAGACAATAAGGTTTGTAATGATGGGGTGCTGCGATCGGAGTGAAAAATACGCGTAGAGAAAAGCCCATTGTTGAAATTGCGCATACAATCTGCCGATGAGTGATTTTTTGGCGATTATCTTATGTTGGGAAAAGTCAGTAGCACCACATTAAGCCAGATGCCGCGCGGCGTCTGGGTGCTGGGCTTTGTCAGTCTGCTGATGGATGTTTCCTCGGAGATGATCCACAGCCTGTTACCGCTGTTCATGGTCACCGTGCTCGGGACCAGCGCCCTGGCGGTCGGATTGATCGAAGGCATCGCCGAATCGACGGCACTGCTGGTGAAAGTGTTTTCCGGTGTGTTGAGCGATTATCTCGGCAAACGCAAAGGGCTGGCGGTGGCGGGCTACGCGCTGGGCGCGCTGACCAAGCCGATATTCGCGCTGGCTTCCAGTACGGGTTGGGTGTTGGCCGCGCGCTTTATGGACAGGGTAGGCAAGGGCGTGCGCGGTGCGCCGCGCGATGCCTTGCTCGCCGATATTGCTCCAGTCGAAATACGCGGCGCGGCGTTCGGATTGCGCCAATCGCTGGACACGGTGGGCGCGTTCCTGGGGCCGTTGCTGGCGACGGGATTGATGCTGTGGTGGGCCAACGATTTCCGCGCGGTGTTCTGGGTGGCGGTAATTCCCGGCCTGCTGGCGGTGGCGTTGCTGTTGTTCGGTGTGCGCGAACCGCAAAAACGGGAGGCACACACGCCGAATAACCCCATCAGCCGTGAAAATTTGCAGCGGCTAAGCGCGGCCTATTGGTGGGTGGTAATCATAGGCGCGGTGTTCACGCTGGCGCGTTTCAGCGAAGCATTTCTTGTGCTGCGCGCAGCACAAGGCGGGGTACCCATCGCGCTGGTGCCTCTGGTGATGGTGGCGATGAATCTGATCTATGCCGCCTCTGCTTATCCTTTCGGCAAACTCTCCGACAGCATGAGCCACGCAAAATTATTGGCGCTTGGGTTGGCGATTTTGATCGCCGCCGATCTGGTGCTCGCATACGACGATCACTGGACGACAGTGTTGCTCGGCGTAGCATTGTGGGGTGTGCACATGGGTATCACGCAGGGGCTGCTGGCGCGCATGGTGGCCGATACGGCACCTGCCGATCTGCGCGGCACGGCCTATGGATTTTTCAACCTGATGAGCGGGCTGGCGATGCTGTTGGCTAGCGTGGTGGCCGGATTGCTGTGGGATAGGCTGGGCGCTGCGTTCACTTTTTATGCGGGCGCGGCGTTTTGCGTGGTTACGCTGCTAGGTTTATTAGCGCGGGCAGCTCGATCAAGTGGGCAACGATGAAGGAAAATTTTTTGCCAGAAAGCTGCGACATTTTTTGCAACGTCATCGACAACTACGGCGATATCGGCGTGTGCTGGCGGTTGGCGCGACAACTGGCGAACGAGTATGGTTTGCAGGTGCGGCTGTGGCTGGACGATATGCCTAGTCTGGCGAAGCTGTGCCCGGAAATAGATGTCGCTGCAGAGAAGCAAAGATGTCGCAGCGTGGAAGTGTGTCATTGGACAGCTGATGCGTTTCCCTCTTGCGACGGAGGGAGAGGGTGGGGTCGGGAGAGGGGCGTGGCCGAGCTGGTAATCGAGGCGTTTGCCTGCAAGTTGCCGCAGAACTACATCGAGGCGATGGCGGAGCAGGAGAGCAAGCCAGTATGGATAAATCTCGAATATCTTTCAGCGGAGGATTGGGTCCAGGGTTGCCACAAGCTGCCTTCGCCGCATCCGACCTTGCCGCTGACCAAATATTTTTTCTTTCCGGGTTTCACGCCAAAAACGGGCGGCTTGTTGCTGGAGCGCAATCTGTTGGCGCGGCGCGATGCTTTTCAGGGCGATGCTGCGCAGCGGCAGGCATTCTGGCAATCTGTCGGCATCGAGATGCCATCGGCACAGACGCTGAAGGTTTCTCTGTTCGCTTATGAAAATGCTGCGCTTAATGGTTTGTTCGATGCGTGGGCGGACGGTGCACAACCCTTGCTGTGCTTGGTGCCGGAGAGCCGCATCCTGCCTCAGGTCGGGCAATATTTCGGCGATGCCGAGCCGTGTGCGGGCAAGGCTTATACTCGCGGCACCTTGCAGGTGTGCGTGCTGCAATTTGTCGAGCAGGAGCGTTACGATGAACTGTTGTGGGCTTGCGATGTCAATGTCGTCCGTGGTGAGGATTCGTTTGTGCGGGCGCAGTGGGCAGGGCGGCCCTTGGTTTGGCAAATTTATCCACAGCACGACGCGGTGCACTTGAAAAAGCTGCAAGCCTTCCTCACCTTGCACGGCAGTCAACTCAGCCAGTCGGCCAAGTCGGCGGTAGCGGGTTTGTGGCAGGCCTGGAATGGAGGATGTTGGGCAGTAGATACATGGTCGGCTTTCGTTGCGGCGCGCGGCGAACTGGACAGCCACGCACGGCAGTGGGCACGACAACTGGCGGAAAACAATCTGGCGTTGAATTTGCTGGATTTTTGCCAGGAAATCGGTAGAATGCGCGCCTTGGAAAATGAGGGGCAGTAAATTATGAAAACAGCACAGGAACTTCGCTCGGGTAACGTCATCATGGTGGGCACCGAGCCCATGGTAATACTCAAGGCGGAATATAGCCGTTCCGGTCGTAACGGTTCGGTGGTCAAGATGAAGATGAAGAATCTGTTGACCGAATCCGCCAAAGAAACCGTATACAGCGCCGACGACAAGTTCGACCAGATCATGCTGGATCGCAAGGAATGCACCTATTCCTATTTTGCCGATCCGATGTATGTGTTCATGGACGGCGAATACAACCAATACGAGATCGAAGCGGAATGCATGGGCGATGCGATCAACTACATCGAAGATGGCATGCCATGCGAAGTGGTGTTCTACAACGACAAGGCGATCTCCGTCGAGTTGCCCAACACCATCGTGCGCGAAGTCGTTTACACCGAGCCTGCGGTGCGCGGCGATACATCCGGCAAGGTGATGAAGCCGGCCAAGATCAACACCGGTTTTGAATTGCCGGTCGCGGCCTTCATCGAAATCGGCGACAAGATCGAGATCGACACCCGCACCAACGAGTTCAAGAAACGAGCCTGAGCGCGGTTTGTGGATGCAAGCAAAAGGCCAACCTTAGGGTTGGCCTTTTTGTGCGCCCGGCAGGGGCACTTACTTGGGTCTAGGCAAAATCTGCCTGAGTTATCATCGTTTCGGCCTTATTCACGATGCCGCCGCGTTTCAGCATGGCGCGGTGCTCAGCCTTGTTCAGCGCGGTGATCGTGGTCAGGTAAGCCATGTTCTTTTCGATCGATTCCAGATAATAATTGTTCGCCACGCCAAACAAATCTTGGAAATGTGAGGCCAAGTGGGTGTAAATGCCGGCAAAGTTTTCATCCAGTTTTCTGCGTGTGGCGACGTAAAAATACCGGGTTTTATTCAACAGGTCATGGACATTCTGGTAACCGCCAAAATGGGCTTCCTTGAACTCCATATACAGGAATAACAGTTTCTCCAGATAAGTGCGGTCGGCCATTTGCCCGGCCAAATCGGCGGAGCCGACGATTTGGCCCAGCAGCCGGGTGCGTTCATCGGGGAAATTGATTTCGGACAGATCAACTGCCGGATCGGTGCAGCGCAGGATGAATTCCATTTGCGTGGCCAATTCGATAGGAAAGCCTTTGCCGATAATATAATCTTGCGCAAATTTAATGCCCCGGCCGACACGGCTGCGTGTGTATTGTGCGCCGCTACCGGCTTCTTCTTTGCGTTGCTGGGCGTAACCGACATCGTGCATCATCGCCGCGATCATGATGGCGGTCATCTCCTGATCGGACAGGCGCGTGCCGGACAGATGTACGCCATGCATCAGCCGTGCGGCGCACACCAGGACATCCAGCATGTGCCTGAGGTCGTGATACAGCGTTTTGATCGGGCAGTAACCGGGATAGTTGCCCTGGAACAGGCGCACGACATCGTTGAAGGAGGTGCGGGCAATGGAAAAATCATACGCGGGGTTGATGCGCATCACGATCTCGGATACCTTGACCCAGACTTCTTCCGGGTCATCGTTGGCGAAGAGGCTATTGATTTCGCTGAATGTTGGAGTATTCTTCATGGTAAATTTACAATCTCCGGGTGTGGCATTCAGGGCTAATAATACGGCAATTTGGCATTTAAGCAATTCCTCTGCGATGACCGGTTTTACCGGATTGAGGTTTTGATGATTTTTTGGCGGAGAGCAACAATGAAAATTCGACTTGGCGGAATCGTGCTGTTGGTGGCGGCGATGTTGGCCGGATGCAATGGCGGAAAAAGTGCAGCCGTGGACAGTTGTTCCGCTATCACCAGCAAATGGGCGCTGTGGGCAGGCGGTACTTGTTTGCGCGGCGCCAATGTCTGGCAGAGATCGAACATCGTTTCTATTTATGGCACTGCATTGGGTAGCGGTCTGTTTGGCCCGGTTTTCACTCAAACCGATTTCGACAATCTGGCTAAGACCGGCGCCAATGTGGTGTTCATCTCGCACCCCGGCCTTTATTCGGAAATCCCACCTTACCTGCCGAACCTGGACGCGCAAACCAATCTGGACAACCTGTTGGCCATGGTGGCAAAAGCCAATATGTATGCGGTGATATCCTTCCGTACCGGCCCGGGCAGAAGCGAAGAAGATATCGTCTATCAGGCGAGCTTACCTGCGCTGAATTCGGTATGGACAAACCCTGCCGAGCAGACTGCCTGGGCAGATATGTGGAGCTACACGGCGAAAAGATACAAGACCAACCCCGTTGTCGTCGGCTACGACCTGATGGTCGATCCGCATACCAGCCTGATATTGAGCCCCCCATACGATTGGAACTCATTGGCCAAGAAGATCACGGATGCGATAAGGCTGGCGGACATCAACACGCCTGTCCTGATAGGCGGCATGAACTATAGTTCGGCTGCTGCGCTGGCGGGGATAGTCCCAACCGGAGATAGCAAGACCGTGTACACGGTGCATCAATACGATCCCATACCGTACACGTTACAGGCAGCCCAAGCGGTGAGCTACGGCACAACGATCTATGATTTTTATTCACGAACCGATCTGTTGAATATCTTTCTGGATGTCGCGACGTTCAAATCGTCGCGGAACGTTCCGGTCGGCATTAGCGAATTCGGCGCGAAGCGCTTTGTGCCGAATGCGGTGCAATTTCTCGACGATGAAATGGGCATCATGGAAAGCTACGGCCTGAATTACGCCATCTGGGACTGGGAAACGACCGATCCGGCCTATGCGACTATCCATAGCTATGACGCTTTCAATTTCAGAATGGGGACTGATCCGGCCATTCACCTTGACGCTCCCAATGTGCTGACGACGGTCATACAGAAGTACTTCCAGAAAAATACCGCCCGCCCGTCGAATCGGGCTTACTGATGCAACAGGCCTGCACATCGTGCGGGAGAAACGGAGGCTATCATGTATCAACGTATTCTGGTGCCCATCGATGGCAGTCCGACTTCTGAGCGCGCGCTGCAGGAAGCGCTGAAGCTGGCGGCTGGCAAGGCACAATTGCGTCTGGTTTATGTGCTCGAGGAAGTCTATCCGCTGGATGCAGAAGGTTATGCCTTTATCGACCATGCCGCGTTGCAGGAGGCGGTGCGCAAGACCGGCGAGCGCGCGCTGGCGCAGGCCGCTAAAACCGCCGGCCGCGTCGGCATCACAGCGGAAACGGCTTTGCTTGAAGCAGCGGGTGAGCGCGTCGCCAGCGTGATCGACGATGCGGCGCTGAACTGGCAGGCCGACCTGATCGTGATTGGCACCCACGGTCGTTCCGGTTTAAGCCGGTTGCTGTTGGGCAGCGTTGCGGAAGATGTGGTGCGCGGGGCATCGGTCCCGGTGCTGCTGGTGCGCGGGGTCTCGTCGTAAGGGCTGCCGGATACGGACTCCTCCATCGGGATTATTGTTTGCGATCGGAGGCTGTGGGGGGAAGATGGTGCTGCCCTCTGTTATCATTGCATCATGCTTAATATCCAGAATCTGACGTACTTGCAAGGCGGCATTCCGCTGTTCCAGCAGGCGAATTTACAGGCGTTTGCCAACCAGCGCATCGGCCTGGTGGGCAAAAACGGTTGTGGCAAGTCAACGCTGTTTCGCCTGATACGCGGCGAAATCCGGCCCGACGGCGGCGAAGTCTCGCTGCAAAGCGGCAAGACGCTGGCCTATGTCGAACAGGAAATCGCAAATTCCGATCAGGCCGCGCTCGAGTTCGTGCTCGACGGCGATGCGCAGCTGCGCCGGCTCGAAAAAATCTTGGCGCAGGAACAGCATGACCCTGCGTGGTATGAGGCGCAGCAGCATTTCGAGTCCATCGATGGCTATGGCGCCAAGGCGCGTGCCGCGCAACTGCTCAACGGATTGGGTTTTGCGACCGACACGCTGGGCAGATCGGTTGCCAGCTTTTCCGGTGGCTGGCGGATGCGCCTGAATCTGGCGCGCGCGCTGATGTGCCGGGCCGACCTGTTGTTGCTGGACGAGCCGACCAATCACCTCGACCTCGAAGCGATCATCTGGCTGGAGCAGTATCTGGCGCGTTATCCCGGCAGCATCCTGCTGGTGTCGCATGATCGCGAATTTCTGAATGCCACCGTCAACCGCATCGCCCATGTGCACGACTGCATGATCGACAACTATGCGGGCGATTACGACGACTTCGAGCGCGCGCGAGCCGAGAAGATCGCCCAGCAAAATCAGGCATACCAGACCCAGCAGGCGAAAATCGCGCATCTGGAAGATTTCGTGCGACGCTTCCGCGCCAAGGCCACCAAGGCCAAGCAGGCACAGAGCCGGGTCAAGGCGCTGGAGCGGCTGACGCGCATCGCCCCCGCACATGTTACCGACGGCCATTTCGAGCTGGAGATCGAAGCGCCCGAGCGCAGCCCTGATCTGCTGCTGCGCGCGGACAAGATGGGCTTCGCCTATGGCGAAAAGCAACTCTTCGGCAGCGTCGATCTGCTGCTGCGCAGCGGCGCGCGCATCGCTCTGCTCGGGCCGAACGGCGCGGGCAAGTCAACGCTGATCAAACTGCTGACAGGCGAACTCGCTCCGACTGCGGGCAGGCTGGAAGTCACTCCCGACATCCGCATTGGCTATTTCGCACAGCACCAACTGGAAAATCTGGACAGCGCGGCCACGCCGTTGCGCCACATGGAAAGGATTGCGCCCAAGGAAACCACGCTGGCGCTACGCACCTTCCTGGGCCGTTTTGGTTTGGCGGGTGATGCGGAAGACCGTCCTGTGGCAAGCTTCTCGGGCGGCGAAAAAAGCCGATTGGCGCTGGCGTTGCTGGCCTGGCAGAAACCGCATCTGCTGCTGCTCGACGAGCCGACCAACCACCTCGATCTGGATATGCGCGATGCGCTCACGCTTGCGCTGGAAGAATATGCCGGTGCGGTGGTGCTGGTCTCGCACGACCGCAGTCTGATCCGTGCCGTGGCCGATGAACTGTATCTCGTTGCCGATGGAAGCGCCAAGCTGTTCGACGGCGACCTTGAGGATTACAAGGACTGGATCGAAGCGCGCCGCCCGCGCGAAACGGCGCAAGCCAAGCCCGAGCAGTCATTGCAAAAAGCTGCACCGAAGCCGAACCGCAAGGCGCTACAGTCGAAGCAAAACAAGCTCGAAATCGAACTGAACAAGGCTCAAGCAGAGTTGGTCGAGATCAACCGCCAGCTGGGCGATACGGCTACCTATACTAATTGCAGCAACGATTTCATCAGCCAATTGAATGCGCGACGCGAAATGCTGGAAAGCAAAGTCGCGGAATTGGAAGAGGGCTGGTTAGAGATGGAGATGAGCCTGGAAAGTGCCGGATAAGCCGAAAATCGGCCTTCTGGCTGTAGTAACAAAGGGCGGATAAACCGCCCTTTGCTGTTTGATTGGACCATTAATCAACGCCGCTATGCGACACCAGTACTTACATGATGACAATTGCAGCGATGGCAAAAGATATTGCTGTCAGCACGCCTAATTCTGTGTAGAACGGGGTATCTCCTGACAGTTCATGCTCTTCTCTTCTGGAAAGTAAAATCGTATTCATCTTCACTACCTCCTGCTGAAAATTAGCTAACGACAAGTGACCGGTGAGCCACTGCATCCTGCCCGGGTGCAAGCAAAATGTGAGATCATCCTTACATACCATAGTAAAATTGTCAAGTAAGGTGGGGCTGCTGGTGTGGTTATGAATCGGTCTAGCGGTGGCTCGTATTGGGTGGCTTCCAATTGTCGGCAAAGCTGGAAACAAAAAACAGGCATGGAAAAATGCTGTTATTCCAGTCTTCTGAAATTGGGATTTGTGCCAGTCTGTCATTGCCATGGAGAGAGGTCGTCGGCACGGTAGCCAACCAAAGGAGCAAGCCACATGAAAACTTCGACTGATACGATTTCACAGATTCAGTTTCAGCTGACCAGTTCACTGATCCCCACGAGTTCAGCGACCAGGAGCGACGAGTCGTGGGCCAGAATATTTTCGATGATGATTTCAAGCGCCGACCAGATTGAACATCTCTATGCAGCCCCGTCGTCCGCACTTGCAACAGGCGATGTCGGAGATCGCGCGAATGGCTATTTTGTGGCGGGGCGCAATATGGCGCTTCCCGACCCCGAATCGGCTTATAAAATGATGACCGACATCAACAACAAGGATGTGACTTACAAGGCGCAATTTTCCGAATTGAGCCAGGTGAAATCCTCGGTTGCCCAGATGCGGGATGCGGGCGGGAGCCTGGGCAGCATCGCCTTGTCCAGCGGCAATGACCGCATCCAGGCTGGCCTACAGGACTTCGTTGCGCAATACAATATTTGGATACGGCACATCAATCCCGACTTGCAGTCTGGCGGTTTGCTGGCCGACACACAGGCAGCTCAGGCTACACGATTCGAGCTGGAGCAGAATTTCAGCAATCCCTTTTTCGGAGCCGGAGATGGCGTACATGGACTGCGTGACCTGGGCGTCACGATAGATCCCGATACCCGGCTGGCATCATTGGATCCCGTCCGGCTGGACGAGATGCTGACGAACAATAAGCAAGGCGTCGTCGATGCGGTGCAGGAATTCAGCGCAAATTTTGCACGGTCGGCGCGCCTGCTCAATTCGGATGGTAACTTCATCCTGAAACAGCTCGGCAACCTGAATCGCGCAATCCATTATATTTCCGACAACCAAGCCTCCCTGCAGGCGGAGTTCGGCACCGGCAATCCGGCCAGACCCACGGGTCATCTTGCCGAGGCGCTGGCTGTGTACAACCAGAGTTACGCGGCTTGAGGTTGCCATGCTCAAGTTGTATGTCTATTGCCACGGGGTATTGCGCTACACCCTCGTAGCGAATATGGAAAAAGCCCAGGCGCTACGGGCGCAAGGCTTTTATGTCGTGGTCAAACCCGCAGCATGATGCAATCTGCTCCGCTGATATTTTGCAATGGCATGAGAATGATTTGGCAGGAGCCGTGTCTGCTCTGTATAATGCGCAGCTTCGGGGCGTAGCGCAGCCTGGTAGCGTACGTGCATGGGGTGCACGTGGTCGGAGGTTCGAATCCTCTCGCCCCGACCAGTTAACTCAAATGGTTGGCTAGGTTCTGCTGATTTCTGTGTCGAAACTGTGCCACTCTGTCCGAACATCTCATCTATTTTCAAACGCTCCTTAGGTTCAGTGTCGCAAACGTATGCCTTGTCTGGTAGAAGTGCGGGTACCTGAAAACATCCGAACGCAAAGAGCTAATTGACTTTGCGGAATCATTAGTTGACAAGGTCAAGTCAGGCAAGGGGAAGTGATGTTGTGCAAACTGGGCTAGTGTCGTGTCATGCGTCAAATGACGGATACAATCGTTTAAGCTTGACTTGCGCATCCTCTGCTGTAAATTGCCAGTTCACCTTGGCGCGTATTTGATCGCGGCGCTCTTGTCAAGCGGCAACTTGCTTACAGAAATCCTGAGTTCAGTTTCATGTAAGTTTATCTCCGGATAATGTGTGCCGGAAATCTTCCTGCTAGCGTTATGTGAGAGGGAAATTTGAATGGGTCAAGTGCTCTGGCTGCTGATGAATCCGAAACTTAAATACTTTGAGGAGATATATATGCAAAAGAATCTGATTGTTCTCGCAATTGCGTCGGCGCTGGCTGCGCCAGTCTTGTCCTTCGCGGCTGAAACTTCCATTTATGGTGCTGTGGACGTTTCTGCCAATAGCATCAATAGCGGCGGAACGAATAGCTCTACCAGTAAGACCTTGGTCAGCAATAACTCTTTCGTGGGTTTCAAGGGATCCGAGGCAATGGATGGCGGATTGAACGCAATTTGGCAACTGGAAGGCACAGTCGATGCTGCAGGCACAAGCACGAATGGCATCCAGACGATGAATAACGGCGCGAACACTGGCATAACAACTGCCCAGAAAACTAATTTATTCAACCGCAATACCTACATCGGTCTGAAGAGCGATAGCCTGGGCACAGTGCTGGCTGGCCGTCATGACACACCATACAAGATTGCCACACGCAGCCTGGATGTGTTTGCCAACAACGAGATCGGCGATAACCGCGACCTGATGGGCGGCGGTTACAAGTATAGCCACGATGCGCGCTTGTCGGATGTGGTCGCCTATATCAGCCCGAACTTGAGTGGGGTGACTATTGCGGCTGGCTACGTGGGCAAGAACAACGATAATACGCAATTGACCGGCAAGAATGCGGTTTCGCTGGCTGCAATGTATGGCGCAGGGCCATTGAATGCCTCGCTTGCTTACCAGTCGGTGAGTGCGACCGCCGTAGGTGCCACGCCTTCATGGACTTATTCTGCATTCAAGATCGGTGGTGGTTATACGATGGATGCATTGACTGTAAACGCGGTGTTCGAGAGCCTGTCCGATACTGGGACTATCCTGTATGCCGCCAACACCGTGGGCACTTCGGTAACCCGGAGCAATATCTATCTGGCTGCCAAGTACAACCTCGGCGCAGGCACGGTCAAGGCCGCTTACACCAGCAGAGGTACAACTTCGAATGCCGGTTCGGCCAACGACGCGACCAAGTTTGTGGTGGGCTATGATCATGCCCTGAGCAAGGTTACCACCGTGTATGCCCTGTATGCGGCTATCACCAATAATTCGGCGGTAGGCGCGAACCCATCGGCCGTCTCGATTGGACTGAAGCACTCATTCTGAGTAACTGTCTGACCGCAAGTAAAACGGGCATCATGTAAGTCAGATGCCCGTTTTTGTTTTGGATTAGTCCATATAATTTAACTCAAGAACTCGAAATTAGGTTTTGGGAAAAAGTCTGGAGTGTTCTTTCAGGTTGCAGCAGGACACACTATCAAGAGTTATTGAAAGCATTATAAAATTCATTTGGGAATGTGCCTCTGAACTATTCTCAGGCAAGGTGGCGTGGGCGCTCGTCCCCTTTCAATGGGGAGGCCGGGAGGGGGATGGGGTGTAGAGAAAGCAATTTTATCGGCATTTTAACCCCATCCACACCCTAACCCTTCCCTTGAAGGGGAGGGAATTTTGCAGCAACTGAAAATTTTTCATAGGTATATTGGGGAAAGATTGAGTGCATGCAGAAGATATTTCTAGTAAAGTAAAAAAAGCGTTGGTCAGACTTACTGTAGTGGTCTAATTTACACGGACACCTCAATAGGTGCAATATTCACCTAAAAGAGGAAAGCGAAGATGCAAAAGGAACGAAGAAGTTTTACAGCCGAATTCAAGCTGGAAGTAGCTCGTATGGTAGTTGATCAGGGAATG